>CAYFOO010000028.1:0-17068 GCA_964344775.1 uncultured Candidatus Peribacteria bacterium
TGTTTTGGTTATTAAATATGTCTCTATTATGCATATTTATTTAGAAATGGCTATATAATGATTTTTTACTTTTTGCCAAGTGTAATCTTAACTTTTTCACCATCTAATTCTATTTCCTCTTCCCCAATTCCTGTTCCCTGAGATATCTCTACTGCCAGAGTTTCATCAGCAATCATCGCTTCAAATTGATCAAAAGCAGACTTCAGAACCTCAGAATCTGTCTCGTACTGGACGGTTATCCGATCGGATACTTCAAATCCTTTGGTTTTCCTCATCTCCTGGATCGTCCGGATAATCTCTCGGGCAAATCCTTCGGTTTCTAGTTCTGCAGAGATTTCTGTGTCGAGAAGCACGACTGTCCGTTGAGTGGCTTCGGCTTCCACTCCTTCTTCACAGAGAAATCCAAACTCATACTCGCCGGATTCAAGAACCTCTCCAGCAACCTCAATCTGTCCGTCTTTGAGTTCTTTGAAATTTCCTTTTTTCCCTTCCACGATGAGCTCTTGCACCTTGCCTCCAAATTTCTTCCCGACCTGCCGGGCATCTACTTTTACAATTTTTTGGGCGATGCCTTTCAGGGATTTGAGGATTTCGACCTCTTTGACATTAGCTTCCTCCGCAATCACCTCCAACGGAAGGCGACATTTCCCAATGTCGCCGGCTAGGGCAAAACGTAATTTTCCCAAAGGTTGTCGTAATTTTATCTTCTTTCTCGCTCGGATCGCTGCGGCCAATTTCACAATCTCTCGGGAGACCTCCACCTGAGATTCTGACTGCTTATCCACCCAGTCCTCAATCGGAAATGGAAAACTCTCCAAATGCACTGACTCTCCTCCTCCCAGATCCTGGAATAATTTGTCTGCAAAAAACGGACACACCGGAGCCAAAAGTTTTGATAAATTGAGAAGTGCAAAATGAAGAGTTTTATACGCGGATTGTTTATCTCCTGAAATTTTACCCGATTCCCCCTCCCAAAACCGTCTTCGGGATCGTCGTAGATACCAATTGTTTAAATTATCGACAAACTTCGGGATTGTCCTCAGGGCTGTCTCCAATTCGTATTTATCAAACGATTCTCGAAAGGTTTTGATTGTGGTCTGCAGCTCGGACAAGATCCATTTGTCGAGATCATTTTTTGGATCTGGAAAAGCAAAAGCAATAAAATGACTTCCGGTGTCAGCCTTGGGGAAAATCATAAAATTATCAACATTTATTTTGGCTCCAGAAGTAACTAAATGAAAACTGCGAATAATATCTCCATGTGTCACCACACAAATATTTTTTCCTTGATGTGCTTTACTCATTTCTGAGAAAAAATCGGCTACTCGTGGCACAAAATCTTCTGGTTTATCCGGACTATCTAGTTTGTATCGCTCTGCTCGAGGAGTAAGTGGTTTTCCATCTAGCTCTCCAAACTCTGGTTCTGCCAATCGATCATCAAAGATCGCTTCCCCAGAAAAGTTTTTTTCTGCCTTCAAAATTGCTGCTGTTTCTTTCGTTCGTTCAAAAGGTGAGGCAAAAAGCACATCAAAATCTGGTAAATTTTTTGCCGTTGCTTTCACTTCTTTTTTTCCTTTTTCGGTCAAATGATGAGCTGTCTGCACCGTGTATCCAGAATAAATCCCTTCCACATTTTGCGTTCCTTCTCCATGACGGACAAAAGTAAACTTCGTCGGCTGCCAGCCATCGATATTGGCATAGGTCGAGAAGAAATTGTAGGCGTTTCTGATTGGCAGAATTACGGTTTTGAGTACTTCTTCGACCCCTGCTTCAGCAAAGTTGAAGTTCTCTCCCTTCATCACCGAAGAAGCCATGAGATAAAACCGCATCGCATCCGAACCGTATTTATCAAAGATCAAAGTTGGATCTGGAAAATTCTTTTTAGATTTGGACATTTTCGTTCCATCCTCGGCCAGGATCGTCCCCGTGCAGATACAGTTTTTGAACGAATGAGAATCCATTAGAGCGGTCGAAAGCACATGAAGAGTATAAAACCACCCCCGCGTCTGTGCGATGTACTCAGCGATGAAATCAGCCGGTTGGAAGTCGGAATTCGGAAGTGGGAATTCGGAATTGAGAATATCTAGTTCCATTTTTATATGATCGATTCCTGCCTCTTGAAAAATTTCTCCAACAGAAATAAATCCACATTTTCCCCAAAATTTTTGAACTGAAATTTGTGCGTGAGTTTTGTATTTTTTAATTCTATTTTTTATGGCTATTTTCTTTGAAAATTCAATTATACTTTTCCCAATATTTTTCCCTCTTTCTGATTTTAAAACTGCCATCCTTTCCACTTTCCAAATGTTTTTTTCAACTTTTCGGGCTCGAAAAGTTCCACAAATTTTTCCATCTTTTTGTGCAAAAAAATGCTTAGTTCCTGTTTCAAAATCAGCTCCATCAAAATCTAATTTATTATCAATCCCTTGTTCATTAGTAAAAATTTCTTTCCGAAGTTCCATGCATCTTTCAATCATTTCTTTTGTTTTTGCTTCTTTGTATTCAAATTCTGCATTCTGCATTCCACCTTCCGCATTTGCAAAAGGATAGTGCTTTTGTGCATACGGCATCGCTCCTGATTCAAACCAACAATCCAACACTTCTGGAGTCCGGTGCATTTTACCAGCACATTTTTTACACTTCCAGGTAAGTTTATCGACAAAATGTTTGTGGAGATCCTCCACCTTTTCACCAGATAATTTTTCCAGTTCTGTAATCGATCCTACCGTTTGTTCGTGTTCACACTGATTACATTTCCAGATCGGAATTGGGGATCCCCAGTATCGGTTTCGAGACAAATTCCAATCTGGAGCCCCCTCCAATCCATGCTGAAATCGTCCTTCTTTCAAATGCTCTGGCACCCAATTTATTTCTTTGTTGTTTTCCAGCATTTTATCTTTGATCTGTTGTACATCGAGGAAGTAGGCTCGTTGAGGTTTGTAAATGAGTGGCGTTTCACATCGGTAACAATGGGGATAGGAGTGAGAATGCTGTTCTTTTTTGAAAAGTGTTCCTTCTGACTCTAGAAACTGGTTTATCTTTTTGTTGGTTTCTGGATCGATCACCGACATGCCGGAGAAATGCATGATTTCCTTTTTAAAAATACTGTGATCATCCACCGCATCCATGTCCTGGATCGGTAATTTATTTTTGGTCGCGTAATTGAAATCGTCTTCTCCGAAGGGGGCCAAATGAACGATCCCCGTCCCATCAGCATCAGAAACAAAATCCGCTCCCACTACTCGGAAGAGTCCTTCTTTGGATTTTTCTGAAAAATAAGGAAAAAGTGGTTCGTATTCCTGACCGACCAGATCTTTTCCAGGGAATTTTTCTACTATTATCGCCTCCGGGGCCACGTAACCATCATCAATTTTCGTGAGCCAATCATATTTTTGTGGAGAAAGACCTTCCTTTTCTGGATTTTGAAGGATATATTCGTGAATACGTTCGTACTCAGTATCATCGTAGATGAATTTTTTGTCGTAACCACGCCTCCAAATTTTATTATATTCTGAAACCTGAGTTTTTGTCTCCTCTGAAGGAGTTAACCCAGCAGTTAACTGCTGGGTTAACGGTGCAGTACCATATGCAAAATTACTAGTACCATCATTGTAAAAAATATCATGTTGGCTTAAAAATCTTGATGACACCCCCTTTAGCTTCTGCAACATCTTCTCCAAACTCGGACCTGATTCCTCCACCTCTATCGTTAAATGCACGTGATCTGGCATCACGGCTAGACCAAACACTCTGTAATTTTCAGTCTCAACAATTTTCTGAAAAACCTCTGCACAAGTTCTTCTTTTTTCTTCGGTATCAAATATAGCCTCCCCTCCCTCGGTATTAAAAGTGATAAAATAATGTCCTGGATTAACTTCATGCGAATCATTTGATACGTCTTTCACATTTTTCCCGAAGAATTTTTCCACCAAATTCTCGGTCACAATTAAAATTTCATTTTCATGCTTCACTTTCACATAATTTAACTCCGGATTCACGCAGAGAGCAAAATTTGATGGCAAAGTCCAAGGGGTGGTCGTCCAGGCGAGGATAAAAGTCGAATCTGCATTTTTTAATTCTGAAATATTTTTTTTGAATACCGGTTCGCCTTCACTTCCTACTGATTCTTCATATCCATTTTTTTGGTAGAAATTTTTTACTTTTTCATCCTTCTCTGTATGAATTTCAACATTTTTTCCGCCTTTTGATTGAGCAAAATCTTCAGCTAATTTCAGTAGTTTTGATCCAAACCCTGATCCCCTTTCTTTTTCAGAAATGGTGATCATACGAAAAGCTACATCTGTTTCATTGAGTAGATCTATTCGGACTGTACCGATTAATTTTCCTTTGAAAAAAAGCCCTCGCGGAAAATGATTTTTCTTTTTTTCATCCGGATGATTTGGGTCATATTTTATATCTGGATACAGCCGCTCTAATTCTTGTTTTCGAAGTGCATGATAAGATTCTAATTCTTCATCATTTTTCAACTCACTCAATTCAACCTCATCATCTGCTTTTCTGGATAATAATCGAAATTTCACCGTAGCGGTCTGATCATGCCGGATTTTGTACGAGTTATCCATCGCGATCTCGAAGTTTGAGAGTGGCGTAGAACAACGCGGACAGTAGAGCGAAATCCGTTGTCCTTCATAAATCAATTTCTTTTTGTGAAGCTCCGCAAAAAGCCACATCACGCTCTCCATGAAGTCCAAATCCATTGTTTTGTAATCATTTTTGAAATCCACCCATCGCCCGAGACGTTCGACTACTTTTTCCCATTCGTCTACGTACATCATCACTTTTGAGCGGCAGGTTTCATTGAATTTTTCAATTCCGATCTTCTCTTCAATGTCTTTTTTGGACTTGGATCCCAGTTCTTTTTCGACGATATTCTCGATCGGAAGCCCATGACAATCCCAACCAAACCGTCGTTCCACTCGGTAGCCTTTCATCGTCCAGTAACGAGGAACCACATCCTTGATGGTGGATGCTAAAAAATGGCCATAGTGCGGCATCCCAGTGGCAAACGGAGGCCCGTCATAAAAAACGTATTCCCGCTTCGGACTTCGAGTCTCAATGGATTTTTCAAATATTTGGTTGTCTTTCCAAAACTTCAGAATCTCTTCTTCGTTTTGAGCAATAGATTTTTTGGGATCGATGGGGGGAAAAACAGTCATAGATAAAGAATTAAAAAAACACACAGATAAAATATCCCTGTGTGAGACCCCGGTGCACCGGGGGGTACCATCTCACGTTTTACTTAATTTTTTTGATAACGCTCAAAGCTAATCGCAAAAGCGATGCAGTCTAATAAGACAAAAGTCCGTTCTTCGCACTCCCTTTCTCGAGAAAGAATCGCGGGTGATGGCCGCTGCTGAGGGATTTGAATAAACTAAAAAAGAGCCCTTGAAATATAAAGGTAAAAACAGATTTGTAAAGATTTTTAGGCCGGCAATTAACTTCTAAAATAGAACCGAACAAAAAGGAGGAGTCATGTTAGACTCCAAAGTAACTACACTTTAACCCTTTTTGTTCATGAATCATTTTACCCTAAGAGAGCGAAAAACGCTCAAAGATCTTTTACATACCGAAGAAACCTACCGAGAAATAGCGAAAGTCTTGCAGAAGGCTCTAAGTTCTGTATCTGATGAGATAAACAGAAACGAAGGTCGATTTAAGTACGATCCATACAAAGCAGAAGCTCGAGCCCAGAAATTGAAACAAGATAGATCCAAGCGTACAAAATTGGAAATATCACCGGGACTCAAAGAGTTCGTAATCAACAAGATTAAAGAAGATTGGTCTCCCGAACAGATCTCAGAAACGCTCAGTCAAAAGGCTAATGGAAAATCTATCTTATCGACCGAAACAATCTATCAATTCGTCTTTTCTGAGGAAGGAAAACAGCTCAAACTCTGGATGCATCTGCGTCACAAAAAGAAGCCACAAAGACAATCCTGGAGCGAACGAAGAAAATACAAATCTCGAATTAAAATCCCTGAACGACAGCATATCTCGCTTCGTCCTCCTGCAGCTACATTACGTACAGAATTTGGTCATTTTGAAGCTGATCTCATGATATTCTCTCAATCAAAAAAAGTGCTTGCTGTATTTGTAGATCGGTTCTCAAGACAAACCTATGCATTCATCAATCCCGATAAAACGGCTTCTGCCATGAAAGATACATTGCGTGAATTTATCACAACTGTCGGAGTTGGACTTGTTAAATCTATTTCTTTCGACAATGGAACTGAAAATTTTTATCACCACGAAGTTCGAGAAGAATTTGGCTCTTTTGAGACTTTCTTTTGTGATCCGTATTGCTCTTGGCAAAAAGGAACCGTTGAAAACACTAATAAACTTCTTAGACAGTACTTTCCTAGAGATATTTCTGATAACGACTTAAACGAAAATTTCCTTTCCTCTGTTATCCATAAACTCAATAATAGACCTAGAAAATGCATCAATTTCCTTCCTCCCATAAAACTTCATCCTTTTTGTTCGGTTTAGTACTTGAATTTATGGCAACGGCAAAACGGAAGCAACTGAAGTACTAAAACCATCCGCTGCATCAGAAACAGCTAATTCGGGAGGACAAGCAAGTCCATTGAGAAGAACTTCTGCTCCAAAAACAACCAAACAAAGCCCAATCCCAAAATTAAGCAAACTTTTGCCCCAACTTCCCTCGCTTCTGGATTCTAGGTTTCTCATTGCAAAAATAATACTCATTTTTACAAAAATGTCAATACCTGTGTAAACAAAAAAAGCAGAGAATTTCTTCTCTGCCCTCTTTGTTTAATTCTATTTTCAGACTCTTTCTATTAAGCAACTGTCAGCGTGAAATTGATCGTATAAGCATCAGCTGGTTGTCCTGCTGGAACTACTTGGCTCAAGCTAACACCCTGAAGCCTGTAAATTCTATAGGCTGCAGAAGTAGTAGAAGTTATTAAAGTACTATCTGCCGGTGTCCCTTGATCAAAAGGCACCGCTGCTGGCAAATTCAAGCCTGCAATAGCCGGACCAGAAGTATCCTCAGAATCAAATGCTCCAGTCGTAAAGTTCAAAGTCACTTGTGCCAAACTCCCTCCTGATGGATCAATGGTAAACTGACCAGCCCCAGCGGCAGGATCATTGAAATCCATATTGTAACGACAATCATCAACTACAACTTCTGTCTGATTAGCAAGACATGGACTATCCCCTGCATCAGTAGCACCAATCCATTCTGCACTTGCATGACCATCTGTAGGGGCAATAGTCAGAGACCAACTCTGGGTTGCAGTAGGATTGTAAATATAGATTTGCTCAGAAGCTGTCCCCAAAGTTCCAGTAGAGGTATCATCCACAAACGCTGTCGTAATAGCCGTCATCGCGGTAGTTGGAGACCCCACTGTGGCAGCAGTCGCATCCACAATGTCCACATCCAAATCCCCATCCCCAACCGTCATAGTTAGATTAGCACTCGTTGTGTTTGTTGGATTTGCATCTGCCCAAATCGTAGCATGGTAAGTATGGATAATAGTAGTAGTTCCTGATATGATATAACATTCTTCAGGGAAACTTACATTTGTTGGTGCATCTGGATCATCACAAACAGTTGTCACCTCCACCCAATTACTCCCATTCACACTGTAAAGTGGCTGTCCAGCAGCCGAGGGCAATTCAAGTCTAACAAGATTATTGAAAAGCAAGAATCTCCCACTATCACCGAAAGAAACTGCATTTCCATCAAGCACCCATCCTCCAGAAGTTGTCGTAGAACCAGTCACATCTGTCGGTGGATCAATAGTTGTATCCCATCCATCATCTGAATACACCTTCGTTCCATCCGGAATAGTAACCTGCAAATTGTCAGCAGAATTTCGAAGAGTAATATCTTCTCCCGTATCCCCTGAATTCAAAGTTACTTCATCAGCAGTTGTCTGAAGATCTCCTCCAGAAAGAGCATCCAAAGCCGCCTTAATTGTTAATGCTTGCCCAGTCACGGTTGTACCATTCGCCACTCCCGTATTCGCTCCTCCACTCAAATCAAGCTGATCAGTAGCCCCAAAAATAAGATTTGTAACCCCATTAGCAAGAGTCACACTTCCTCCTCCAGCAGAACCTCCTTCTGAACCAGGATCATAATTTCCCATTCCAGAATGATCATCAGAAGCAGCAGCTCCATACGCATGAACCGCCCCACTGGACTCAGCACTTCCAGTCGTAGTCCCCGCAGAAGCTACTGGAGTCACCTCAAATTTGAGATACATACCATCATCAGCCCCACTCAATACATACGTTGAAGTGGTAGTTCCAGTCGCACTATAACCTGTAAACTCGTCCGACGACCTCAGCCATCGAAAGGTCGACGTTCCTTCTGCATCTCCATCACTATCAAAATAAGAATAGTGCCCCGTTAAGGTTTCTCCATTCACTGGAAACCCCGTAATCGCCACATTATTTGCCACTGGTGCAGCATTTGCAAGTGGTGTTGGCGTCCAACTAGTTCGTGCCCAAGAAGTAGTTTTATCTGCTTGTTCATCTGTATAAGTATTAGAAACTGAATTCTCTAACATATAATCCCCAAAAGCAATGGCTCCAAAATTTTCACCCCAGGCGACCCCCTGAAAGTATCCATCTATATCGATAACCACCCCACTATCCGGATCGCTGTCCCAGGCCCCAAAATGGATCCACCCAACATGCTCTGACCAAGCCTTTCCATCAAGGACTCCTTCTCCTCCGGTGTCAGAGACGGTAACTCCTCCTCCATCTGGAGCCATCTCAATCCAACCGAAGTTTTCTGACCACATTTTACCAGTGATCGTAGTAGAAGACACATTAACACCTACATCAGTACTACCACCATCTAGCGGGGCCAAATCGACCCAAGCACCAGTAGTGTTATCTTCTGCGTATTTTTGATTACCTACGATATTCGTAAGTGCAAAAGACGTATCAGGAAATAAAGAAAACGACATCGCCACAAGAGCCATTGTGGCGACCGCTGAGTGAAATTTTGCTTTTTTCATTGCAATTAGGGGTTTAAGAATTAGTTTTTGGGTTGCTTTTTTTCAAAGGTTCCCGATAAATTTCCTTATGACAGGAAACTCGTACATGAGGAATTATATACACAAAATTTTTAAGAGGAAAATTTTTTTTACATTTTTTGGTGGCACAGAATTAAAAAAGTTTTATTTTTATAAAAAAAAGATAATAAGAAAAATAATAAAATCATTTAAATGATCAAGGAAATAATAGAAATTGACACCAAAAATTCAAACCGAAGAATTGATGCACTTTGTGGGGAGAAATTTCCAGAAATTTCACGAAATCAGTGGAAAATTTATGGGAAATTTATTTGCGGGGGAGTTGAAAAACCCGGAAAAACAAAAACTAAAATTGGAGAAAGTTGGCAGGTCATGTGTGAAAAAAAAGGTTTTGAGTCAAAAATAGTGGTTCCCTGGGACTACCCACTAAAAATAATAAAAGAATCGAAAACCTGGGTTGCTGTAGAAAAACCCTGCGGAATTTCTGTTCACCCCTCCTCTTCCGAAAAAACTAATGAAACCATTGTAAATGCTTTGTTATTCCATTTTAAAAGCAATTTATCTCAAAATACATCTCGTCCTGGCCTAGTACATCGATTGGATAAAACTACTTCTGGCGTTCTTTTGGTAGCAAAAACAAATAAAACTCATAAATTTTTACAAGAAAACTGGCATGAAGTAGAAAAAACCTATTTTGCAATCGTCCAAGGGGTTCCTCCCAAGAAAGGGAAAATAGAGGCAGGAATATTGCGTGACAAACGAGATCGAAAAAAAATGTCAGTTTCTAAAGAAGAAAAATCAAAAGAAGCCATTACTTATTTTGAGACTCTAGAATCAGATAAAAAATTGTCTCTTTTAAAAATAATAATTCCTACTGGCCGCACACATCAAATCCGGGTACATCTAAGTGCTATTGGCTTTCCTATTCTAGGAGATGAAAAATATGGAGGCAAAAAAGCAGAAAGAGTTTTTCTTCACGCTACCTGCTTGAAATTTCCAGACCTGGACAACCAAAATAAATTTCAAGAAATTAAATCTCCATTACCTAGTGCTTTCAAAAAAATTTCCCCACTATCTACCAATGAGTAGAAAGATAGAAAGTTTTACTTATTTTTACTGATAGATAAAATTCAAAAAAATCTAAGCTCTAAAAACTGATAACTAAGAACTAATTTCATGGAAATCCTTATTCAATCTGCTATCTTCGTTATTAGTTTGTTTGTATTGATTAAATCAGCCGATTATTTCACCACATCAGCAGAAAAAATAGGACTATTTTTTGGGATTCCTTCTTTTCTTGTGGGAGTAACAATCGTTGCCCTAGGAACTTCCTTGCCCGAACTCGTTTCTTCTATCATAGCCGCACAGGAAGGTTCTACAGAAATCGTAGCTGGGAATGTAATCGGTTCCAATATTGCTAACATATTTTTAATTATCGGGGTGGTGGCAATTATTGCAAAACGAATGGAAGTAACCTATGAACTCATCCACGTTGATTTACCACTACTGATTGGATCGGCCTTTTTGTTAGCTGCAACCGTTTGGGACGGGATTTTTACCTGGAAAGAAGGACTTCTCTGCATGGCAGGCATACTTCTTTATTTGTGTTATACCATCGTAAATACAAAAGAAGGCCACAAATGGTTAGATCTAAAAAGTCTTTTTAAGACTAAAGCAAAACTTGGATGGCACACCCCAACAATCCTTGCGATTAGTGCGATTTTTATCTACCTCGGAGCAAAATACACGATCGATTCTATCATTAATTTATCCAACCTTCTAAATATTGGGAAAGAAATAATTGCTCTCAGTGCCGTAGCACTTGGAACGAGTTTACCAGAAATGATGGTCAGCATCAGTGCGGCAAAAAAAGGAAATGCCGAAATAGCAGTTGGAAACGTACTCGGATCAAATATTTTTAATTCCTTCGTGGTGATGGGAATCCCTTCTTTCATGGGAACACTTACTATCCCTGCAGATATCCTCTCTTTCAGTCTTCCAATGATGCTGATGGCTACCATATTATATTTCTTCATCACCCAGGATAAACAAATCACCCGTTGGGAAGGCGGGATGCTAGTTATCTTCTATGTATTTTTTATTGGCAAATTATTTGATTTGCTGTAAATGTAACTCAAAAATAAGAATCACCAAATGAGTCCAAACTCAGTTGTTTCAAATAATATTTCTCAAAAAATCTTTTACAAAGAAAAGATTGCTAAAAAAGTTTTTCAATATAAGCAGACCCAGGCAGATATTACTTTACCTCAAATAATCTGGGATGCTTTTTTATTACCAAATAATTTGGAGCTTTTAGAAAAACAAAAAGATACGGTCTCACAAAAAGATCAATATATTTATGGATTAAAAATAGAAACACTAGTTATTCTTGAAAATCCAAAAAAATTAAAACCTCTTTCTCACATTACCAATCCCTTTCATATCAAAAATGAAGTGGTGGCTTTATTACTTTTAGAAATACTTTTTGCTCTTAACAATAACACGTTTTCAAAAAAATATATCGAATCAAATGTTGTTTACTGGAGCTCATTAGCTGATCATTTTGGTTTCTGGAAATTTAGATATCTTCTGGAAGATATTATCTTTTCTATTACTAACCCAAAAGATTATCAACTCATTCTTTCTCTTTTTAAGGAAGGAGATAAAAAACACCAAAAATTATTCAAAGAAGTTATGGATATCCTTGATATTCAATTCAAAAAAGAAGGGATCAAAAACTTTGAAATTCTTTATCGAAAAAAAAATATTTACGGTATTTATCAGAAGATGAAAATGAAAGGAAAAAACATTAACCATATGTACGATTTGTTTGGTTTTCGAATTCTTGTAAATACAACTTCAGAATGCTACAGAGTTTTAGAAATACTTCATTATCTGTGGCCTCATTATGAAGAATACTTTGCAGATTATATCAAAAAACCAAAACCAAATGGTTATAAAAGTATTCATACTGTACTACAGGGCCTTCAGAAAAAAACTATAGAATTTCAAATTCGGACTCATGAAATGGATTACATTGCCAAATACGGCCCAGCCAGTCATGCCACTTATAAAAAAAGTCTACGACAAAGGTAGTAAGTCTTTTTTCCCATACTTTGCTCGTAATTTAACATTCTCTTCATGAAGAGCTGCCATTTGCCAACAAAGTTCAAAAACATCCCGCATACTTTCCGCGATAACTTTGCTCTGAACAATAATAGCCAACTCTTCTTCTATGGAAAAATATGCCACTTTATCGTCATAAATATTTAGTTCTATATGAAACTTCAACATTTCTTCGGGCATAAGACGACTTATTCGAAGTTCTTGTTTGTCCTTTTTTTGCCTTGCTCGAGAAAGCTTGGAATCTGGAAAAATTGCTCTAATCAAAATTCCTGCTGTTTTTCTTCGTTTGTAATATTTGGGAACGTAATCGGGGAACATTGTTTCAGTATCATCCACCGAAGCAATCGCCAAAATATCTGTTTTGGATGTTAAAGTGTCTTCATAGGCCGCAACAACCCCCTCTTTCCCCTCATAAAAAGCGATCTCTGGTTTAGTAAAAGAAGGATTGGTATAGCTTTCGAAATCGGGGATCGCTTTTTTAAAAATTTTTATACTATCTTCCAATTGCAATTTATCGCTTTCTAGCATTTTTAAAAGCTGTTGTGGCTGCTCAGGTGTAAAAAAATCTTTTTCTCGGGAAAACTTGCTTACAAATCCTCGGTCCAATAAGTTTATCAAAATCAGGGTTGTGTTATCACGAGAAAAATGAACCTCTTTCGAAATCGTTTTTACATCCTGTGTTCCCAGCCGCAAAGAGGCTAGATAAACTTTTGCCTCATTCGCATCGAGACCAATTTCTTTTAGAATATCTTGAAGCATTTTCTGTAAAAAGTTTTTAGCCCTTTTCTAGATGCTTCATACGCTTTTTCTGTTTTTGTGCAAGTGTTTTAAATACTTTCCTCAGAATTTCTTATTTCATCAATAGTATCAAATAATTTTTCTAAATTCGCTTCTTCATCATCTGAATAACGACAAGAAAAACGAACCGCCTCTCTTCCTTCTACAAAACAAAGCGTGCCTTCAGCTTTTCTTTTATTCAATTTTTTGAGTAATTCTATCGCAGGAATATCAGGAAAATCAACGGTAAAAATCCCATTAAAATCTTTTCTATTACGATGAATAGGACGCAATACACGACCTTTTCTTCTTTCGGTGGATTCGATCGCAAGTTTTGTGAGATTGGCCATATGTCGTCCTTGTTTTTCAGCCAAAGACAAGCTTTTATTATTTCCAAAATTTCCATCTATACAAAAATAATCCAAATTAGAACGCAATCTTCTCACGGCCAACCCCAGAGCCGCTATATTTTCTGCCTGAAGATAGGAATCTTCATATGCATAATGAAATTGTCGATTCCCAGGCAAAGATGCTAAAAAATTTTTTGACAAAGCCAAAACACCTACTCCACCCACTCCCAAAGCCTTACTTCCACTAGCAAACCAAGCGGCTGCATCTACCCCTCTATTTTCCCCAAGAGAAGCAATTTCCCCTCTTCCAATAGCCTGAGAGGCATCAATAATAACAGGAAGATCCAAATGGTGATTTTGTCCCTTATGCCCGTGTCTTCTCCTTTTTTTACGCAAATTCTGCAGCTTTTTTTGTTTATGATATTTAGCCAACATAGATAATTGATTGGCTTGTTTTTTTCTAGGATCAGAACAGGGAGCATCCCCCAAACGGGTTTGTTCACTAAAAATAACACCTCTTGCATATTTAGGATGACTCTTCTGTCCAATATCTCTAGCCAGCTCCTCATAAGATTTCGCTCTCCTCTCTATTGGGTTATTCAAAGGAACTACTCGAATCCCTCCTCCCTTGCCTCGTTCAGTCAAAAACTTTATAACACTGTCATGTTCCTGGTCGCCAACGATAAAAAAATCCCTTTGCCTCAAATTTGGAAAACACTCATTCATGAAGTTCTGAAAAGCACTTGTTCCGCTTGCAAAAAAATCGATACTATATCCTTTTGCCCCCAAATAAGTACTCATTTCTTGACGAGCAAATCGCAAAACTGCAGGAAAACCTAGTTCATCTAACATAGCTTTTCCAGATCTCAAAAGATTCTGTCTGGTAATACCCACTTCCGCAGTCTTAAAATTCCCTGGAAAATTTCTTGCCGGATCCAATCCCAAAGCATCTACCATGGGAATCAAGGGGTTCCCACCTTCTTCTCTTACATTCCCTTCCTCATCAAATCCATTTCTCAATGCTGTTTCACTAAAGTTATCTAAAGCAACTTCCATTAATAAATCTCGAATGGAAGGAAGAGCAAATTCTTCATCTTCAACTCCCAATGGAATTTCCAAAAAAGGATCATCGGAATGTAAGACAACTTCAAGAGATCTTGCCAAAGCAAGGTCATTCTGCGGGATTTCCCCTTCTTTTAATTGACTCAAAAACTGAAAAAATCTCTGTTGTACTTTTGGATTTTTGACAATAGTTTTAGGATGAATCAATCGAATAAGTACATCTGGAAGATATATTTCGCGTTCTCCTTTTTTAACAACTTTTTGGACTAAATCTTGAAATAAAGCTGTTGAAGTTGAATCATGAAAATTATTTAACAGCAACAAAATAGGCATTATTTCATCACGAGAAATCCCAGGAGTTATTAAAGTTTTTATTTTTTGAACATCAAAAGGGGAATATTTCAAATCTCCACGAAACCAGTGGTTTTTCCCATCTTTGATTTCTCCCAATGTTTCCGCCAAAACATCATAAAGATTTCCTTTTTCTCCTGGTTTATTTACAGCACCCTGAGAACGAGAACCCTCAAATATTTTTATCAAAGCTCTTATACTTTCTTCTCTTATTTCTTTTTTTTGCCTTGGACCACAATGATCAATTAAGTGTTGAGTTACATCTCCATAAAAACCTAAAAAATCTTTTAGATGCTCAAAAAAATGAAATGTTTCTGACTCATCTGTGTGAGAATTTCCCTGTTCAAATTCTTCATAAATTCGTATTTGATCATATACGATATTTTCCAAAAGCCTTACATTAGTGTGCAAAAAGGCATACAACAAATGTACAAAAGTTCCATATTCCCTTCCAAAAGTTTCTGTTACCCTGTTTTTTAAGGCAATAAGTTTTGGGCTATCTTCAAAAATTGTCTCTTTAGTGAAAGCACTGGCTTCTCCTTCAACAAATTTTCTAAAAAACTCTTTTCCTCCCATTCTATTCCCACATAACTCAATGGCTTTTTTGGTCATATCTTTATGTGAATCTCGCAAATCTTCTTTTGTTATTCTTAGTTCTGGACAAATTTGACCAACAAAAACCCGGACACTATCAACTAATCCAAGTATGAGAATCTCATCTTTGACTTCCTCCATCGAACAAGAAGTATCAAGAACCCTCAAAACCTTATTTAATGCATGAAGAGATTGTTGTTCTGCCACTGATGTTTTTATATTAGGAGCACCGCGAGTTATTTCTGATTGTACTTCTCCGGTAACCCTTCTAGTAAAACTTTCAACCCCAGACTTAAGCTGATTTAATCGATTTTCTCCGATTGCTTCTGAATTACCTTCCATCTTTAATAAGAATACCAATTACTAATAGAAAATTCTTGACAAAGTGTCAAGCAAGTTTTAATAAAAACAAATCGCCAAAAAAATTGAAAACAGAGTTCTATTCTGTCGCCTCCAAAGCTGTATTCTGAGAATTTATCACCTGAGGAAATTCCATAAAAAAAGTAACCTGTTCTCCTACCTGTGACTCTGCCCAAAATCTCCCGCCAGCAGACTTCGCTACCCGCTGACAATAACCCAATCCATAGCCCGTCCCCTCCTCACCAGCTGTTCCCATGGTAGATTTATGTCGTTGTTGACCATCCAATAATTCTATTAACCGCTCTGGAGCAATCCCTGCTCCTGTATTTTTTACCCCCAAAACCACATTTCCTGCTGCATTTCTTTCCGCAAAAATAGTTATTTTCCCTTTTGGAGGAGTGAATTTTATAGCATTACTAAGCAAATTATTAATAACCCTTGTCAAACAAAATGGATCCACTTCCAGAGCTATCTCCGAACCAATATTTTTTTCAACTCTAATTTCTTTTTCCTGTGATAACAAACTACTCGCCTCCAATAAATCATCTATCCACTGACACAGATTAGGAATTAATTGAGGTTGAAATATTATCTCCCCATGATCAGAGGCTTTTAGCTTCCGAATAATCCCTATACCAACCGATACTTGATCTACAAGAACTTTTATCATGGCTTCATCGGCTTTTATAATCCCCTTTCGAAAAACATCAGACCATTGTATGGCTTGGCCCAAAGAACTCTTTAGATCATGGATGGTATCATGCATGGAAGCATCATATTCCTTCGACATTTTTTCCAATATAGCTATTTCCTCTCTCAATGCTTCCGTTTCGCTCTTCAAATCTGAAATATCGTCAAATCTTATTTCTTCTGGCCTTTGGGGAGAAGTAGCAACAAATCCCTCTTGTGCCAAAGAATTGTTTAACAATGTCACCACTTCTCCTAGTTTTTCTGTAGCCAATGTATGTACCTCTTCTAGTAAAACCGAGATAGCCTTGTCATTTACAAGACAGTTTTGAATTTCTTCTAATTTCTCCTGAAGTATTGTGAAGCTTCCTTCGAAGTTCTCTGCTATGGCACCAATTGCCTGCTTCTGGGCAGAAAACGTAGCTTCCGCCATTTGCTTAGATACAAAAGCATCCATATACTGCCCGTGCAGACGGTCAAATAAACTCGCTTCAGCCGCATTGCTCCTCGTATCATTTGCAGGAGGGATTTCTACTGTTGCAGCCCCATCTATCATTTCAACAAGAGTAGGATCACTATCTACTGTTTCTTGTGCTCCCAAAGCATTTATTAGTCTTTCTTCTGTAACGTCTCTCCTCTCTGCCACTGGTAAAGTTGAAGTCATTTTATTTTTCGTTAATTAGACTTTCTGCACAATAAAGTTGTTCGGAGAGAAGAAATGGGGATAAT
>CAYFOO010000029.1:0-16956 GCA_964344775.1 uncultured Candidatus Peribacteria bacterium
TTAAATTTTCTCAATTTTACCAGCTTTTAATCAGTTTTGCAGAGTTTCCTTAAAACTTGGTTTTAAAAAGTTTTTTTCATATAATCTAAAAAACTAATGAAAAAACAGACTATCATCTTGGCTTTATTTCTTTTTGCGATTCTCTGTGGGATTGGAATTTATGCGACGTTTTTCTTTGTTACGGACAAACTGGCAGAGAAAAAAGAATTTGAAAGGCTCAAACTAGAAGCACAGGTGGCACGAGAGGTACGACAAGCAGAAGAAAAGAAAAAAGCAGAAGAAAAACGAAAAATTGAAGAAAAAAAAGAAGAAACCACCAATAAAATTTTTATTGAGAGTTATGCGATTTCCAAAGCTCTCAGATCAAAAGAAACAAAAGAATATGTTCAGTCTCTTGTCACAGCAACGGCTATTTCGGAAGCTCTATCCATGTGGAAAGAAATTGACCTCGCCCAAGTACAAAAACGAGAAGATTTTGTGCTAGAAATAGCTAATCTGGAAGTGCGATGTAGTGAGATTTCTTATTGCAAAAGCGATGTAGAATTGCAATATTTTTTGTCCACTTTGAAGCAGATTGCTGAAACGGAAGAAAAAACAGAGGATCTCTGGAAATCTCTCCGGGAATACAATTATTTTGATGAAGAAAAAAGAGAACACATGACACCAGCACTTCGACAGGAACTGGCCAGAGTTATCGGTAGTTATTACGATAAATTATTGGAATTGAAGCGTGTTCAAGAAGAGATTTGTCCACGGGTGAAAGAATCACTTCGAACGCCGGCCCCCTACCAAGAGATGTGTGGTGAAGATGCACAAGAGCAAATAAAAACACTTACTGAGAATTTGCAACGCCAAGAGGATATCAATCTCAAAACTCCTGTTTGTCTGGAATATGTAGAATTAATGGAAAACGAAGATCCGAATGCTGATCCTCGTATGAAGAAACCACTCAAGCCATGCCCCGCAATGGACAGAGAATACAAAAAATTCCGGGCCAAGTTTTTGGGGTTAGAGATGCCCGCTTTAGAAGAAACACCAGATGTTGTGGAGGACAAGAGAGAAGAGACGGAAAAAGATTCTGAAAATGATTTGGAGGAAATTCCAGAAAAAGTAGAAATGGAAGCTGTGCCAGAATTAGAAATTGAACCATTGGAAACACAGGAAGAGTCAGAAAAAACGACCCCTTAATTTTGACTTTTTTCTCAGAATAAATAGTTTTTTTGTACTTCGAAAAAAAGAAGAGCGATTAGCTCAGCTGGCTAGAGCGTCTGCTTGACTTGCAGAAAGTCACTGGTTCGAATCCAGTATCGCTCACCAGCCTACGCTTTGCGATGAGTATTAACGAGTCGGAAATGATAGGCTGCCCACCAAAGCTTTATGCGTCGGTGGGCTATTGAGCATGTTCAAGCTTCGGCTGGCAAGCCATACAAAAATTTCAGTATTCCGAAATCCTCTCAAAATTTCAGGCCTAATCGGTCGCAAAATTTTGGTGGTTTTCTTATTTTTTAAACAAATGGAGTCCAGTTCCCCCTTCTATTCTTGGCCTTGCCTCTGTTTCTCTTGTTCCACCTTCAACATATCTTTCTGGATGAGTTAAATATTCCTGGATTGCTTCCGCAGCAGCCATAAATTCGTCGTCATTCACAAGTCGATCTTCTCCAAGTTCATGTTTATATACATTACGCATGTAGGTATATAGTTCATGAGTACTCAAAGTTGTCTCTTTGAGAAGAATAGAGAGAATAATTGCCTTATACCAGGTGGTAAAAAATTCTGGTTTCGTAAAGGGAGCATTTCTTTCTGATAGAGGTTTTAATTCGCCTGGTAATCGACCTTTATATTCTTCTAATTTTGCTCTCAATCTTTCTTTTAGTCCACGAAAAATCTGATCCATCTCGGGATCATCAATAGTTCGATCTCTTGGGAGAGAGAGTGTTGGGAATTTTTCTGTTCCAAATACCTCCTCTTGTCTTCCCTGTGGATTTACTCCCTCATCCCTTGTTCTCAATTCCGAAGAAAAAGCATTCATTTTTTAAAAAAGTTAAAAAATAGAAAGTAAATACATAGTAGTAAAAAAATATTTTTTGTCAAGTTGTTTTCCTTCTTAAAATTCGTAATTTGAAACCTGTAATTTGTAATTAAATAAAAAATGCTTGATCTCAAAGCCATTCGCGAAAATCCAGACCAGTTCAAAACCTCTCTTGCCCGAAAAGGCGTGGACGGGGGCGAAATCGATAAATTACTCAAAGCAGATGAATCTCGTCGAGATTTACTCCAAAAAACCGAAGGATTGGCACAGAAACAAAACGAAGTATCGAAAAAAATACCCACGCTTTCTGGGGATGAAAAAGCGACCGTTCTTGTTGAAATGAAAGGCATTTCTGATGAAAAAAAGAAGTTGGAGGGAGACTTGGAGAAGGCAGAAGGAGAAGTTCAAAGTATTCTCGAAGCACTCCCAAATCCACCAGATGAGGCCGCTCCCGATGGCAAAGATGACGAAGAAAATGTGGTGCTCAGAAAAGAAGGCAAGATCCGGGATTTTGATTTCACCCCAAAAGAACACTGGGAAATTGCGGAAAATCTCGGAATTCTCGACATCGAAAGATCCGCCAAAGTTTCCGGAGCTCGGTTTTATTATTTGAGAAACGAGTTAGCTCTCCTCCAGATGGCCCTCATGAATTGGGCATTTCTCGAAATACAAAAGAAAGGATTTTCTCCGACGATTCCCCCTTTTCTCACCCGAAAAGAAGCGATCTACGGGACTGGATTTTTCGACAAAGATGAAAACTATATCGTGAATCCAGGAGAGGATGATTTGTATCTGATTGGGACGAGTGAGGTACCGATGACCAGTTTTTACGCCGATGAAATTTTGGATGAGGCCGATTTGCCACAGAAGTTTGGGGCCTATTCGCCCTGTTTCCGAAAAGAGGCGGGGACGTACGGAAAAGACATGAAAGGCATCCTTCGAGTGCATCAGTTTGAAAAGATTGAGATGGTGATTTTTTGTAAACCAGAGGATTCTGTCGCGATGCATGAAGAACTCCGAGAAATGGAGGAAGACTTGCTTCAACAACTCGGCATTCCCTACCAAGTGGTCAATGTGTGTTGTGGAGACCTTGGGAATTCAGCGACCAAAAAATACGATCTAGAAGCTTGGCTTCCAGGGCAAAAAAAATATCGGGAGATGACTTCTACGTCTATTTGTACCGACTTTCAGTCTCGACGGCTCAATATGCGAGTTCGGCGAGCGGATGGAAAAGTAGAACCGCTTCACACTTTGAACGGAACCGCGGTTTCCAGTCGACCCCTGATTGCGATTCTGGAGAACTTCCAGAACGCCGATGGATCGGTCGATATCCCGGAGGTTTTGCAACCGTTTTGTGGATTTGGGAAGATTGAGAAGAAGTAATTTTATCCTCTTTCTTTTTTTACGTTTCCAACTTCTTCATTTTTTTTAAACGCACATTCAAACACTTCTCTTATAAACGGATCTCTTACTCCAAATTGTTCGATTGCTCTTAAAGCGTCTTTTTTTACAATTTTTTGCAAATTAGTAAAAGCAATTGTAGGAATTCTATCATATGCACTTCTTAGTGCCTCTGAGCTGTCATGAAGAGCTGAAACTCCTCTTTGAAAACACGCCACTTGGTCACATGGGCTTTTTTTATCAAACTTGCAGGGGACGGCATCTGAAGGATCAAAAGTTTTTGTTTCCATTTTTAAGAAGTTAAATTCTAAATTTATTTAAATTGTATTTTTATTTTTGTAAAGCTCTCTTTTTATCTTTTCTTTTGTTATATATGGATCTTATATTATTTATATATGGTTCTTATATATAAATGGGGCAAAATGCCTAAAAAAACGTCATTCCGACTTGTTCGGAATCTTGTTGTTTGTGCACAACGGTTGGGATCCCGGTCAAGCCGGGATGACATTTAAATTTTTATTTATTGATCTTGCAGATTGAATCATATCCAAGGCAGGACGGAATATGTTATCCCGTTCGCAATGTTTCAGAGCTTGCACAAACCGAAAATATCTCGAAGCAATTTACAAAATTGCTCCTGCCTAGAATACTCAGGAACGTTTCACTTTTTTATTTTTTTTGTTGCTTGCGAATCTTCAGATATTTTTTAAAATCTGCAGGATGGCAAAAAAGCAGAAGATTTTGATCATTGGGTCGGGACCGTATTGTATTGGGAGTTCCGTGGAATTTGATTGGTGTGGAGTGCAGGTGCTTCGAACCCTTCGGAAATTGGGACATGAGACCGTTTTTATCAACTCAAATCCGGAGACGGTTTCTACTGATTTCGATGAATGTGATCGGCTGTACTTCGAAGAACTCACGGTAGAGCGAGTACTCGATATCTGTGAAAAAGAAAATCCAGATGGAGTGATTTTTTCCACCGGAGGACAGGTACCGCAAAACATGGTGATGGAGCTGGGAGAAGCGGGAGTTCCACTTCTGGGTACTTCTGTGGCCTCAATCCAAGCTTGCGAAGATCGAGAAAAATTCTCAGCCCTCTGTGATGAACTGGGGATTGCTCAGCCAGAATGGAACAGCTTTTCTCAGATCGAAGATGCTTTTTCTTTTGCTGAGAAAGTGGGATATCCCGTTTTGGTCCGTCCAAGTTTCGTTCTCTCTGGAGCGGCGATGGCGATTGCGACCAATGAAGAGTCACTGAAAAAATTTCTTCAAAACGCTGTGGGCACTACCCATGCGAGCGTGGTAATGTCGAAGTTTGAAGAGAATGCCAAAGAAATTGAATTCGATGGGGTGGCCCGGGACGGTGAGATTATTTGCTCCGCGATTGCCGAGCACATTGAGAATGCCGGGGTTCATTCTGGGGATGCCACGATCGTTTTGCCACCGCAAAATCTCTATCTCGAAACGGTACGTCGGGTTCGGCACACGGCTCAAAAATTAGCAAAAAAATTGAAAATCTCTGGACCTTTCAATATCCAGTTCCTCGCACGAGAAAACGATATCAAAATTATTGAATGTAATCTCCGAGCTTCGAGATCTTTTCCTTTTGTTTCCAAGGTTCTGAGTCAAAATTTCATCGAAATTGCTACACGCATCTGGATGGGAGAATCAGTTGGACCACAAGAAAAAAATCCGCTCGAAATTCAGTCTGTAGGGGTGAAGGCGGCACAATTTTCTTTTTCTCGCCTCAAGGGGGCTGATCCGATGCTAGGGGTAGAAATGAGCTCGACTGGAGAAGTGGCTTGTTTTGGAGCGACGGTAGAGGAAGCGTTTCTCAAAAGTTTCATGTCAGTGGGATTTGTTCCTCCAGCAAAAAATTCAAAAATACTGGTGACTCTCGGGAAACTCAAAGACAAAATGGATTTTCTTCCCGCGGCCAAAAGATTTAGCAAGTTGGGATTCACTTTTGTCGCAACCAAAAATACGGCCCAGTTTCTTCAGGAAAATGATATTTCGAGTGAGGAAGTTTTCAAAATTTCTTCTGGCCGCCATCCGAATGTAGCTGATTTAGTCGAAAAGAAAGAAGTCTCTCTCGTGGTAAATACGCCCAATAAGTTTTCTCATGAGGAAATATCTGACGGTTATCTCATCCGGCGAAAAGCCGTGGATCAGAATATTCCTTTGATTATGAACTTACAGTTTGCGAAACTTCTCGTGCGAAGTCTGGAAAAATTCCCAACTTCAAAAGAGTTGGAAGTACTGAGTTATGCAGAGCGGGCGAAAAACAGGTCGTAAGTTGTAGATATAATAGGTGGCAGGGATTATAAGCAGGACGGATTTTATTTGAATAACTTACAACCTAAAACTTATTTTATTCCGGTATCACCAACTGCTCCTCGATCTTATCTTTCATTACAGATCTTTTGAATTTTTGTGAACCAAAATTAAATTCATTTCTTCCTCCGGTGATGAGTTTTACATTTTGAACTTCATCAGTTTGCTTCAGATAAGTGAAATCCAGACGCACTTTTTGATTGTAAGTGGCATCCGGTCGGACAAGTGTGGCTTCCGTAACTTCAAACGTATTTAATTCCTCATCGAGGGCCGTGACATTCGTCTTGGAAAGTTGGAATCCAATGCTCTGAAAAGATTCCTGAACAAAAGTTCTTTCTAAAACTGCTTTCTTTGTGTTTTGAGGAATAAAATCCTGAGCTGTGGTAGTTGATTTTTTCTGTTCATTTTTGATCTGAGCGACTCGATTAAAGAACCCTTTTGCAAATTGTAATTGGATTCGATAGTTTACTTCTGCTCCGGCTTTGATCGTTTTGAAAATCTGTCCGGCAATTCTAAAAGTTCCTGATACCGGCTCTCCCATAAATCGCCCTCCTTGGAATTGGAAATATTCTTTGGGCTTCAGCACAGTAACCTTCATAGCACTAGTATCGACGTCGAGAGAAGAGATAAATTCTTTAAGTGCTTCAGTTGTTTCAATTTTTATTCTTGTTTCTTCGTCTTCCTTCTCATCTATCTTTTTGAGTTTATCTATTTTTGCAGTTAGTTCTGATTGATAGGCCTGCTGCTCTTTTATGGACTCAATTTCTTCTTTTGTTAGTCCAGAATTTCCTACTAGTTTAATGAATGCAATAGTTTCTTTTTCTTCCTTGGAAAACAAATCTTTCCGGCCACGCCTTTGGGCTACTGTTTCTACATCTAATTTTTGGTAAACCCCTAGCAGAATTTTAGACACTTTTGGGTTTGGGTGATTGCGTAAAAAATTGTCTAGAAAAGAAAGTAAATCTTGGGCTGCCTCCAATGCCAATTCATCAGATAATTCACGATCTTTTGTGTCTATTCCGACTGATTCATTCTCTATCAGAAGTGCATACAACTGAAAAATATCTTCTGATTGAAAAAATATTTTAGTATTTAGAACTTCTCCTAGTGCTCTTCTTATTTTTGTGATTTGTGGTCTGTAAACTTTATTTTTTGGGGCGGACTGTGTTTTCTTTTTAAGATCTATTAATCTTTTTTTGGCTTCTTCCAAATGACGATTTGCGATTAATATTTCAATTCTAGAAAATTCATTTTCTATCTCTGCGAAGATATTTTTTTCTGTTTTTGATTCTAGAATTTTTACAAAAATGTAAGCCGGATCACTTGGAAACATGGTAGCCATCCAGGCTTTTTGTGCTCGTATGAAGCGATTCCATTTCTCATTAATATTTGGATTTCCTTTGAGCAATTTTTTCCATTCTGCTCCATCTGAAATAGCTTTAAATTCTCGAAGAGAATTTTCAGCTTTTAGTATACTATTTTCTTTTACCGCGTGATGTGCGGTTACAAAAGGAGCAACAAGTGTTTGGAATTGGATTTTGTCGTGCTTACTTTTTGGTAATCCAAAAGCAGTTGTTTTCACAAAACTAATGGCTTTTCCTGTGAGATGATCAGGTCGTGCAAAAAACCAAGAACTTGGTTCTAGCATAGCAAATGCTTTCATTCGATCTCCCCATTCGGCATGAGTTAGTACTGCCAGACCTATTTTGTCTTCTACCTTTTCTCCAGATTCGTTTGGAGGGAAATTGACTTCAAAAGGTTTTAGGCGAAAATCTTTTTTTAACTTGGTGTAAAAAAGTGAACCTGTTTTTTCTGAAATAAATTTCTCTGCAATAGAAACCTTCATTCCTTGTGGAATAAGAAATGGCATTTTTGCACCTTCCCAGAGAATCTCTATAGAATGGTTAAAAGCGTAGATTTCAATTTTTTCATCTTCATGTTTATAAGAAACAAAAACACTTGCCCCCGGTGCATTTATCAATAATTTCCCTACTTTTAATTGCCCGATGAGTGGGGCAGAAACAACACTTGAAAAGTTAATGTTTACGTCTTTTGACTCACTGATAAAATCGGAACTCAAAAAAAGATCCCCTCGAATTAATTCTCTTCTTGTTCCCGAAAAATTTATTTCGGCCTCAGGGAAAACGCGTAAAAATTCTCCATCAGGAGTGAAAAAATCTTGTGGATCTTCAAAGGTAGAAACAGCCACTCGCTTTTCTAGTTTTTCTGTTTTTTCAAAAGGATCTTGAATTTGGCTGATAATCCCGTATCGAGCACTTTCGGTAGTTAAAATTCCGGTGAATATGAGCAGCCCGATTCCAAAGGCAAGAAAGATTTTCCCAAATTTCATTATTTTATTTTTTAATTTAATTTTTTGGACTTTGCTAATTTTATAACGTTTTTTTTTACTTTAGCAATTATTTCAATTTTTTAAAAAATTTATTGGCTTGACTTTTCCCTTAATTTTCTAAAAATGCCGCTGAAAATTTTATCTCTTAACACTTATTTTCATCATGGAATCAGAAATTGCAACCACAGTCGGACTCTCTGGAGTCGTATTTGCTGTTATTGGAGCCGCACTTTCAGCGGTTTTTGGGGGAGCAGGATCCTCTATCGGAATTGGAATGGCTGGAGCGAAAGGAGGTGGAGTACTTGCAGAGAAGCCTCATCTTTTTGGGAAAATTCTTATTATGACTGCACTTCCCGGGTCTCAGGGAGTGTACGGACTATTGATTGCGATCATTGTTTTGTTGAAAGCTGGAGTTTTTGATGGAAGCACGAGCTTGGCAGTGATGGATGGACAAAAACTCATGTGGGCTGGTTTTCTCATGGGGTTTGCCGGGCTTTTTTCTGGATGGTTTCAGGGGAAAGTAGTAGCTTCCGGGATTGGGACACTTGCTCGGGACGATTCCTTAATGGGGAAAGCAATTGTTTTGTCTGTAATTGTAGAAACGTATGCTATTTTTGGACTTTTGGTTGCCCTTTTGATCGCCAATTCTGTTGGATAGAAATTAAGCGGAATTTTCAATTTTTCAGCCTTCATTAATTTAAAACCATACTCTCAAATTACGGCCGACAGGCAATTTCTAAACAATTTCTAATATCTAACTCTTAATTTTAATTCAAAAACTAAGAACCCGCCTTCGTTAGATTCAAAGGATAATTTCAAACTATGGCGGACAAACTAATAATTAAGCTCTAATAACTAAATATTATGTCTTTACAAGATCTTCTTAAAAAAATTTTAGATGATGCAGCGGCCGAGGTGGCGGTGATTGAGAAAGAAACCGAGAAAAAGAAAAAAGATATAGATGAAGAATTTACTGCAAAGGAAAAAGAGGAACTCACTGAGTTGAATGAAAAAACAGAAGTGGCCCTCGCAGCTGTAGAAGAAAAAATCAAATCTATGGCCAGGCGAGAAAATGCCAAAACACTTCTGGGGGCGAAACAAAAAATCATAGAAAAAGCATTATCGGAGTTTCTAAAAAAACTTGAAGGAGCGGATGAAGAAACTTATGGAAAAGTTTTGGATCGTTTATTTGCACAGATTCAGCCACAGGGGGGAGAGGTTTTGGTTCCCCAAAATCGGACAGAAATTACTCGGAAACACGCTCCAGAGGGAATAAAAATAACTTCAGACGAAAATATTAACGGTGGTTTTATATTTCATTCTGGTGGATCACAAATTGATAATTCTTTTCACAATTTAGTTCTTTCTGAGTATCGTTCGGAATTTACGACTTATTTTGCTGAACAATTAAAACTTGTATAAATGGCAGATCTTTCATTTGCTTGTGGACAGGTGCGAGCATTGCAATCAAAACTCCTAGACATCAATCGGTTGGAACGAATGATTGAGGCTCCTACAGCAGAGGATGCTTTTCGAGTTTTGGTAGAATTGCAATACTCGGAGTATTTCGATGAATCTACCACCGTCAAAGATTTTGATCGAATTATTGAACAAGGACTTTTAGAGACGAAAAAATTACTTTGCGGTGGAACGCAAGAAGATGAAGGCATGCAGTTTATTTGGCGACGTTTTGATCTCAATAATTTGAAACGAGTACTAAAATTAAAGCTGGTTGAAAAGAAGAAAGAACTCGTTTTCACCGAAGAAAACGGTTTTTCTGTGTTGGGGAATTTAACCAAAGAAGATATCGAAAAATATTTTTTTGAAGGGAAAATTGCTACTAATTTGCCGGCAGCTTTTCGAAATGTTCTTGCTTCTGCAGAAGAAATTTTACAAAAACATGATAACGAATTTCGGTTTGTAGAATTTGCTCTAGATCGAGCATATTTTACTATTTGCAGCAAGATCGCAGAAACGAACAATTCTTCTTTTTTGTCAGAATTACTACAGCTCTGGATCAATGCGGCCAATGTCCGAAACCTGGCTCGGTCTATTTTGATTACCAAAGAAAAACTTCCTGCCGAAGCCTGGAACGAAGGGGGAAGTTATAGTTTTGCAGATGCAGAAAAGGTAGAAAATTTTGCAGACTTTCAGAGATTTGCCAGCCGCACAGAATTCACAGATATCATTGCTGATCTGGATGATTCTGCCTCAGAAGAAGAAAATCTTTTAAAACTGGAAAAAAGGATTGATCGGCAGGTTGGAGATTTGTTGCACAACGCAACACAGGGCGGAGAGGTAGACATTGCGGTTCCGTTGGCCTATTTTGAACGGCGACTGAGGAATGCTCGGATGATCAAATTTGTGATGGCGGCGAAGTTTCATGGCCTTTCTTTTGATGCGATTCATGAAGCGTTGAAGAGTTATTAAAAATGGGGTTGGCACAATTTTCAATAATTAATTTCTAAATTTCCAAACTAAGAACTAATCACTAAAAACTAACAACTACTAAATTCATGGAAAACAAGTTCAAGCTTGCGGTGGTGGGGAAAGAAAGTTCAGTTTTGATCTTTCGGACCTTGGGAACGGAAGTTTTTGGTGTTTTTTCTGAAGAAGAAGCAAAAGAAGTAGTTCAAAAATTGGCCTTTTCTTATCATGAAGGGGAAGCACAAACACCAGAATATGCAGTAATTTTTGTAGAGGAAGATTATTACAAAATTTTGCCGCCGGACTTCCTCGAAAAGATGACGAAAAAATCTCTCCCGGCGATTGTACCGGTGCCATCTCCAAGTGCAAAAGATGAGGATTTTGCGGTGAAGCGATTGTCAAAGATTGTGGAGCGAGCGGTGGGAAGTGATATTATGGGATAGAACAGGGAACAGGAAAAAGGGAAAAGTTGAAAGTCAAAGGTCAAAAGTTATCACCTTTGAGATTTTTATATCATGCGGTTCTTTTGGGATTTCTGGAAGAACGGCAAATTTTGGAAGAACACAGATCGTTGGGGTCGCAATTTTGCTTAAAAATTGATCATAAAATCCTCCCCCACGGCCGAGGCGAGTGCCTTCTGTGTCCATTGCGACGGCTGGGACGAAGATGAGGTCAATTGTGTTCAGATCAAACTTGGTGTCGGAGGTTGGTTCGAGAATATTAAATTTGCCTGTCGTGAGCTGGCCATAAACCGCTTCAAAAAATTCCATTTTCCCCTCTTCAATTTTTGGGAAAAAATAGGTTTTCTCTGGGAATTTTTCACACAGTTTTTTCACAAACGGGATTTCATAGTCTGTGGGGGCGAAGACGCAGATGTTTTGTGCTTTTTGAAAATTGGTCAGTTTTCCGATTTTTTCCATAGCTTTTTGGCCCATTTCTTTTCTTTTTTCCGGAGTGATTGTTTCCCATTTTTCAGTGATCATTTGCCGGGTGAAAAATTTCTCAGCTTTGATCACATCATTCTCCACTTGCGTAAAGAGGGCATCGGCGTTTTGGAATTTTTCTGTGGGACGGAGAAATTTGAGTACTTCGATTTGTAATTCTTCGTTGTAGATTTGTTGATTGAAATTGAGAATGTGGACTTCCGTGGAGATTTTTCCACCGAAGGTTTTTCTTTTTCCGTGGTGCAGAATCCCATTTAATTTTTGATCCCTCCAAAAAACATGGACGAAAAAGACACCGTCTTTTAATTCTTTCGGCAAATTTTCAACTTCCAGATTGGCAGTTGCGATGCCAAATTTTTGCCCGATGTCGATCCCGTGGGTTACTTTCCCGGTGAATTTCATTGATTGGATTTTAATGGGAAAAGATTTTTAGTAAAACGACGTGTCTTGTCACATCTCTGAACGTTCAACAATTCCTCAAGAAAGATTGAGCTCCTAATACGTTCAACCTTCGGCCCGGCCTTCGTAGCCTTAAAATCATAATTACAAACTTCGGCGGAGTAGGCAATGATGCGGCTTTTCCCGGGGGTTCGACTCATCTTCGACAAGCTCAGATTCGCTCACCCCCGTGAAGCCGCAAAAAATTAATCCCGTAGTGAATTTTACTAAATTTGTGTATCATGGGAGGGAGATTGTAAAACAATTTATTGACAAAAATATATTTTATTTAATTTTTTATTTGACAATTTCTTATTCCTGATTATGATGGGATCCGATGTCGGATAAAATTGAAAAAAATTTGGAGCGTTGCCGGGATGGCCGGGACGTTTCTTTTTTTGATCTCTGTTCAATTGACGATGCCACAGATGCAGACCTGCAGTTGATTTTTGAGCTCGCTCGAGTCTTCCGAGAAACGAAGACTGCCAAGCTTTCTTTTTGTCGAAATATTTCAATGACCAATGCTTTTTTTGAGAACTCTACACGAACCCAAGCGAGTTTCGACCTTGCGGGCAAACATCTGGATATGGATATCAATAATGTTGGAACAACCAGTTCCGTAAAAAAAGGGGAAAGTTTTCTTGATACCTTGGAAACTATCGATGCCTACAATGTTAAGATCATTGTTATCCGGTGTAGTGAATCTGGTATTCCAGAAATAATGAAAAAATATGTAAAAGCATCTGTTATTAGTGCTGGAGATGGTTGGCACGAGCATCCGACACAGGGACTTCTAGATGCATTGACCATGCTGGATCATGCCGGAAAAAATAATTTATCCGGAAAAATTGTAACGATTGTGGGAGATATTCGACACTCACGAGTGTTTGGATCTCTGATTCGAATTTTGAAACGGTTAAAAGCAAAAGTTCGCGTAGCCGCTCCGGATCCATTTATTCCAGCAGAAGTAGAAAAATTTGGCTTAGAACTTTTCAATAACGCTGAAGAAGCACTGACGGGAGCTGACGTGGCGTATGCCCTTCGAGTACAAGAAGAGCGAGGAGCGAAAGGATTTATCCCAAATTTGGGAGAATATGCTCGACATTTTTGTATCACGCCAGATCGTCTGAAACTGGCCAAAAAAGATGCCATTCTCATGCATCCGGGGCCGGTGATTCGAAATGTCGATGTGCACACTTCTCTGGTAGCTCGGCATCCACAATCTCGAATTCTCGCTCAAGTAGAAAATGGGCTGGCCGTTCGAAAGGCACTGCTTTGGCTCCTGGCCCAGCGGATGGATGGAAAAGAAAAAAAGTATGAACTTATGTAAAAAATGAAACTCCTCATAAAAAATGGCCACGTGATCGATCCAGCGAATAAACTCGATGGAGTGGCGGATGTTTTGGTCGAAAACGGGAAAATCAAAAAAGTGAGCAAAAATATTTCAGAAAGTGCAGACGAGGTAATTGATGCCAAAAATCTAATCGTCACCCCCGGACTGGTGGATCTCCAAGTGCATCTTCGTGAGCCGGGACGAGAAGGAAAAGAAACGCTCGAAACTGGATCGAAGGCGGCATTGGCGGGAGGGATTACTTCTCTGGTGACGATGCCAAACACGTTGCCCGTGACGGGGAGCAAATTGGAGATCGAATACATTCTCAACCGATCAAAAGAACTTGATTTGATAAATATTTTCCCTGCAGGAGCGATTACAAAAGATTCCGAAGGAACCGGTTTGGCAAAAATTGCAGAAATGAAACAATCCGGAGCGGTGGCGATCACCGATGATGGATGTGATGTGCAGGACGAAGGATTATTACTTCGGGCGATGAAATATGCTCACACCAATGATGTCCTGGTGATGAGCCACTGTGAGACCGACAGTTTGACCGAGGGCGGGGTGATGCATGAGGGATGGGTTTCTACGCAACTTGGTCTGCCCGGGATTCCGGAAGTTTCTGAAGATTTAGCGGTTTGGAAAAACATCCTTTTAACCGAAAAATCAGGATGTCGGCTTCACCTACTTCATAATTCCACTGCGGGATCTCTTGAAGGGATCCGATACGCCAAAAAGAAAAAGTTAAAAAATATTACTGCCGAAGTTTCCGTACAGCACTTTTCCGTCACGGATGAAGAATGCCTGGGATACAACACCAATGCCAAGATGTATCCGCCGCTTCGTTCGAAAGATCACGTGGAAGCTATTGTCAAAGGAATAAAAGAAGGACTGATCGATGCCTTCACCACTGATCACGCACCGCACGGAGAGATAGACAAAAGCGGGGCTTTTCAGGACGCGGCGTTTGGTTCGACGGGACTTGAGACGAGCTTTGCGGTGATGAATACCTACTTAGTCGAAAAAAAGCACATTTCTCTTACTCGAGGAATTGAGTTGATGACGAGTGGGCCGGCTGACATCATTCGGGTGGACAAGGGAACACTTTCCATCGGAGCGGATGCAGACATTGCGATCTTTGACCCAAAAAAAGAATGGACGGTGGATCCGGCCAAGAGTTACTCCAAAGGGAAAAACTGTGTGTTTAATGGAAAGAAATTGAAGGGAAAAGCGGTATGTACGATTGTGGGAGGGGAGGTGAAATATAGGGAAAAGTAAAAAGTCTCAAGTGAAAAGCTCCTCCCTTTATCATTTACCTCTTGGTCATCCTAGCTCCCGTCCTCCTTCTCCCGACGAGTCGGGGTGCGGAGGACAGGCTCCGGAATGACTAATATTTCGCTTTCTTTCTTTCTTTCTTTCTTGAAAAAAACTTTTGACTTCAGGATCGGAATCAGGGGATAATGAGAGCAATGAGTAATTAAATAATGAGTAATGAATAATAAAATTGTGAGGCGAAGCCTCTCCAGAATTAGTTATTAATCATTCGTCATTACTCATTAAAAAAATTTATTTCTTTAATTCATCCAAAAATGAAAAAACAACTACTGGCTCTCGTACTCGGTACTGCTATCATCAGTACCACTACTCTCGCACTCACTTGGCCGGCTACCCCGGCTGGAGAGGTAGATGGGGGGAAGATTGGATCAGCTATTTCGGTAGATAGTGGGAACGTTGGGATTAATACCTCATCCACTAATGCAAAATCGACGCAAGGTCTTACTGTTGATCAAGGTGATAACGATGATGAAATTTTAGCATTAAAATCTAGTGATGTAGCACATGGAATGACAGATCAAAGTGAAACCGATACATTTGGTCTTATTCGAAAGGTTAGTGGAAATTTTGGTGGGATTTTTATGCAGGGATTTTCTGAAAGCAATCAGAATGGTATCCGCTTGCAAGGAGTTTCTACAACTGCCACGGCAGCTACTTCAAGTAGTATTGGAACTGTAAGTATCGATGCAGCGAAAAAAAACGGAACGGGTACTCAGGTGCTTGCTCCTTCTGAAACAATGGTAGCATTTCAAAATCACGGTGCAACAAAAGCCACTATTAGTGGGAATGGAACCTATCGGTCGCTTGGGGGAGCTGAGTTTGGTGGAAGCGTCGGGATCGGAACGACGAGTCCAGATGGTTCTTTACATGTTCACACGGCAAGTGCAGGAATCGCTACCGCGGTGGCATGAGCGGATGACCTGACGATTGAGAACAATGCTGATGCCGGGTTATCAATTTTATCTCCAGCAGATACCACGGAAGGATATATTGCTTTCGGTGATGCCGATGATGGAGATGCTGGATGGATTAGGTACGCACACAATGACGACAGTTTGAATTTTAAAGTAAATGGAGCCGATGCCATTACCATCGATAGCAGCCAGAACGTCGGGATCGGGACGACGAGTCCTTTGAGTAAGTTAGTTGTTTCAGATAATGTCTCTGAGGGAGATGTAGGGCTTGTGATTCTAAATGAATCTGCAGCAGGGACCACAGGAGAGACTTCAACATTGCGTTTCCAACACAGGAGTTCAGCTAGAGCTGGTGGGAAAATTTCATCTTTGAGAGTTGGTGATTATAGTGGAACAAGTGCGAATGATAGTGATATGGTTTTTTATACAACAGAAAATGGTGTGGACACAGAGCGTGTGAGAATTTTGTCTAATGGAAATGTTGGGATCGGAAAAACTGATCCATCTACTGCTCTAGAGGTAGATGGAACCGTCACAGCGACCGCGTTTGCTGGAGATGGATCTGGGTTGACGGGGCTCAGTACTGGAGGACTTAAACTTTATGAAGATGATGGAACAACTGAACTAGGAGATTTTTCAGGATTTGCTAGTACAAACTTTTGGAGAGATGGATGTACTGATGGGAGTTATCGTACAGCAGGAGGAGAGTTTAAGCTTGTGACGGCTTATGATTGTGGAGGTCCAGCTGATAAATATATACATGTATATTTTACTGGCTCTAGCTGTAGTGGAACTCCTTATATAGAAACAACAAATTATCGTTGCCTTTTTGGAGCTTGTTATAATGACTATTATAATAGTGGAAATATGTTTAGTGGAGACACAAACGAATCTAATTACATGGTAGGAGGTATTGCTAGTTACAGGAATTATAGCAGTGGAAATTGTAATACTGGTTCTTGGACAACTACTGAATTTACCCCTCTTGTTGCAGCTCAAGCTAGAGATTGTGATGGGACGACAAGCAAGGCCGCGACTGATGTGACCTGTGTGATTCAGTAATAGGAACAAAGAAAAACAAAAAAGACCTCGAGCAATCGAGGTCTTTTTTTTAAACCGTGCAGCCACGCAGGCTCCATAGTTCCCTCCCGAGTACCTAGGCAGGCTCCATAGTGTCGATTAGACCTGTGGAGCCATTTTGCATTTTAGCTCCACAATCCTTCATTGTTTTTTTTCTGAGTTTTTCGGAATTATGGAGCTTGCGGCGTTCTACTGCTGCTGTGGATGCTTTTAGAATCAAAGCAAGGTCTGGTAATTTAGAATCCGGAACGGTTCGTGTTTATGGTGTATCTGGTTTGTAGTAGGTTTTCAAATTTACGCAGGCTCCATGTTGTACGCACGAGTGTACGAAACCCATGTTTAATCAAGTTATGGAGGAGGTTTAGTAA
>CAYFOO010000030.1:0-16643 GCA_964344775.1 uncultured Candidatus Peribacteria bacterium
TGTTTTGGTTATTAAATATGTCTCTATTATGCATATTTATTTAGAAATGGCTATAATGATAAGAATTTTTTATTTTTTAGCCTAATAAAAAATGGCTCAAGGAGGACCGGAATCGCGAGAATACCAAGATCAAAAAGATGAAGCGGTAAAAAGTGTTGTAGATTCAATAAATGCACTTAATAGACATATAAACAATTATGATCAGGACGATGCTGGAATTGATTATGCGGCAGATGAATCTGCTGATGACCAGCAGACTTATGCCAAAATGAGAGAATTTGCTGATGCACTTAAAGCAAATATGTCCAAACTAACGGCCGAAGAATTAAACAGTTTGGCTACCAAATTAGCTGATCTAGTCGGAGAAGATGATCGAGACGATATTCATGATGCTCTGGATGGATTAACAAAAGATGCCGGAGGAAGTACCACGGGACAAACCGTTTCACAGCTACACGGCAGACAAAGTGAATTAGATCGTTGGACACATTACGGAGAGAATCGTTAAAACAACAAATCCCGATCTAACTTATTTTTGAGCCTTTTTATTTACCAATTCCAAAAATTCTTTTGGACTGACCACCTTTGTTTTTCCATAATTTTTTTCCGGAAAATGCTTCCGGTTTCCAGTGATCAAAAAATCAGCTTTTGCGGCAAAAGCCGCTTGAATATAAATTTCATCATCTTTGTCTGGAAGATTGATTTTTTTATTGATCGGCACCACAAATTCAGCGATTTCCGTTAATTCCACCAAAAGATCTTTTAGCACCTTGAAATTACTTTTGAATTTGGCTCTTTTGATCGTGTGAGCGTACTCCCAGAGGATGGCTTCGCTACAAAAAATTTCATGATCCTGGAGTATTTTTTTCAATACTTCATAACAAGTCCCTTTTTTCAGCCCCGCCGCAATTAGAACATTGCAATCAATGATAATTCTCATCGTTTTCTTCTAGATTTTTTAATTTCTTCATCGGCCATCTGAAGTATTTCTTCTTCTGAGAGGTCTTTGTAGTCACTTTTTCCTACCGATTCATCCAAGGTTTTAAATAAGTGATTGAGGATGTCCTGCTTTGTCCGTTTTGGTTTCAGGATCAGTTCATTGTCTTTTTCGATTATTTCTATGGTGTCACCTACCTGAAGATTATTTTTTTCACGAAAAAACGGCGGGAGGGTTATCTGAAACCCTCGAGTTATTTTGCGATTGTTGAAGATAGTAGTCATTTTATTAGTAAATTACTAAATTACTTTTTTAGTATATATGTATTCGTTGTTTTTTGCAAGTTTTTTTCTCAAAACACCAAGTCCCGATCTAGCTTATTTTTGAGCTTTTTCCCCTCATTCATTACTTTTCCGTGTCCGAGACAGAAGTCCCCATATTTTACGAATATTTCAGTGCTATTTTCGTATTCTAAGCCTTTTTCAAAGGCCAAATCTAAACCCCTCATCCACTGGTATTTCTGTTTTTCATCCAGCTCAATGACGTTTTTCGCCGCAAATACACCGAAATGAAGGGCAAAAACAGAAGTAATATTTTTATCCTTGTCTAGAACCGGCATCCCTACGCGTCGATGCGGGTTTCTCACGGCGAATTGGGCGGATTCCTGAGAAGCGAGCCAGATTTCACTGTTTTTTTCGATCAAACTATATTTTTTGAATACCTCTTTTGGGATACCAAATTTTTTATGGAGATAGGTGATTACTTCTGCGGTGCGGTTTTTGGGGAGGAGAGAAATAGCACGAGGACGTTTGTGCTGAAAACCCCTCTTACAAGTCTTTTCCCTGTTATCTCCCCTTATCAAGGGGAGAAGGGAGCGAAGTGGTGTTTTTTTACGAATTTTTGCGAGAAAGAATGATTCAGAGCTCCAATTTTCTGTTTCCAGATGTGGCCAGATACGAATCACGTTCTTTGTGATTTCTGGATGGATTTTTTGTCCATTGAATTCGAATAATCCTGGGCGAGAAGGAATGCTTTCATCCCCTCTGTCCTTGGAAAAACGAATGTGTCTCCCCTTTATAAGGGGAGAAGCAAGCGGAAAAGAGCGAAGATTGATTGGCAAAATCTCTGTTACGTCACCGTATTTTTCCAATAAATGCTGAACCACAAACTCGTTTTCTTCGGGAGCAGAAGTACAGGTAGAGTAGACCATCTCGCCCTCGGGAGCGAGTACTTCAAAAGCCGCACAAATAAGCTTTTTTTGCAGTTTTGCCGCCTCAAAAATCTTTTTTTCCGACCACATTTTTTCAAAAAACTTGGAATCTTTTCTGGCAAATCCTTCGCTGCTGCAGGGAGCATCGAGCAGAATTTTATCAAATTGCTGACCAAAAAACTGGTTTAATCTAGTTCCATCGCTTTGCAGTAAAACTGTATTTAGTATCCCCATTCGCTCGAGATTGGCCACGAGTTTTTTGCTTCGTGAGCTGCTTGGCTCGTTCACGACGAGAAGCCCCTGATTTTCCATCATTTCAGCCAGAAATGTGGATTTTGATCCTGGAGCGGCACAAATATCTAAGACACGATCATCTGATTCGGGATTGAGAACTAGGGGAGGGAGTAGAGAACTGAGACTAGCCACGTAGAACTTCCCGGTGAAGTGTTCGAGCGTTTTTCCGAGAGGAACTTCTTCTTGATCATCTCGGGTTATGAAAAAGGTGTTTGGGACCTGTGCGACAGGGGATAAATGCCAGGATGCGGGAATACTTTGAAAATCCTTCACAATTCGAATCGTTTTTGGGAGCGGTTTCGTCACTTTTTCAAAAAAAATGTTCCATTCTGATTCTGGAAGCATGGCATGGATACGTTCTACATAGCGTTTTGGGAACATTTTTTTCAACTAACAACTAGCAACAATCAACAAACAGAAAAATATCATTTTCATTTTTTAATTCGAGTAGTTTTTAGAGTGGCAAACAATATTTTTGAAATTTCTTCACAATCAGTCTTGAGGGACTCAAATAATTTTTTATCAATGTAATCTGTTGTATACAAAAGCCTAAGCCAATATTTGGTTTCACGAGTTTCTTTGTAGGCAATCGACATTTTTGCTGAAAAGTCCGCCGTTGAAATTCCTCCTTTTGCTTCTTCTACATTGGCTCCGATTGATGTCCCACTTCTCAGTATTTGTTTAGAAATATGAAATTCTTTTTTTTTATCACATAAAAATTGATAAAGCCTCACAATCCTCACAGCAAAACCAAAAGATTTTTCTCGTAAAATACTTTTTTCACTCATTTAAACGTTTTTAATTGCTAGTTGTTTGTTGCTCACTGTTAGTTGCTTTACATTCGTGCTGCGATATCTACCAATCGACAACTGTATCCCCACTCGTTATCATACCAACTAAGTACCTTCACGAGGTCATCTAGTACCATGGTTTGATCCGCATCCACGATAGAGCTGCGAGGATCACATCGATAATCAGAAGAAACGAGCGGCCGAGTTTCAAACCCCAGAATTTCAGGGATTTTTTCAGAAGCACTTTTGAGGGCGGCATTCACTTTTTCCACAGAAGTTTTTTTCTCCACTTTTACGGTTAAATCTACCAACGAAACACTCGGCATCGGTACTCGCACCGCCAAACCATTTAATTTTCCGTTTAAATCCGGTAGAACAATTCCTACAGCTTTTGCAGCTCCAGTGGTGGTAGGAATCATATTTTCTGCTGCTGCACGTGCACGACGAAGATTTTTGTGTCCCAAATCTAGAATATTTTGGCTACTAGTGTAGGCGTGAACAGTAGTAATCAGTCCAGATTTGATTTCAAACTTCTGATGCAAAACTTTTGCCACCGGAGCCAGACAATTGGTCGTACAGGAAGCATTAGAAACAAACTGCTCGTTTCCAGTCAAAACTTCATCGTTTACACCGAGAACAACCGTAGTGAACCCCTCTGATTTAGCTGGAGCAGAGAGCAATACCTTTTTTGCCCCTTGATCGATGTGTGGTTGAGCTTTTTCTAGTGTTCGGAATACACCTGTACATTCCAAAACAATATCGATCCCCAGATCTCCCCAGGGAAGCTCTGCAATCTCTCGAGTAGAAAAATTTTTGATTTTGTGTCCGTCCACGTTGAGTACTTTTTGATCGCTTTCTAGGGTTACTTCACCATCGTACCGACCATAGTTGGTATCAAACTGAAAAAGATGGGCCGTTGCTTCTGGTTTAGAAGGGTCATTGATGGCGACTAGTTCTAGATCTGGATGATCTTTCAAGATAATCCTGGCAGCGGCCCGACCGATACGGCCAAATCCATTGATGGCAACACGTTTTTTCATATTTTTAGATAGATTAAGAATTAAATTTGATCAGATTTTAATGATAAAAATTATTTTTGGCTAGGAAAATTATGTTAATTTTTTACGCCGTGATCCCGGTTAAATTAATAAAAAGAAAACGCACTACTGGTACGATGTACTGCCATAGAAAAATAATAAAAAATATGAGAATAAAAACGTTGTATTTTTCTAGAAATGCACGGATGGGCTCGAGAAAAGAGGGGAGTATGGGAAAAATAATTTTTGATCCATCCAGTGGGGGAATGGGGAGGAGGTTAAAAAGTGCTAAAATCAGGTTGATAAACACAAAAGTGTAGGCCGCTTTCAGAAGCAATGGCTCAGAAAGCTCATTAAAAATCTCAAATCGGATCAAAAGTGCGAACCCTACTGCCAAACAGATGTTGGCCAAAGGTCCAGCAAAAGCAATCCAGGCTTCTTTCCATTTTTTGTACGGATGAATATTTCGTGGATCGTAGGGGACTGGTTTCGCCCAACCAAAGATAAATCCTCCGAGCAGATACGAAGCCGTGGGTACGATAAAAGATCCCACCAGATCAAAGTGTTTGAAGGGGTTGAAAGAAAGTCGACCATAATTTCGGGCCGTCATATCACCCAAATAGTAGGCTGCGTACCCGTGGGATATTTCGTGACAGACCACGGAGATGATGAGGATGGTGATGGAGAGTAGGAAATCCATAAAATAGAACTTAGTTATTAGAGCTTAGAACTTAGAGAGAATAGAATCAAGCATCATGAATTGTGAATTATGGGAAAAATACAAAATATTATTTCTTTTCCTTAATTCTTGATTCGTAATTCATAATTCTGGCTTTTTTTTATTACTGTTATTCCTCTGGCACTTTTATCGTCCAACTTCCATCCGGCAGTGAATCTCCCAAAATCCACGGATTGATCTCTTTGATCGCTCGAATCGTAGTGCCGTTTTCTTTTGCCCAAGTGACCAGGTTTTCGATTGCTTCCACCATTTTTACTTCATATTTTGGCCAACGGAAGTGATCTTTTGATTTTAATTCATAACCGTATTTTTCCGGATGTTCCATGATCTCTTTGATCGCGAGGATACGAAAAAGGTAGCGGCTGGTTTCTTTGTTTAAATTTAAATCATAATAATCATCTACTTCCTGTTCGGCGAGCCGAAGTCGGATTTTATTGTATCCGGCATTGTAGGCTGCTGCGGTGAGAGTCCAACTATTCATCCGTTCCTGAATAAATTCTAGATAATCCAGGGCCGTTTGGGTAGATTTTTCGAAATGCCGCCGCTCATCAATGCCTTTTCCCACTATTAGCCCTCTCTCTCGAGCTGTACTGGGCATAAACTGCCAAATCCCTCCGGCTCCGGCAGAACTCTGGGATCTTGCAATCAATCCGCTCTCGGCCACGGCGATGTATTTCAGATCTTCCGGAAGATTTCTTTTGGCCAATTCTTCTTCGATGTGCGGAAAGTATTTCGGGGCCCGTTTGAGGTACAAAATATTCTGATAATCCTGACTAAGTAAAATTAAAAAGTCCTTTTCCCAAGCTTCCCGAATGTGTTCTTTTTCGAGTGGTACTGCTTCTCCGGCAAACTCTAATTCTTCCGGCCATTCAACTGAGAGCAAATCTTTTTTACCAACAAAGATGATCCCGCCTCGCATACCGAAGATTTGTCCGATAAAAAAGGCCAGCACGATGAAGAAGACAGACCAGAGGATGATTTTTATATTGGAGATTGAGCGATAAGACATGGTAAATTCATTTTATCTTTTCAAAAAAAGAAAAACAATCTTATCCCATCCCATGTTTTCCAAACATTACCCTCTCCCTAGCTTCTTGAAAGTCCCAATCGAGTTTAACCATTTGTTGTCTAAAAGAATCAAAACTTTCGAAGGGATACTTTTTAATTTCTGGGAAACTACTCAGAGGAACCCTATCTTCTTTTCCCGACAGAATGTTTAAAATATTTTGGTACAAGGGAGAAAAAAATTTTTCATCTTCTCCAGAACAGTGTCCATAAATAACTGATTTTAGTACTTCCGATTTTTGGATATAAGCATAAACTTTTGGTAGAAGAGCTAATATTTTTTTGAAATTTTTAAATTTTACTATCCCTTTTGGACTTCCATCAAGATCATCTAGGAGTTCATAATCACCTGATTTTTTTCGTTTGAGACAGGGCGTAAATGCCAAATTATGAACATGCCGTAAACCAGCTGCATCCCTAAATTGTGCAGCAATTTCAAGACAATTAAATACGCCTTCATCACCAATATGTACGGTAAAATCTATTTGGAAATGATGATATTTAGCTCCTTCAAAAGAAGGAGGTCCCATGAAATACTCTGGAACAAGTTCAGTTCTATCCAGATGAATAAACTCTATAGTATTTGGTGTCGGAACAGCAATAATGGCTCCTGATACAATATTTACAGAGTTTGTTTTTTCTTCATTTTTTTCAGGGAAAAAAGGATATTTTGTTTGTATTTTGGCTCTTGAGAAATTTTTTAGAATTTGATTTGCTAGCTCTCTCAATTGAGGATTTCTAATCTTTTCCACCCCCGGCATCAAAATTTCTTTTTTCTCCCGAATGATTCCTTTTATTGTTTTTTTTGGTAATAGCGAAGACAAAACTTTATTAACAACCGCATTTTTGGCTCCATTTAGAACTTCTCTTCGAGAAAAAGCAGTCTCAAAAACCGCTTCATGAACCATTTTCATAATTCGCTCCAATGGAACATCCATTTCTAGAAGTCGTGCAGCTCTCTCCTTCTGATCTCCTTCTAATCCATCCCAAAACATCGCCTCTTCATCAGTGACAATCTGGATTGATTTATTTTCTTGTCCGGGGATGATGAGCTGATTTCTAATTGAGGCTTCAGACAAATTTGGAAATAAAAAACTTCGTCTATTTTCATCAATTTCTGGTTCGGCAAAGGTGGTTCCGGGTTTGAGCATTAAATTTTACTTAAATTGATTATTTTTTAGAAAAAGTCAAATGACAAGAATATAATTTTTCACACCTGCAACCAGGTTAATATACTTTTGAGACTGTTCCAATCTCCACAATCCTTTAAACCCGGAATTAATTCCGGGGTTAACGAATGAAGGTTGTCATGAGAGGTCAATTTCGGAGGTGTGTGAGAAGTTACATAAGAATGCCTTTTAAAAATATAGAATAAAATAAATTTTCTGAGAAAATCTAAAAATACCGCTTCCGATTCGGAGATTTTACGAACCCAGAAATGTGCAACAACATCCCAATCACGATAAATGTAGCCCAGAGCGAACTACCCCCGTAAGAAACCAAAGGAAGGGTGATACCGGTATTTGGAAGCAAGGCTAAGTTTACCGCAATGTTCATGAAGGCCTGTCCCACCACCAAAACCGTGATTCCCACGGCCAAAAGTTTGGTAAACTGATTCGGGGCATTCTTCGCAATGAAAAAACCTCGATGGGCAATAAAAAGATAGGCCCCGATCAGGAGCAAAATCCGAAAAAAGCCCATTTCCTCTGAAATTGCTGCAAAAATCGTGTCAGATTGCACTTCCGGAAGGTAGTCGAATTTCTGAATCGAGTTCTGAAATCCTCGCCCAAATGCCCCTCCTGAACCGATAGCAATGAGTGCCTGTTTCACCTGAAATCCAGTATTGAGCGGATCAAGTGTGGGATCGAGAAAAACCTTCACTCGATGCAAAATATAATCATTGGTCAACACAATGATGCCCGCCCCCAACATCGCTGCCAAACCTCCTCCCAAAATATGCCGAAAACTCGCTCCCGCGGCATAATAAATAGTGGCGGCCGTGATGGTAATCATCAGTAGTGAGCCAAAATCCGACTGAATAATGATCAAAATCGCCGGAATTCCCAAGATAAAAACAAATGGGAAAAATCCGCCAGCGAGCGTCTCAGCATTGTTTTTGCCACTAGCAAAAAGTGCCGCCAAGAAAACAATGATGGAAATTTTTACCAATTCAACCGGCTGAAAAGAAAATCCTCCAATCTTGAGCCAGAGTTTTGCGAAGGTTCCGTAGGATTGTCCGATAACCAAAGTGAGGATTAAAAGCACAATTCCGGCTAGAAAAAGCGGAAAAGCAAGTCTTCTCCAGTTTTCATACGGAAATTTGAGAGCGACAAAAAAGAGCGGGATTCCTGCCAAAATATGCCAAAAATGCCGCCAAAAATAAAAATCGTTTTTTCCCGTCACCTCAAAACTTCCCGCGATCGACATCGAACTCATCATGATGAGCCCAAAAAGCGTCAATCCAGCAAAAGTGAAAAAAAGGGGAGAGTCGATAGACTTCATATCAATTTTTAATTTTTGAATTTTGTAATTTTTCAGCCTACGTTAGTTTTATCTTATGTTTCCAAACTTCGGCTGACAAGTAAATAAATTCTAATTTTTAATTTTTACTCCTTTTCCCTATTTCCTCCTCCCTATTACCTCAAAATTCTTTTTGCTATTTTTTTCGCTGAATTGTGAATTTTGCAAGCTTGTAAAGCTTTTTCCATTTTTTTGTCTTGCATCGCTGCTTCAATCATTTTTAAAAAGTTTTCTGAAGATTCTTTGTCTTGTTTTAAAACATGGCACAGATTTTGTTTTTGGAAGAATTCGGCATTCTTCATCTGATGATTTTGTGCCGCTGAGGGGAGGGGGATGATGAGACTTGGTTTTTTGGCACAAATAATCTCAAAGAGCGAACTAGAGCCTGCTCTAGAAACAACAAAATCTGTTTCCTGAATCTTCTGTGCATATTCATCGGCCGAGAGAAAAGGGGATTGGCGGAAGTTTTTGTGTTTGAAGTTGATTTCTTTCCCGATCCCACAAATCAAAGTCACGTTGTATTTTTCGCAAAGTGATTTAGCATTTTTTTCTACTAATTTATTGAGAAATTCGGCCCCTTGAGAGCCGCCCAGAATCAATATTCTCTTTCGACTTTCCGCTCCCTTTATTAAAGGGAGCTCCCCGGCGAGCCGGGGTGAGGGATTGTGAGCACGGACATGGGGGGGGCTATAAAACAAAGGCATCGGATCATCCCCAAAACTATGAAATACTTCATCTGCATATTTACTCGCGAATCGGGTGGTGATCCCCGAGACGGTATCTGACTCGTGAGAATAAATCTTCCCCTGAAATCGCATCAGATATTTGGCCGCCACGAGAATCGGGAATCCTACAAATCCGCCCTTGAAAAAAAGAATGTCCGGGCCTGTTTCTTTTAGTAGTTTTTGTGCAGCAAAGATGGAACCAATGATACGAAAAAAATCGATAAAATTCTGCAAAGAAAGGTATCGCCTGATTTTCCCGGTTTTGAAGTAGTGCACAGAGATGGATTTGGTATCAAAATTTTCTTCCACAATCTTGCGATCAAGTGGTTGTTCTGAAACAATTAATTCTACTTCGGCTCCTAATTTCAAAAGTTCATCCGATAGATTTTTCAAGGGCAAAATATGTCCGCCAGTTCCTCCGCCAATGAGTAGAATTTTTTTCTTTTTCACAGAAATCATTTTTAATTTTTTATTTCTTTTTGGTCAATTTTGATTACACTCATGCCAACTTAATTTTTGTAAAAAATGAAAGATCTCATCCTCGTCGGTAAACAAGGTTCTGGAAAAGGAACTCAAGGAGAACACTTGGTAAAAGAATACGGCTTTGTACTGTTTGAAACCGGAGCAGAACTCCGAAAAATGGCCAAAGAAGACTCCGATCTCGGGCGAAAAGTAAAAGAAATTACCGAAAGAGGGGATTTGGTCCCCAATGAAATTGTGATGGAGATCGTCGAATCATTTTTATCCAAAATCCCGGAAGATAAACCTGCTCTTTTTGACGGAATTCCTCGATCAGAGGTGCAGCGAGTGAGTTTGGAGAAAGTCCTCGCGGATGCGGGACGAGACTTTCAGGTACTGGAAATAACACTCTCCACAGAAGATGCACTCAAACGCCTCCTAATCCGCGGAAAGTGTAATGATTGTGGAGCAATCGTGGCGGGAGATATGTGTCCGAAGTGTGGATCTGAGAATATCGAGCGACGAACCGATGACAATGAAGAATCTATTACGAGACGCTTAAAAAACTTTGATGAACACACGGTGCCACTGCTCGATATTTGGCGAGGGCAGGGGAGACTGATTACTGTGGATGGGAGTGGGACGGTGGCAGAGGTGTGGGAGGAAACGAGGAGGATGTTAGATGTTTAAAAGGTGGGAAGTTGTAAGTTGTAAGGCATAATTTAATTTAAGCCCCTACAACATACCACCTTTCACCTACAACCTTTTACAAATCACATCTCCCATCTCCTTCGTCCCCACCTGCACTTCATCTGCGTCCCTAGAAAAAATATCTCCCGTCCGGTAGCCGTCTTTAATGGCTTTTTTGATGGCATCTTCGATTGCGTCTGCGGCTTCGTGTTGGCCGAATGAATATCTCAGCATCATCGCGGCGGATAATATTTGTGCAATAGGGTTTGCTGTGCCTTGACCAGCTTTTCGTGGAGCAGAGCCTCCAGAGGGTTCGTAGAGGTGAATTTTTTCACCAAAACTAGCCGATCCAAGCATCCCTAGACTGCCCGGAAAAACACTCGTCAGATCGCTGATGATGTCTCCAAAAAGGTTTGGGCAGGCGATCACGTCGAACTGTTTTGGATTTTTGACCAACTGTTGAAGGGCATTGTCTACATACAGATTTTGAAATTCCACTTCTGAATAATTTTCGGCTTCTGCCTCAAAAACTTCTCTCCAAAGTCGGGAAGTTTCTAGTACATTGGCCTTGTCAATTGAAGTGAGGCGTTTTGATCGTTTGAGAGCTGTATCAAAAGCAAATTTTGCTACTTTTTTAATCGTTTCTCGATGATATTCTGAGGTGTCTCGAGCCGTATTTTTATCTGGGCGGGAGTGTTCTCCGAAGTATATCCCCTCAGAAAGCTCCCGAATGACTAAAATCTCAAAACTTTCATCCCCGACGATTTCTTTTTTGAGTGGGCAAAATTGCAAAAGTTCCTTAAAAATTGGAGCTGGACGCAGATTAATTGAAAGATTGAGAAATTTCCGAATCGCGAGTATAGAATTTCGTTCGCAATCATTCCATTTGGGCTCAAACTGGGCTTCCACAGGACCACCAACAGATCCAAAAAGAACCGCATCTGAGGCCTTACAGAGTTCTTTTGTTTCTTTCGGAAAATGATCTTGGTGCACCTCCCAAGCGGCTCCACCAATCAATCCATGAGTTATTTCTAGTTTAAATTCAAACTTCTTGGCTACAGCTTCCAGTACTTTTACGGCTTCAGCACAAACTTCCTCACCAATACCGTCTCCGGGAAGGAGGGCAATTTTGTAAACTTTCATGCCCGGAGGGTACTGATTTTACAAAAAATACAAAGTTTTTTAAGTTTTAAAAAAGAAAATTTAAACACTAGTTTTTTTTATTCCCAATTATTTTGTTCTTCTAAGAGCTCAGAAGCAATACCTGCTAAATCATGAGTAAAGATGGGTATTTCTGTAATTCGAGGAAGTTTATCGGACTCCTTTAGATAAAAAATAATCATACCAATCTTTTGTTCTGATATTTCTTCTAATTTGTCTAAACCTTCCTCGCTTAATTTTCTAATTTTCATATTAAGACTTCTATTATTGGCAAATTTTATTACTCCAGGCAAAATCTCATCAAAAAATATTTCAGAAAGTGCTTTCCCTGCATTTTCTCGCATATCTCTAGAATCATCTTTAGCATTAACTTTTAGTTCAAACTTCTTTCTTCCTAGTGCATCTCCCAACTCAAGCTTGAATCGCAATCTATCCGCTGCTCTTTTAAATAGTTCTTGTACAGGAAGCTTCTCTGCTACATCAATAAAAGCACCCTCTAATAAATTCCTCCTAAATCCCGTTTGCGTTTCAACTTCTTTTGGATTATCAGTCAGAATAGCATGGAGCCAAATACGATTATGAGCATCAAAAATAATTCCTTCTTTGTGACGTTTTACGCTAACCCTTAATATTTTCACTCCATATTTTTCCAAAACTTTTACTAATTTTTTATATTCTGGAGATAATTGATCAATTTCTCGATTGCTCACAAGAACGATTTCACTCCTTTTGACTTTTTCTACGCTACATCCCAAGGATTTTAAATCTTTTTGCGTAACTTCTTGTATTCCTGACAGCTTTTTACAGGTTTCCGCTTTTGATTGAGATCTTTCACGGAATAAAAACCGAGCATTTACCGATGCTGATTGATAAAGGTTTTTCATTTTTTTTAGAATTTAAGAATTAAAAATGAACCCACGCATTATACCATATTTAAAATTTAAATACAAGATTTTTTTTGTTTTCATAAATTCTACCCCGCCAGGTAGAAATTGTTCACCAGATTGGGATTTTGAAGCAGATTAGCCTTCAATTCCTGGGGAAGTTCTGCGAAAAAATATCCCATAGGCAAGGCAATGATAGATAGTATTAGATGCCCCAAAACTAGTTTTTTCTTGGAGAAATCAGCCTTAAGGAGAACACTTTCCCGCATAAATTTCATAAGGTTTGGTCTGTTTGATTTTTTCATCTGAAAAAATTATACCTTATCTATCGTCTTTCAATCAAAAAATTTGTACAAACAAAAATATTCTCATACAAAAATCAATTCAAATTGTCTTGACGACACCAGATCTGGGGTGCTAGAATTATTTCTACCACAAGATATTGTGGAATCAATTAAAATCTAGATCAAAAAAGGCAATTTTTAATTTTTAAACTCAAATTTTTAAATAAATCTTAATTTTTAAATTCTAAAAACACCTAAATTTGAAGAAAAAGTTTAAAAAATTAATAATTAATGCTTAAAAATTATTTATAAAATTCAAAAATTTAAAATTAAAAATTCTGAAAACTACTTATTAAAAACTCAATATTATGATTTTCAAAATCCAAAAACGTACCGGGGAAATTGTTGATTTCCAACCAGAAAAAATTGAAAAAGCGATTTTTTCAGCTGCTAAAGAGGTGGGGGGACAGGATGCAAAAACAGCTCATGAACTTACAAAAAAAGTAGTAAAATTGCTTAATAAACAGTTCAAAGACAAAATTCCTTCGGTCGAAGAAGTTCAAGATCTCGTAGAAAAAACCCTTATCGAGGAGGGACATGCTGCCACTGCCAAGTCTTACATTATTTATCGAGAGAGAAGATCTCAGGCCCGGGAAGATAAAAATGTTGTGGTAGACGTAGAAAACACTATTTCCGAATATCTAAACAAACTCGACTGGCGAGTAAATGCAAATTCTAATCAAGGATACAGCTTGGGAGGAATGATCCTCAATACTTCTGGAAAAGTAACTGCCAACTACTGGCTCTCCCACATTTATCCGCGGGAAGTAGGGGATGCACATCGAAATGCTGACATGCACATTCATGATCTGGATATGTTCTCCGGTTACTGTGCTGGATGGAGCCTAAGAGTACTTATTGAAGAAGGTTTTAATGGTGTGCCGGACAAAACAGAAAGTGCACCGCCTAAGCATCTCTCTACTGCAGTGAGTCAGATGGTAAATTTCCTCGGAACATTGCAAAATGAATGGGCTGGAGCACAGGCTTTCTCTAGTTTTGATACCTATCTCGCTCCTTTTGTAAAAAAATATGAAATGGAAATCGAAAAAGATATTGAAGAATCTGGGTTTTATAATTTTCCAAACGAAGAAGCAAAACAAGAATTTATTGATAAAAAGACATATGATTACACGCTGCAGAATATGCAAAGCTTTGTTTTCAACCTCAATGTGCCATCCAGGTGGGGGACTCAAACGCCTTTTACCAATGTCACGCTGGATTGGAAATGTCCAGAGGATTTGAAAACTAAAAAGTTAAAATTAGGCGGGAAGCCTTTTGATTACACCTTCGGAGAACTTCAAAAACAAATGGATGTGGTGAACCGAGCTTATATTGAAGTAATGACCGCTGGAGATGCAAAAGGACGAGTATTTACCTTCCCGATCCCAACGTACAACATTACAAAAGATTTTGATTGGGAAGATCCAAACACAGAGCCACTTTTTGAAATGACGGCTAAATACGGGATGCCGTACTTCCAAAACTTCATCAACTCTGACATGGATCCAAATCACATCCGATCGATGTGTTGTCGATTGCAGTTGGATCTCAACGAATTGCTCAAGCGAGGAAATGGACTTTTTGGTTCCGCAGAAATGACTGGATCGATTGGGGTTGTTACTATCTCTACTCCACGAATCGGATATCAGTACAAAGGCAATAAAGAAGCCTTCCTTAAGCGAATTGGACACCTCATGGAACTTGGGAAAACCTCTCTTGAAATCAAACGAAAAGAAATTCAAAGGTGGATTGATCGAGGTCTTTTTCCATACACCAAGCGATATTTGGGACATCTAAATAATCACTTTTCAACCATTGGGATCAATGGACTCAATGAAGCGATCCGAAACTTTACTGAGGATCAGCACAATATTGCGGATGAATGGGGACAAAATTTTGCCGAAGAAGTTCTTGTATTCATGCAACAAAAACTCGTAGAATTCCAAGAAGAAACCGGCAATCTCTACAATCTAGAAGCCACTCCAGCAGAGGGGACAACATACCGATTTGCGAAGGAAGATAAGAAGCGGTTTGAGGACATCATTCAATCTGGAACCCCAGAGGCTCCCTACTACACCAATTCATCACAATTACCAGTAGAACGTACTGCTGATGCCTTCGAGGCTCTCATGCTACAGGATCGTTTGCAGACTCGATATACGGGGGGAACAGTGCTCCATCTCTACATGGGAGAACGCATTTCCAACGCCGAGGCTTGTAAAAATATGGTCAAAAAAGCCCTGACAAACTTTCATTTGCCTTACATCACGATCACACCGACCTTCTCTATTTGTCCGAAACATGGATACCTGGCAGGGGAGCATGACTACTGTCCAACCTGTGACAAAGAAATTGGCTACACCGGCGACAAAAAAGAAGATGCGGAATTCCGAGAAAAGTATGATTCTAGGAGACAAAAAGCAATAAAAAAAGAATCGCCTTGCAAAATTGTAGAAAAGGAGAGAGAATTAGTGTGAACAAGAAAATAGAACAAAAGGGGAAAGGTTAAAACCCAAAACTTAAAGGTCAAAGCAAACGAAAAACGAATGACGAAGCTCGAAAAACTAAAACTACGTTTTAAAATATAATTAATATAAAATGACAAAAGATTCATCGGCATCGGATCAGAGAACACGCTGCGAAGTGTGGACTCGAGTAATGGGATACCACCGTTCTGTTTCTCATTTCAATATTGGGAAAAAGTCAGAACATTGTTCTCGGCAACATTTTCAAGAAGTGATTTCAGCAAATTCTGATTTCTGTTGCAAATATTAGTTTTTTTGAACTTTTTTTAGCTTTTTACAGATCTCTTCGTCTTCTCTGAGGGCATTATTCCAGGCCTGTTCGAAAAGAAATTTTTGCATCTCCACCATGTTTTTATTCTGTACCATGTAGGCAAAATACTGTTCCTGATGAGCGGTAAAAGCCCAACTTTTGTCTTCATACCAAAAAAGATGGCTGTAGCTTATCGGGAAAGATTGCGGATGAACTAATAAACTTTGCCGTTTCATTTTTGCATCATCTTCAAATTTAGATTTCACAGCTTTTTCACTAAAAGGCACAATAATTCGAAGGAAAACATTTTTTCGGATTCGTTCGGGAATGAAAAATGCCGCATCTCGGTTTACATCATCCAATTCCTCATGTCCGGTTCCATAACCAATCAACGCCTCATTTTCGTGAATATCTTCAATGAGGTCTCTGTAAGCTTTGATCACTCCATCATGCCCCTCATAAAATTTAACTTTTGGCAGCGTGTTGTAGGGATTCATCCGTGCTTTGAGGTTCTGAATGATTCGATCTACTAGTTCTCGTTGATTTTTTAACTGAGCCATCTTTCGATCCAAAAGGAAGTATAGCTTTTCTGGGTCATCAGGAGCATAATAAACGGTATTCCCTTTTTTGGTTATACTGAGCAAGCCTTTTTCTACCAATTCATTGCAAAGATACTGAGTAGAACTTCTCGCTAACTCTGTACGTTTGGCGATAGGGGAGACGGGGCTAGTTCCCAGGCCAAGAATAGCCAGGTAAACCGCTATTTCTTTTTCACTGAGGCCGAGACTGGTGAGGGTGGCTTCAATCATGGGATAAAGGTTGTAAGTTGTAGGTGAGAGGTTGTAGGTATTTTTTAATTTTAAAAAATTTTCGGCTGCTTGTTTTGTTGATAGCTGGTGCATTGTCGCCAGTAGTTAGTGTCATTTTTTAAACGCTTAAATAAGCCATTAATTTTGTGTTTTTAGTGCACACTAGTCATAATTATTTGATAAAAAAAGTCAAGAGCTTCATG
>CAYFOO010000031.1:0-15972 GCA_964344775.1 uncultured Candidatus Peribacteria bacterium
CTCCTGCCGGTGGAACTGGTGTAGATAATGACTTCTATTTAGATAACGATACTGGAGACTACTACAAAAAGATTACTGGTACTTGGACTCTCCAAGGAAATCTAGAAGGTCCTGCTGGGGCTGATGGTGCTGACGGAGCTCAAGGTCCTCAAGGTATCCAAGGTATTCAGGGACCGCAAGGTGATACTGGTTCCACCGGTGCTACAGGTGCTACTGGTCCAGCTGGAGCTGATGGAGCCGACGGTGTAGATGGAGCTACTTGGTACAATGGTTCTGGTACTCCTGCCGGTGGAACTGGTGTAGATAATGACTTCTATTTAGATAACGATACTGGAGACTACTACAAAAAGATTACTGGTACTTGGACTCTCCAAGGAAATCTAGAAGGTCCTGCTGGGGCTGATGGTGCTGACGGAGCTCAAGGTCCTCAAGGTATCCAAGGTATTCAGGGACCGCAAGGTGATACTGGTTCCACCGGTGCTACAGGTGCTACTGGTCCAGCTGGAGCTGATGGAGCCGACGGTGTAGATGGAGCTACTTGGTACAATGGAAGTGGTACTCCTAGTGGAGGAACTGGGGTAGATAATGACTTTTATTTGGATAACGATACTGGAGATTACTACAAAAAGATCTCTGGTACTTGGACCCTTCAAGGAAATCTAGAAGGGCCTACCGGACCCCAAGGTCCGCAAGGTATCCAAGGACCGCAAGGTGATACCGGGGCTACAGGTGCTACTGGTCCGGCCGGGGCTGATGGTGTAGATGGGGTAGATGGGGTAGATGGAGCTACTTGGTACAATGGTTCCGGGGTTCCAGCTGCTGGATTAGGTGTTGATGACGATTATTATCTCAATGATGATAATGGTGATTACTACAAAAAGATTGCTGGTACTTGGACTCTCCAAGGTAACCTAGAAGGGCCTGCTGGTTCTGACGGTGCAGACGGTGCTGACGGAGCTCAAGGGCCGCAAGGACCTCAAGGACCAGCCGGACCAATGGGGACTCCTTCTACAATGGCAACCGTACAAATTCATCGGACATCTAACTATACTGTCACAACTTCCTACGTAGATATTGATTTTGATGTCACTGATGAAGAAACAGATGATACCGTGATCGAACATGATCCAGTCAATACTGATCGTGTAGTAGTAAAAGAAGATGGTACCTATCTCATCAACTACGGATTATCTTTTGATGTGAGTTCTAGTGGAACATTCTCTGCACAGATAAAAATAAATGATGCCAGTGTGATGCCAGCAAGTAACCGAAATGCCGAAGATAGTAACGACCGGGATGAATTGAGTAATTCTATCGTTGCTACATTGGCAGCAAATGACTGGATTTCTCTCCAACTCAAAAGATCCGGTGGAGCAGCTTTGGCAAAAAATGTTGCTCTCAACGTTACCAAATTAGAAGGAACCAAGGGTGAACAAGGTGATCCAGGTGCTCCTGGAGGAACTACCGTCGATATTGAAGAAGACGATGTAACCGTGGTTTCCAATACCGATACGATAAACTTTGAAGGAAATGTAACCGTAACAGATGAAGGGAATAATAAAGTAACCGTAAATGTAAGTGGTAGCGATCGGGAAACCTATGTCTTCAATAATGTGGTATCAAACAAAATTTACTACAAAAGATGTAAAGATTACGCCACCTTCACTGTGGCTGGAGTAGTCCCAGGAGATACAGTAAAAGCCACTCCTACCCCAGCTAGTGGAGGAATTGAAGACGTATATCTCAGCTGGAATGCAGTAGTCACCGGAAATGATGAAGTAAGAATCCGAGCTTGTAATGAATCCTGCTACAGCATCAATACTCCAAATACCCAAACCTGGACGATTGATATCTGGAAAAACTAATTAAAAAATTAAAACTTTAACTTTAAAAAAATGTTTAACAAAAAAATCGGTACCGTGCTGAGAGGACTAATCCTCATGATTGGACTTGTCCTTACTAATCAGGCCTTCGCCGAAGGAAAAGATGTTGTCCTCTACTTCGAGGATCAAGGAGCTCCTATTACGACCAATCTGGATCTCCGGATCAGTCTCTGGGACTCCTATGACTATCGAACTGAAGAAATTGATGGAGCTGGGGCGATTATCACCTCTTCTCTACACTATGGAGATTATCAAACAGAACTCCTTAATATCACTCCAAACGGAGCTCCGGATTACATGCCATTAGCTGATGGGTATTATCAATTTTTCACGTTAGCTCTACCATCGTTCCCAGATCCACTTGGAAGTGATAATTCATTTATCCAGGTAGAATACAAAGATGCTGGAGCACCAGACACGGATTATCAAGTGTATGACTTTGTCGATGATCCACCTTGGCAAAATGTAGATCGTCATCTTTTGGCTGATAACATCTCTTATTACACTTTTGATGCGGGTCCACGAACCTACCACAATACGTTTACATTGGATGGAAACAATAACTCTACCGACTACATCAAACTTGAATTTGGAGAAACTCTGGCAAAAAGTCTCAGTTACGACGTAGTAAATGACTGGTTTGATATCGATGAACAGCTCAACATCGTCGGAACTGATAGTAGACCAAAATTAACCGTAAAAGCTAATGCGAGTGACCCAGCTGATCAATCTCAATTTGTGGTAAAAAACAGCAGTGATACTAATGTCTTCATCGTTGATCAAGACGGAGACGTAACACTTTCAGGAACTGTTGACGGAGTAGATGTAGCCACTGTCGGCGGACAAGCACATGATCAAAACACCGATACCGGATCTACTTCTAATACCTTTACGCTAGATAACGACGACAGTGGGAATGATGTAAATCTACAATTCGGAACCACATTAGCTGAAGTGCTCAAATGGGATGACGGTAACGCTCGATTTGATTTTTCTGATGATGTAAACATCGGCGGAGATCTTACCCTTACTGGAACGCTCGACTGGAATAGTATCGACACCACAACAAACAAAGTAGGATGGACTGACGTCGCTACTAGAACCAAGTCTATCGTATTTGCTCCAGAGTACGCCGGAGCTGCCCTCCAAGCAGATGGAACTAATAACAGTGGTTCATTTGATTCTGGATACGATGAAACGAACTATCACAACTATTATGAGTGGACTACGACTCAGGGAACACTCCAAGACTACGACATTATCCTGCGAGCCGAGCTTCCAGGAGACTTTGTCTCTTGGGACGCAAATCCGGTGACATTTTATTATCAGACTACTGATGGGGTGACTACCAACAACAAACTTGATGTCACACTCCTGGATACAGCAAATGTAGCAGCAGGACTCACTGGAAATACTGCCCTCGCTAGTGCTACCTGGGCCAGCTACAGCAGCTCCGATGACATCAGTAGCGGAACCTGGACTCCAGGAGGATGGATCACAGTAAAAATCAAACCGTATGCACTAAACACCAAATCTGCTTTTGCAGGAGAATTGGTGCTGAAATACAACGGACGATAAAAAACTGACTTAAAAAAGAATAAAGCCTAGCGAAATTCGCTGGGCTTTTTTATTGAATCCAAATTTTAAAATCTTATTATTAAAGTATGAAAAAAATCATCATCACCTCCGTTTTGAGCATTAGTTTCCTTTTTGTCGCTACAATTATGGCAGAAAGCGAAAACATCACCGCCACCATCCAAACAAATAAAGGCGATATCAAGCTCCAACTTTTTCCCGATAGTGCCCCCAAGACCGTAGAAAACTTCATTGGTCTATCAAAAAAAGGCAAATACAACGGCACTATTTTTCATCGAGTGATCAGAAACTTCATGATCCAGGGAGGAGATTTTGAAAATATGAACGGAACCGGCGGATCCAGTATCTGGGGCACGGACTTCGAAGATGAAATTGATGTAAATCTCTCTCACAAAAGGGGTGTCATCTCCATGGCCAACCGTGGCCCAAACACAAATGGATCTCAATTTTTTATCACCCACCAACCTGCTACTCACCTGGATGGCAACCACACTATCTTCGGAGAAGTGATCGAAGGAATGGACGTAGTCGACACCATCGCCACCGTAGAAACCAACCAAATGGATCGCCCGATCCTTCCCATCCTGGTAAAAGCTATAAAAATAGAAGATGACTCCCCTACTCCAATATTCAACTTCTCAGATAATGATCAAATCCCCCAGTGGGCTCATGAAGCCGTACAATCATTTTTGAGCCAAAGTATTATCAAAGGGAACGATGATGGTTCCTTTACCCCACAAAGACTCCTCAATCGAGCCGAAATCGCCAAAATCATCGTCCTGGCTACCGGATCAAAAATAAATATCGCTGGTGGACCGCATTTTTCTGATGTACCTGCAGAGGCTTGGTTTTATCCCTATGTAGAAACCATGTATAACAAAAACTGGATTAGTGGCTACCCAGATGGTTCGTTTCAACCGAGCAAAAATATCAATCGGGCCGAATTGGCCAAAATCATCGTAAATGCCTTCGAATTACACAAAGCCTCTATCAGTGCGAATGAATTAAAAGATGTTTTTTATGCAGATTGGTTTTTTAATTTTGTAAAAATTGTTCAACAAAAAGAAATTATGAAAGTAGATGATCATAATCTTTTTTATCCAGCCAAAAACGTCACCCGAGCGGAGGCCGTAAAATCAATTTTTGAGGGACAGAAAAATTAAATAGTCTCAAGGTGTCTTTGCATAGAATGCAAATTTTCTGGCCCTGAAAAAAACAATCGAAAACCTTTTTTGGTACCGTTATCAACGAATTTAAAGCCGTTAAATACTCCAACTAATTGATTTTCTCCATTTTCTTCCAAAAAAACTGGTGCACCAGAGAAACCTTTCAAGGCCCTTTTATTAAGATTACTAAAAGGATAAAGTTTTGGTTGATGATCTATCCACAAAGAAAAATATCCATCTTTCCCATCACTTAACGATCTACAATTAGTTCCATTAAAAGTAGTTGATATTCTATTTTGACTGGCCCGAGCCTTGATAAAATATCGTTTCCCCTTAAAAGTTCCATAAATGCTAACCTTTTTTCCATTAAGTTTTTTATTTGAAATTAATTCTGAGCTCACTTTTTGAATAGGTCTTTCTTCTCTGTGTCCCGCTAATGGAATCGCCAAAATATCATGAGTTAGTACTTTTGTAGAACTAGTGACACAGTTGCAATGGTGAGATGTGAGCACCCAATCTCTCTCTGAAGTACGTATAATAACTCCATTACAAACCCCCTTTGGAATAAAATTATTTCCAGGAAGGTACTCTATGTTTTTGGGTAAGTTTTTATACGTACGAAGATATTCGCCCAAATAAAAAGGCTTTCCTGCAATTTGCACCCTTTGTGATTCCATTTGTAATGCATCAAAAACAACCGCATCTTTATCTGCTTCAAAAAGAACCGTCACTGCTGGAAACTCTGCCACCTGTGAAATCTCTCTCACTTCTCCAAAGCTAAGCCTGCTTGGCCCTGCTGCCAATGCAGATTTCATAAGCATACCCCCAGACAAAGCTCCTGCCACCCCTCCCGCAACACTTTTTCCCAAAAATTGCAAAGTTTTACGCCTATTAGAACATTCCAATTCTTCCGTATTAGCACCATCACTCCCCGGCAAACTCACATCATCAGGTAAAATCAGACCTCTTCTCAAATTCATATTTTTAGTTATTACATAATTCTAAATACAGAACAGAAAAATACTGTCAACACTTTTGCTGACAAATAAAACAAATTTTGATAAAAATATACTTATCGATTCGCAATCTTCCCCAAATCTTCAGTAAATGGACTCACCTCAGGAAGAGCTTTGACTGCATTTCGAAGGAAATAATCTATTCTCTTTTGTCGGACCAGCTTTTTGACTGGATTTGGATCTTTTCGCATTTCCAAAAGCACCAACATTACCATATTTAAATGGCGAATAGATTCTGCTCGAGCATTCATAGGAATCTCATCTACCCCCAGAATATTGGACCAGAGTAGATTTTCTATTTCATCATTGGTAGCTTTGGGATCAAGTAAAAGATCCCTCATTCGCATGAGTCGAAGCTCTTGCTCATCCATCAATGTATCCGCATTTTTGGCCCCAAAAATCCGCTCATACGTATCTGCTGTCCGCACTACAAACCGTCGGGAAGCGATGTCAAAAGGCTTTTCATCATTCACTGCCATGATACTCTGTGCCACTACATAGGGAGCTACAAACCAAGGTTGTCCTTCTGTTGTTTTCCCCAAAGGTACTTCAAACGCGTTGCTCAACATCTTGATCCATGTGGCATGGTCCAATAATTGTCCTGGAGCCGGCAAACTACCAAAAATCCCTCGATCAACCGCTCCCTGAACCGTTGGATTTTCTACTCCCATGATTTTCAAGAGAAATAAAGCCGCGTGTTCTTTCAAAATCACATCATCGAGTCTCGCCTCTCCCTCGATACCGTTAAAAATCCCTCTCTCCGCATACTTCGTCACCGCAGAAAAGGCCGGATCATTGGGGGTCACATCCCGAAATGCCCATGCATTTCGAACTAAAAAAATAGAAAAAAATACCAAAACCGAAACCGAAAAAATTTTTTTGAACAACATTTTGAAACAATTCATAGCAGTACTGTCCCATCTTTTCTCCACCATTGCAAGCTTTTTTGCTTGAAAAAATTCTGATTTTTATGTAAAATATGCGGATTTTTTATAACATGAAGAAAATAAAGGTAGGAATGATGCTCGGATTGTGGCTTTTGGGAATTATTCTCATGCCGTACAGCTATGCCCAAAGTGATGGAGAAGATGATGCTACTTGGGTGATTCCTACTTTTGAAGATGATCAAAATGAAGAAGATGATGCTGATACATGGGTGATTCCTGCTCCAGCTCCTACCCAACCTCCGATAAATATCCTCTTCGGATCACCACAGGACACAGAAAATCAAGCTTGGGTTATTGGTGATTTGGGTGCTAGCAGTACTATCACTACTTCCAACCCAGAACATTTCGAAGACACTTGGGTTTTGCCTTACCCCAAAAATTCTTCCGATACTTCTTCTGTCCCACGAGATCCTGTACCAGAGCTAAAAATCAAACCAAAAGAATTTGTCACTCCTGCTCCAAAAAGAGCCCCAATCGTCAAACATCCGAGCCGAGCAGAAAAACTTGCAAATCTTACACCACGCACAAAAACTAATATCTTCCGTGGAAGTGGCATGCTTGTAAAAGAAAAAAATGATAATCTAGCCTTGGACAAAAGCAGTGCTCTGAAAGAAATTCCAAAAACAGAGGGATTTGAGGGATTTGTTTTACCTGCAAAAAAAGAGCCTCAAAACATACCAGTACCTCAAACGTTCAAAGCCTCGCTGCTGGAAGGAAGTCAAAAATCAAGCACCGCAGAAACAAATGAATTCATCTTGCCGAATTTCATCAAACCAATTCAATCCCCTGCTCCAACCACTCCCACTCAAAAAATTGCAAAACCAATTCGCCAAAAAATTCGATTTTTCAAAAAACCAATACCAAAATTTACCAATCCAGCAGCTCAGTACGTCCGTGCGATTGAAGATTATAAAGCAAAAAACAAAATCTATCTCAACAATCTAGAAAATGAGAACTTCCATACAGCGGCTCCTGCTACTCATCTGATGTCTTGGGAAGGAGTAGAAGAAGACATTGCGAATTACAAACTCTCGCTCATCCAAAAACAAATCCTAAAAACAATTCTCATAACCTTTTTATTTCTAACTTTTACCTTTTGCCTTTTGTTTCTCATTTCTCAGTATCGGCAAAAAATCGTCCAGACTATCCTGCGATTTAAATTTCCTCCACCCATACGATGAAATTAATGATTAAAGCGTTTTTACTTATTGTGAGCGTCACTTGCCTCTGGGAAGTGACATCCGCTTATAATCCGCCAGAATACTTCATCGTACGAGGAAAATTGATCAATCAAGATCTCTCACCAAAACAAGGGGTCTACCAGATCCGAGCTAGTCTCTGGCTCGATGCTGATGCAAACGATAAAAATCCTAATAATATTAATGACACGCTCTGGTTTGAGAACTTCCCCGAAGTCACACTCGAATCAGACGGTCGGTTTGAGGTCCTGGTCGGAAAAGATAAACCACTTCCGTCTCCCTTTTCTTTTGATACTTTTCAGTATCTCCAGCTTGAGACGAGGAAAAAAGAAGAAACCAAAATCCATCTCCTCGATCCCATCCCAACTAATCCAAAAATTGATCGAATTAACCTTCTGACAATTCCTTTTAAAAGTGCTCCAGAACATATCAACGGACGTACGATCGGCTATGGACCTGGAGAAATCCCCTATTTAGATGAAAAAGGGGAATTACCGGTTTCTGTGCTTCCTTCGGTGTTAAAAACTACCCTCACCTCCCTCCAAACCCAAATCCGACAAATTCAAAGTCACATCGATAATTCTCCCTGGGAATCGCCGGTAGATAATAAAAGACAACTTCCTGGTCGAATTGATTCCAAAACCGGAGAAGTTCGATACGTGGTCGATGAAAAACAACTACGCGTCTTTAATGGAGAGAAGTGGACTCCTGTGGTGAAAAAAAATAACAAAAATGCCGTTAAAAAGAATGTCTATACGCTAGAGGAAATTATTGATATCCACTTTGATCAGACCGCCACGCCGGGATTGTTTTATTGGGACAGCGAAAACAAGGAGTACTATGTCGGAACGGCGGATAATGATCTCAAATCCCTCTTTGGAAAAGGAAAAATCCCGAAAAAACAGCCAGGAAACAAAAGATCGAAAAGAGATGATGAAGATGATGATTAGTTTTAATTTAATAATTCCAAAAAAGTTGATAAAAACAATATCAAATCATATATTAGTCGGAGCAGGTGTGTTGACCTGCCCTCCATAGTTTTAACGAAGGAGGGAAACCACCTGGTTCGAAACGTTTAAGCCTCGTAAAGTCGGATACTTTTAATGTTTTTCGAACCTTTTTTATGCCACAAACCCTTTTTTGACGAAAAAAACTCAGAAATAAACATTTTTCACTGCAAAATCCTTGCATTTAATTTTTTAATATGGTATAATGGACAGATTAATTCTTCTCAAACTGCGAATTGATCACAAAAAAACATCTTTATCTCTTAACCAAAACAAAGATGAAAACAGTACTTAGCCGATTCCGGCACGCAATGACCACCCTGTTGGCAGTGGGGATTGCAGTACTGCCTTTTGGAGCCCTATCTCAGGCCGAGGCAGCAGTTGCCAACACTATTGCATTTCAGGGGCGACTGCTTTCTAGTCCGACTTCTCCTGCAGCAAATCAGAATTTCGATGTCCGATTCTCTTTTTGGGCAGACGCTGATTTCAACGATGGAGTTGATCGAGACGGAGCTGGGGCCCTCGTAGGAGCCGCTTGGCAAGAAGTTGTATCTATGACAACGGACAGTCAAGGGTTTTTTATTCTTGATGTAGGATCTGTAACCGCTCTTCCAGAGTTTGATGCAGCTTCTCATCGATTTCTTCAAGCAGAAGTGAAGGCTTCTGGGGCAGCTGACACGACTTACTTCGTGTTGGACAACAAAGCAGCCGATGCCAACGTAGACAGAAAAAGTCTCGTTAATTCTGCTTATGCTCAAAACGCTCTCCGATTGGACGGAAAATCACTCGGGTTTGGAGCTGATAACATCCCTTACCTCGATGGTAACGGAAAATTGGATCGATCTTTGATCACGGATGATCAATGGCTCGACCCAGTAGCTGATGTCACTGCTATGAATGCAATTGCTTCTCCTACTACTGGAGACGCTGTGTATGTAGCGAGTGAAGAACGGATCTATACTTACAATGGTACATTGTGGGTAAAAACCGGTGCTGACACGGATGCTGATTTGGCTGCTCTCGATTCTCGAGTGACCACTGCCGAATCAAACATTACTACCAATGCTTCAGCTGCATCTACCAATGCTACTGACATTGCTAGTAATCTTGCGGCTATCCAGTCTAACGACACCGACATCGCTAACAATGCGGCAGGTGTAGCTAGTAACTTAACTTCTATCCAATCAAATGACACAGATATCGCTGCTAACTTGGCAGCTATCCAAAGTAATGATACGGATATCGCAGCTAATCTCGCGGCTATTCAGTCTAACGATACTGATATTACTTCTCTTGACGCTCGTGTAACTACAAACGAAGGAGATATCACAAACCGATATACAAAAGCAGAAGTAGACAATTTGATGACTGAAGCTATCAATAATCTTGCTTGGCGAGATTCTGTAGCTGACGTAGCTGATTTGACTACTACTTATCCTACTCCACTTGATGGTTGGACTGCTTACGTTTCCAACGTAGACGAAATCTATACCTACAATGGAACTGCATGGGTAAAGACTGGTGCGGCTTTCTTTGAAGACGCGACAGAATCCGTAGCGGGTAAAGTTACTCTTGCTGCCGATGGAGAAACGACTGGAGGAAAAGTAGTACAAGCGAATGATAGTCGATTGGCTCAAGTAGGAGTAAATACTTCTAATATTGCAACCAATGCTACTGACATTGCTAGTAATTTGTCTGCTATCCAATCTAACGATACGGATATCACAGCTCTCGATGGTCGAATGACAACAGCAGAAACAAATATCGCTGGTAACGATACTGATATCGCTGCTAATTTGGCTGCTATCCAGTCTAATGACACCGATATTGCTGCTAACCTTGCTGCTATTCAAGGAAATGACACTGATATTTCTACCAACGCTTCTGATATCCTCGCTAACGCTGGGGCTATCACTAGTAATGATGGAGACATTGCCGCCAACCTCTCTGCTATCCAAGGAAATGATACAGATATTGCTGGTAATGCTACCGATATTGCTGCCAACGACAAGAGCCGACCAGAATGATCGACTCTTTTTGTTATTTACTTCGTGGTTCTACTTACGGAAGGATAAATACATCATACCCGGCTGAAGTGAAATTCTGAAGTGTTGCGATATTCTTTTTTTGTGTAAAAATCGTGAAACCCATTCAAAAATACAAAATCTACTGAATTGGATGCGTTCCTAAATTTGCCCCTACTCGTCCTGAAAAATCTCTAGAGGTTTGAACTGCCATATCTTGAGAAACATCGATTCCAGCCGGGAGACGATTAAGTAGTATTTTAATTAATTCAGATGAAAGATAATCTTTCATTTTTGCCCCTACTAGTTGTTCTCGGGGAAAGTTAGAATCAATATTTATCGTACCAAAAAGCTTATTTAATAATTCTTGAATAGCCAAAAAATAGCTCGATACGTCATCTATTTCAGGGAAAATTAAGAAAACGTCATCAAGTTTTCCTAGAGATTTTTCTAAACGAATACGAGATCTATTTTTTCTCCGTCTTCCAAAATGTGCATTATAATTTAAGTCTCTTATACTCTGTAATCGGGGTTCAAGAACTCTTTTGAAAGAAATTATTTCTTGTTGTCTCTCAACAGTAGTTTTTCTTTCCATATTTATAAAATTAAGCAAAGTAAGTAAGAATAAAATAATAAAATGCAAACATACGTCAAACCCTTCTTCTTTAATTTCCCTTCCCCAAATCAAAATCATCCCGTAAAATTGGAAAGGTCGTAGTGAGTAAGATTTAAACTGACAATTTAAAAGGGAGTATTTCAATGCGACAGACCCGTCCGTCCTCATCAAAATCAATAATACAATTCCCACGAGAATCACTTTCTACTACTTGATTATTACTTACTTTTATTATAGCAATCCCCGTTTCTTGATCGATATTTATTCGTGGTCTTGAGGCGTTTTTTAACATGGTTTTTAAATTTAAAGATATTTTTTTACTTTGGAAGATTTATACAATGTAATAATCTTTATGGAATCACTTTCTTCCCTTGTTATCAATATGTACACATAACTGCCTTTTTGTCTTTTTACTATCACTACACCCCCCTCTTGATCTACCTTATCCGGTTGTTCCAAACAAGAAACAACTTCTTCTGAACTAATTCCTCTTACTTTCATTTGTTTTTTAGCATGCTTAGTGTAGATCACCGATTTCATATCATTTATTCGATTAAGAACAATATTAATTTATATCTCTTTCAATTCTTTTGCAAGGGAAACAATTTGAGCACAGTAATTAAACCGAACAAGCTTATGTTATACTGAGGACCATATTCCTCCTGCGTTAGTTTTAAAGCTTTTTTGCAAAGAAATGTTTTTTTCCACAATTCCCCTTCCCCAAATCAAAATCATCCCGTAAAATTGGAAAGGTCGTAGGTTGTAAGTTATAAGTTGTAAGGAATAATTAATTTTAGCCCTACAACCTACAACCTCCCACCTACAACTTGCCTTTAATATGTTCAAAAAACTCATTTTCACCCTTACTTCTTCCTTCCTACTTCTTCCTTCTGCTTTCGCCGACTCCCTCGACGTCCGTATCATCTCAGCCGATGACGATGCCGAAGAAAAAGTAACCAACGGCGTAATCACCCTCGACAGCACGGGACTGGAGCTCATCAATGATGATGGAGGGAATGGAGAACAAGCCGTAGGGCTCCGATTTCAGAATATCACGATCCCTCAGGGAGAAGTGATCCGAAGTGCTTTTATCGAGTTCACCGCGAGCCAGGTTGCAACCGACACCACCAGTCTCACGATCTATGGAGAAGACATCGACGATTCCCCTACCTTCACGACTACTCCTACCAATGTCTCCGGGCGGACCATCACCACCGCCTCCGTCGCCTGGAATAGTATCCCATCCTGGGACACCGGAAATAAGTACCAGAGTGCCGATCTGACTCCCATCATCCAAGAAATTGTGGATCGAACGGGCTGGACGAGTGGCAATGCCATGACATTTCTTTTTTCGGGTTTAGGAAAAAGAGCCGCCTATGCCAAAGATCATGGAAGCCCTACGGCTTCTCCCCGACTTGTAATCGAATACGGCCCAGATAATGAGATTGACCTTCAGGCCAAGGTAGAGGATCCCAGTGGAGCCCTCCTCGATGTAGATGTGCAGATCCTGGATGCCACCGACCAAACTCTCATCGATAGTCAGAGAACCAATGCTCAGCTCCCAATGACCAAAAAGGTGACAAAGGGAACCTATGACGTCAAAGTGACCATGGAAGAAGGCGATAATCCGATCAAAGAGATTATTTTTGACGATATTAACCTCCAATCTGACATCAGCGAGGTGATAAAAATCGATAAAGATCCCGCCTCTATCACCGGACAATTCGCCGAATCTTTTGCGATCAATCCAGAAACCTCCGATATCCCCTTCGCCCAAGCGAATGTAAAGGTCAACGCCACCGGAAAATCACTCTTCAAATGTCAGGACTGGGACTTCGTCACAGAAACGTGTACCGGCCGGTGGAAAAAGCTCAAAAACATAACCCCCGGCCAAGAATACGACATCACGATCACCCCAGGAGATCCTGGATTTGGGGAGGGAGACAATAATATTGATATGCTGGACAAAGATGACTACCTCCATGATTACACGGAGACGGTGACCAATACCGATGGAGATCTGGTCGATCTAGAGATCACGCCCACTACCGGCCCAATCGATAAGATCGAAGTCCGAGATCACGACACCACCGCGGTGAATAATGAGCTAAAAATAGAAAATACGACCAATGAAACGGACTTCGCCCAGACCTACTCCATCGATCCGACCAATCTGGCGTTTAATGATGCCACGGTCCACGTGCAAGCGACCGGACGAGATCTTTTCAAATGTACCGATTGGGACTTTGCTCTACAAATCTGTAATGGACGATGGAAAAAACTCAAAGACGTTCAACCAGGCCAAAGTTATGATTTTATTCTTACGGCAGCGGATCCAGGGTTTGGGGAGGGAGATAACAATGTCAATCTGCTCGACAAGGACGACTACCTCCATGACTACACCGAGGTCGTAACGAACACTACTGGGGATCTGGTGGACCTAGAAATCACGCCTACCACCGGGCCGATTGATAAAATTGAAATTCGAGATCATGACATCACCTCAATCAATAATGATCTAAAGGTAGAAACAGCCATCAATAATATCGGAACCGATCAAGGGTATGCGTTTGATCCGACCACGCTAGCCTTCAATGATGCGACCGTCCATGTCCAGGCCGATGGAAAAGACCTTTTCAAATGTACAGATTGGGATTTCACCAACAAAATCTGTAATGGACGATGGAAACGCCTCCAAGACATCACGCCGGGGATGGATTATAATTTCATCCTGACGGCGGCTGATCCGGGATTTTGGGAACGAAAAAATAGACTCAATTTACTCGATGACGACGACTATCTGATCGATTCGGACGAAGTAGAGCTTGATGATGGAGACCCAAACGATGACGAAGTAGAAGTAGAAATTACCCCTCAAAACGAGACTCACACCAAGATTAAAAAAATCAAAGTCAAAAGACACAACAAAAATAGTGCTAATAATGACATCCGAATAAAAAAAGATGTGGATAACACTAAGGTCCGAAAATCAAAACACATCAAAGCTGATCGGCTCAATTACAACCAAATTGTGGTAACCGAACAGGCGGAAGGAAAAGATCTTTTTAAATGTAAAGATTGGGATGATGGATTTAGTAAGTGCAACCGCTGGAAAAAGCTCAAAAATCTCGTCACCGGAGCCAACTATGAATACATCATTGACCAGACCACCTCGGGACCAAAGATTTATAGTGAAAGTAAAGATGGAATTGTCCTGCTCAATGACGACTACGAAATGCTTAATTATAATCAAACGATCAATGACACTGTCCCCGACACCGCTGATATTGAAATCACCATGCAGGAAGTCCGCCCCATAGATCTCACGATCCATGATTATATCAAAAGTACAGTCAGTAACGAAGCGGTCCTCAACGCCATCGCAGTGAATGCTCCAGTCGACGGAGAGATGCTGGTTTTCAAAATGTCTGATCTCCAAGCCACCAAAGCCAACATCCGAGCTCGATCACGAACTATGGGAAGGAATCTTTTTATGTGTAGTGCATTTAATCACACAACCAAAAACTGTACCGGCCGATGGAAAAGAAAAAAGAACTTTTTGCCAGACACCGATTACAACTTTGATATTCTCAAAAGTGAGCTCCCCGATGGAGGTGGTTGGCTCGAAACAGATAAACAAATCGCTGTCGTGGATAAGGACGACTATCTCGAAGAATTTACGGAAACTACCTCCAACGACACTGGAACCCACGTGGATGTAGATATCACTCCGGTCGGTCACAAACTCAAAAAAATACGCCTTCGAAGAAAACTGAAAAACAGTGCAAATAATACTTTTAAGGTTGAAAAAGCGACCAATGAAACTCAGTTTGCCGAGAGTTATTCGATTGATCCGACGGGGACGGACTTCGACGATGCCACGATCGAGGCAACCGCTACTGGAAACCGACTCTACAAATGCCAAAACTGGGACTTCACGACTCAGGTCTGTCTCGGAGAATGGAAAAAAATGGCCACCTCCCTCACCCCGGGGCAAGACTACAGCTTTATTTTGACTCCTGATGATCCCGGATTTGGAGAAGGAGGTGATGAACCGGAAGCGAGTATCAATCAACTGGAACGGTTCTATGAAGGAGGACGAAGCATCGTCCGAATCGACTACACCCTCACAGATCCCAACGATACCAGTGGAAATTTCACAACTGAAACTTCTCAAGTGCAGTACTCGACTTCAGAAGATGGCCCCTGGACCGATGTTTCTCTCATTTATGGAAAAACAGCCGATGCCCTAGCTTCTGTCGGAGGAGAATTCCATACCAAGGGAGCCGAGGCCCTCTACTGGGACACCACCGGCATCCCGGACGGAAACTACTACCTCAGAATCCGGCCACATGATGGAACTCAGATGGCTATCGTCTATGGAAAAAGTAGTACTCCCGTCACTCTCTACACCCCATCCGCCGGAGACATGATGCGACATGGGAAGACTTTTCTCGAGGAGGTGAAGCAGAACTTTTATCGAAAACAGTAAAAAACGATAAAGAGCAAGCGAAAATG
>CAYFOO010000032.1:0-15603 GCA_964344775.1 uncultured Candidatus Peribacteria bacterium
TAACACATCATAAATATTTAGAACAAGTTTTTTGTTCGGGGGTGTGAGAAGTTACTTTTGCGGGGGGAATCGAATTTGAAATACTCGATTGAGCGAAGTAAAAATTACTCAATTGGAGTTTTTCCAGCATACCCGTCGTATTTTTCTCGTAGTTCTTCTGGTGTAAGCAAGAGAAAACGAAGGTTTGTGGCCCAGGTGGCTTCCCATTTCTTTAGGTCGAGGGCGGCAATTCCATTTTTGTTTCCAGCACCTTCTACGCCATTGTCATAGATGATACAGGGTTGATCATCTCTTAGAAATTTTCTTCTTTCAAATCTAAAAGTAAATCCTTCGGCTGCGGCTTTTTTTAGAAGAGCGACTAGTTCGGGTCCGATTTCTAGATTTGGGACCTCCTTTCCTTCGATTTTGATAACACTCGAAAGTGGATGATGAGCCTCTTCAGAGATTTCTTTCATTTTTTTGCCTGCTTCTTTTTTATTTTCTTTCCAGCATTTATCGACGTCTTCAGCTCCTTCACACCTTTTTATTTGTTCTTGGAGGCGGTTTGGGAGTTTATTGAAACTAGGAAGACGGTCAGGTTCCTGATGGGAGGTTTCTGAGGTGGCCATTTTTTTGGGGATTAAATGTTTAGAATTTAGAATGTTAGTAGGGAGCGATTTAAATACCTTTCTTAAGCAGCCTTATTAAAGGTATGATTTATTTTGTCTTCAGAAATAGAAAGTACTCCTTTTTCTTTTGTAGCGATGTAGCTCTCTCCTCGGAATTCAAGACTGTAGATTACCGCTCCTCCAGGAGTTTTTTCGGCCATGATTGTTTTGATGTTTTTGATTTCTCCTGGATTGGCGAGCATATCATTTACCGGGCCTTCGCTTGCTTTTGAGATAATGGCATTGAAGAGTTTTTCGGCGGTCATTTCTGAACCTTCTGGAGCACTTTCGTCGAAGTCAGGGCTGCCTCCTGGGTAAGCTACATCAGGCATTACATCTTCTGGTGTGGTGGGGACTGGCATTGGTGCTCCTTCTGCGTGGATGATTAGTTCATTTCCTTTTTTGCTTCCGATGTATCTTCCCCCATCAAAATCAAAAGCATATTGATCCGTATATTTAAATGTATGGGTAACATTTATTTTATCTGGATTTAGATACATTTTTAAAAGCGTTCCTTTGGAAATCGCATTGGGACCTTCGCCTGCGGCTGGGATCAGTCCATTGGTTCCAAATTTTTCATTTATCTTATCGGCTTGGTATTGCAGCAATGCTTCTGTAAGTACTAGTGTCCCGAGTAGTTCCGCCAAATCTTCTAAGCAAGATTCACCTTGTTCTTCTATTAGTTTTTGAAGTGCTTCTTTTATGTCTGGATCATCTACTTTATCGATTTTTTCTACACATTTCTTGATATTGTCGGCCGTTGTTTTTGGTGCTTCATGAGATTCAGCAGCTCTGTCTGTTCCGCCTCCTACTTCGTACACCACTCGATCTCGCCAAGTGTGGTTGAATTTGCCGTAGCCGGTTGATAGATTTTTCATTTTTTTTGGGGATTGTTAATATTGAGTTGAAAAGACTCGATTGAGCTTGATTTTATCACAGGGATCGTGCCACGTGTGCTCTCACCTCTGGTGGAAGAATTTGTTCCCACTCCCGCATTATTCGGACTTTTTCTTCATATGGCATATTTGGATTTTGCATTTCGTGTAAGACTATTCGATAAGCATTGAGCATCTCTTGAGTTACTTCTGGGTATCTTCCTCGATGTACTTCTCGAGGCCTTCTCCTTCTTTTCTTTCTTTTAGTAGTTTTAACCGGGATTGCCTCTTGTTTGTCGAGTAAATTCCCATCTTTATCAAAGTGAAAACGATGTGTGTCTATATCACCTTTCATTCTCCAAACCCAAATTTTTCCATCCTTGTCTCTTTGTACTCCGTATAGAACGCCTTCTTTACCTCTAGCTCTATAAAGATATTTTCCTGGTTTTCCTGGGATCAATAAGCTGGTGTCGTCGAGAACGGAAATTTCTACTTCTTTGAGAGGAGTTTCTTCTTTGGTTTCTCTTGGTCTCGTCTGTGGAGTTGGTTTTGGTGCTGGTTTTGTTTCTTTTTTGGGTTTAGGTTTCGTTTGAGGTTTTGGATCTGGATTTAATTTTGCCACTTTTACCAGCGGGAGACTTACAAATCCCTTGGTTGTTTCAACCATGAGACCTCCTTTTATCGTGTCTATGTGCGGTTTCCCATCTACCAGTTTTAGGGGCAATTCAGAACCTCTTGAGGCTTTTCCGATGACATCGCCTTTTGCATTTCGGATGTTGAGCGGATTTCGTTTGGTGTTGACGAGGATTACATCTTTTTTTATGCCTTCGGCTTGGAGTTGGGCGTGGAGGGTTTCAGAAGCTTTTTGTTCTTTTGGAGTCATTTTTTCTCTACCTCTTGGTTCTCCCTCTTGTAGTTTTGTTCCTTTTGGTGGAGCTGGTTTAGTTTTGCCTTTTAGACCAGCGAGGTATTTTTGAGGATCTTTAGCATCTTCTTCAGAGAAATTACGAACAAAATCGGCGTCGATTTTTACGCCGGCTTCGGCCAACGTTTTTAGTGCTTTTATGTATTGGGGATCGGTCCCTTTGACCGTATTTAAAGTGGCTACAAAATCGGCATTTATTTCTATTTTTTTAGTTTTCACCAACGTTATTAATCCATCAATATATTCTCGATGTTTTTGGAGAGAGACTATATATTTACCACTTCTGTGAGCGAGTGCATCAATTAATGAACCATCAAGTTTTATCCCAGCGTCTCTTAGTTTCAAACAACTTTGAATAAAAGCTGGATTTTCTAAAGTTCTAAAAAGATCTTCTCTGTAGTCTTTACTCATCCAATGCCCAGGAACATCAAGAGTTTTTTCTAATTTTTGTTTAAGAGTGGCACTAAAATCACTATATTCTTTTGCTTCTTTCAAATATTTTTGAGGATCCTTAGCTTGTTCTCGTGAAAAATGAGGGATGAGGTATTTATCAATTTTTTTTCCTGCTTTATTTAAGTATATCAGTGCCTTTATGTATTCTTGATTCACTCTTCCAAAGTAGAATTTCCAAGCAAGTTCAAAAATTACTCCTCCATCAAGTTTAATTCCAGATTCTTTTAGTTCTGAACAGTACCTAATAAAAATAGGAGATTTTATTGTTTCAAAAGCTGCTTCTTGTGCCCCCGTCTGGCCACTCATTTCAGGAGTATCAAAATATTTTCTCAATTCATCTTCCAAAAACTTCGCAAAAGCACCCTCTGGAGCGGTTTCTTTTCCCTCTTGTGGTTTAGGTTTAGGTTCAGGTTTAGGCTTTGGAGCTGGTTTTGGTTTGTTCACAAACGCGGTTATTTCCGCATCAATCCGTCGGATATCACGGAGTGCTTGTTCCAGCGTTTTCAAATCCTTTTTCCCTCCTGAATAGAGCAAGGTATTGAGCCGATCAAACAATTCTGGTTTTATTTTATTGAAAAATTTACCATGTCTCTCAATATATCCTTCATTGGTGAATTCTAGAAATGAGTTTTTTACATCTTTTAAGATGGTTTTCGCTTCTGTGAGCTTCATTTTTACTTCAGCCTCTTTTCCAGCGGCTGCTGCTTCTGGTTTTGCTCTGGCTTTGTCGATTTTTTTAGCAGGAGATCCTGCTTTTTTTGGCGGATTTGATCCTTTTTCAGGAGTCGGTTTTGTGTTGGACATTTTTTTGGGGGGTTAAAAAATTAAAGAGAGCCAAGTCAAAAATAATCGGCTCAATCATGGTTTTAGTTCATCAGCCTTGGTTTACGAATATCTTCTGGTTCTACAGGTAATGTGTTGTACGAAAAATTTGGTGTTATTTCGTACTTTTTTTTATTTTTCCCTCGGAGTGGGATTTCTCTCACCAAATATTCTCCGGGAATAGCTCCTCCTTTCCAAAAGGATGCTTTTGTTTTTTCTTCTTCTTTGATCTTTAATAATCCAAACCCAGCTTTAGAAACTTCAAAAGATTCAATTTTCCCTGCTGTTTTTAGCATTTTTAGTTCTGCTTTAGAAAAAGAACCTTCAATTATTGCATTTGGGGCTAGGAGTGCATCAATGTTGAGTTCTTTTGTTTCCTTGCTTTCTTTTGGTTTTTCGACGGTTTCTTTTTGGATAATTTTTACCAAATTTTCTTCCCAATTTTTTACCCAAGTAGAAACTCTTCCAAGTTTTTTTCCTCCTTTCATTACATTGAGCATCAAACTTTTTGATCCTATATATTCAAAAGAGAGTCCGGCTTTTTTTGCTTCTTCTAGAAGCACAACATTTTTGGCACTTATTTTAAGTTTTGGCATGGGCGGATTTGCAGAACTTTTTTTGACATCGATCACGTCTTCCAAATTAACATTGCCAGTTAAAACATCTTTATCTTCTTTTGGTTTTTCAAGAAGCACGCTGATGATGGCATCTACGGTTTCCGGTTTTTCGTCTTTAAAAATCTCCCGGATTTGTTCAAAAGAAACAGGATTAACAGGGGGCATTAAATCCACCTTTTTTAGCTCTTCTGCTTTCATGATGACCGTGTTTGTTTTTGAGAGAAGTTTTTGTAGTTTGTCGGCTTTTTCTTTTAGAGCAACTGAAAATATTTCTTTTGCTCCGAAGTGAGCGGTATGAAGGAGATCTACTATTTTATCATGTATCTTTTTAGTAAATTTGATAGAAGTTACTCCTTCTACTTTGTCTTCCGGTTGTTCTTTCGGGTTGGTTAGTTTATCCGGATTGTGCGGTGGTTTTACTTGAGGTTTTGTTACTTTCTTTTCCACTTTTGGTACTCGTTTCATGATCAGATCGATGGTGTCTTGGCTTAGCCCAGCCGCATCGAGTTCTCGAGCAATAATAGTTTCCCGGAATTTTTGAGGATCTTCTTTGAGTGTTTTGAGTTCCGTTTCGTTTAGTTTTAGGTTAGTTTTTACGCCTTTTTTTAATCGATGAACCATCACTGCTGGAGCACCTACTCCTTGATTAATAAGTTTTTTTGACATACGAGCTCCCGCGGTTTCAAAAACCACATCCTCTGGCTGAAGTCCCACCACTTCATTGATCATATTGATCAACTTGGTGACTTCACTCGGTTTGAGATCATCGAGGATTCCATGGATTTCATCCGTGGATTTTTTGTCGAGTTGTTCCCTCTTTTGTTCTGGTTTTTCGAGAAGGATTGAGATGACTTTATCCATTGTTTCTTTGTCTGCTCCGATGACATCCTTAAACATATCTCGGACATCTTTGACTAGTACCAAATTAGTACCATCTTTGAGATCTAATTTTTGAGTTGATTTTTCAGTTCCGAGGATGGTGTTTGGTTTATTGAGTTGTGCCATTAACTCATCCAAGGCTTTTTCGAAATCAGGTCGATGAATCTCAGCTCCTTCTGGTATAAATAAGTTTCGGATTGCCCCTATTTTTCCCACAAGAGTTTCTTTTTTTACTTCCACGACTCCTTCGATTTTGTCTTCTGGTTTTTCTTTATCCGTCTCAGGTTTTTCTACTGGTTTGTCTGGACCTTCCTTCCCTGGTTTTTCAGAGGGTGGGGGGAAGCAACCCTTCATTTCATCAATTGTTTGTTTACCAACCTCTCCCTTTTTTTCTTCAATCCCAGGAACTTGTGGAAAACAGTTGGGAGTAGAGGATTCATTTTTAAGAGAATCTCCTCCGGATTCAGGCCCTTTGAAGATGAATTTTACATCTTCTGCCGATACCGATTTGTACAGGGTTTTCATTTTTATTAATTAAAAAAATAAATAATTTACAAATTAAAAGTTAATCCAATCCATTTAGATCTGCTTCCAATGTCGCTTCAGCCTCTGCTACTTCTTTTGCGTGTTCTTCTTCCATTTTTTGCTTACTGGCTTGTGCGTCTTTGGCTTTCTTTTCTTGGATTTCGAGGAGCTTTTGCTCTGCAAATTCCAGTACTTCTTTTTCGTGTTTCTCCAGGATATCAATCATTTTTTGCCTCGTTTCTGGAGGATAAGATTCTGCCCGCTCGAGGAAGTATTTTTTTTGTTCTTCATCGAAGAGGGGCGTGTTTTGGATCCGTTGTTTGAAGGTTAAGAGGTCCATTTTTATTTGGTTAAATTTTTCCTGAATTTTCAGGAAATTTTAGCATTATAGCATATTAAAAAATAAATTACAAATTTTAAATACAAAAAAAATGTGGTACGATCGCTTTCGTGAAAAATTTTTTAATCGGATTTCTGGTTTTATTGCTCTGGGGTTGCAAGCAATCGGTTGAAGTGGGGCAAAACCCCATAATTCCACCACAGATTATTCTGCAGAATGCAGAGGAGACGGATGTAGGATTTGCGGTTCCAGTAGGAGATGAGATTTTTGTGACGGTGGATCATCTTTTGGATTTTTCTGAGACACTTTTTCATGATTCAGCAGAAGCGGAAGTGATCGCTCGGGATTTTGATCGTGATTTATTGGTGTTCAAGCTTGATGGTAGTACTCATAACCCCTCTACTCCCGATAAACAAAATGTGTCTCCCCTTAAAAAAGGGGAGAAAATCTTTGCCGATTCTCCACCAGGGATGGATGGGGAGGTTTTTTGGTTAGATGGGCAGGAAATCCGTCGAGAAAAAGTAATTTCTTTGTCCGAATTCTTCCATACAAACGGACAGGTAAAGAGAAATTTGATCGCTATTTCTGGGACAGCGGAGACCGGGAAGTCCGGTGCACCGATTTTTGATCAAAATGGAAAGATATTTGGTCTTTTGGTTGGATCAAACAAAGAAAAAAACATCACTTTCGTCACACGGTCAGATTTTATTCTGGATTTTTTGGCCAAAAATGTTGACGAATAACAGGAATTTCTTATCCTCCTCGTGGTAATTAACTTTCATTCAAAATGCAAAGAGAAGACAAAAAAAGCGTTATCGGCAAGTTTCAGACTCACAAAAAAGACACGGGGTCTGCACAGGTTCAGATTGCTATTCTGACAGAGAAAATCAATAAACTCACAGAACATCTGAAAACTCATGCAAAAGACAAGCATTCGCGTCGAGGTCTCATCGGGATGGTGGGAAATAGACGTCGTCTTCTCCGGTACCTCCAAATGAATAATGCTCAAGAATATACTCAATTAACTAAAGCATTAGGTCTCCGTAAATAATTTTTTATTTTTTGGAGCAGGACCCGGCGTTTTTCTTTTTATGAGAAAAATTCCCAAGCCTTGTTCCAAACCGATTGGAATTTTTACGGAGGTTAAAAGAAGGTGAGATCACATCTCTCACTTTCGAAATTATTTTTTAACCTCATTTATTATGAAAAACGATGTAAAAACCTTTTCTTTGCAGGTGGGCGGCAAAGAACTTTCTTTTGAAACTGGACGACTTGCCCAACAAGCTGATGGGGCCGTACTGGCCAAACATGGAGACATGGCTCTTCTCGCGACTGCTGGAATGTCTGATTTTCCTCGGGAGGACATTGATTTTTTCCCATTGATGGTGGACTTCGAAGAGAAGTTCTATGCGGCAGGACGGCTAAAAGGTTCTCGATTTATGAAACGAGAAGGCCGACCTTCTGATACCGCAATTTTGAATTCTCGACTGACTGATCGACCACTTCGACCTCTTTTTCCAAAGGGGATGAAGAATGACGTGCAGATCATCGGGACTCTGCTCCAAACAGATGAACTTCGTTCTGCAGCTCCTCTCTTCATGTGTGCGGCTTCGATGGCGATCCAGATTTCTGGGATCCCTTTCGAGGCTCCCGTCGCAGGAGTTCGAGTTGGGATGAAAGACGATGGATCATTTATTCTCGACCCAACTTATGAAGAAGCTGAAGGTGGAAAGTTAGATCTCGTCGTGGCCGGAACCGAAGATGCGATCATGATGGTAGAATCTGGATCAAACTTAATTTCGAACGAAGAAATGTTGGCCGCACTTGAGTTTGCTCATGGAGAAATCAAAAAAATCTGTGCGGCCCAAAAAGAATTTGCCGCTCAGCACAAAATAGAAGCCAAAGAACCACTCTTTGGTGAAGAAGCAGAAGAGGAGATCAAAGCCGTAGATGATTTTGTGACCGAAGATATGTTGAAAAATGTCCGAGGGATTACGAAACACGACGTAAAAGAAAAACTCGGAGAAGTGAAAGAAAAACTGCTCGAAAAATACGCCACTGAGATCGAAGAAGGCGAACTATCTGCTGGAGCGATGAAAGGATACCTCGAAAAACGATTGGCCAAAAATATGCGAGCTGAGGTTTTTGCTTCCGGAAAAAGACTTGATGGGCGAACAATCGAAGAGATCCGCCCAATTAATGTAGAAGTGGGAGTTCTGCCCCGACTTCACGGATCTGCGATCTTCCAACGAGGAGAAACACAAGCGCTCTCGATCACAACCCTCGGAGGTCCTGGAGATGTAAAAATCATCGACACGCCAAATCGGCCCGAGATGAAAAAAGCCTACATCCACCACTATAATTTCCCGCCCTACTCGGTGGGAGAAGTACGTCCCCTCCGAGGAACCAACCGACGAGAGATCGGACACGGAGCTCTAGCAGAACGAGCCCTGGTACAAATGGTGCCAACCACGGCGGATAACTTCCCGTATACCGTGCGAGTGGTTTCAGAAATTTTATCCTGCAACGGGTCATCCTCAATGGCGTCTGTTTGCGGGTCAACTTTGGCTCTGATGGATGCCGGAGTACCAATCAAACATCCGATTGCGGGGATTGCGATGGGACTGCTCATGGATGAGAGTGGGGATTATCGAATCCTCTCCGATATTCAGGGAGCAGAAGATTTCGATGGAGACATGGACTTCAAAGTCACGGGAGATGAAAATGGGATTACCGCTCTTCAGATGGACATCAAAGTAAAGGGACTAAAATTAGATTTGCTCAAACAAGCCCTCGAACAAGCACAGGCTGGACGACAACATATCTTGAAAGAAATGCGTGCGGTAATTGCTGAACCACGGAAAGAGATGAACGAGTTTGCGCCACGAATTGATTCTTTCCATATCAATCCAGAATTCATCCGAGAGGTTATCGGAAAAGGTGGAGAGACGATCCAAGGACTCTGTGCGGACTATAATGTCAGCATCGACATCGAAGACGATGGGCTCATCATGATCACGTCCACTAGTCAGGAGAATGGAAAAGCGGCTCGAAAGGCCGTCGAAGGAATTGCTTATGAACCGAAGATCGGAGACGTGTTTGAGAATGCGGAGGTCAAATCCATTATGGATTTCGGAGCGTTTGTGGAGTACATGCCGAAGAAAGAAGCTCTCGTGCACATCTCAGAGATCGCGGATGAGCGGGTAGAAAAGGTCACGGATTATCTGCAGGAAGGGCAACGGGTGAAGGTGAAGTTGATTGGGATTGATAATATGGGGCGGGTGAAGTTGTCGATGAAGCAGGCGAAGTAGTAGAACTTAGTTTTTAGAGCTTAGGACTTAGAAGGCGAGACGAAAGTCTCGCTTTTCTATGTCCAACCATTGCCTTTTTCCTACAAAAAGTGTAGTAATGATCCCGTTTTTCAATGAAAATAAAATCGATCGGGATCATCGGGGGGACGCACAGCGTGGGTAAGAGTTTTGCCGATCATTTGAAATATAAGTTTGGAAAAGAAAAAGAAATCCTGGTTTCCGGACGAAAAACGGAGATCACGAATAAAGCTATCGTGCAGAAGTGTGATCTGGTGATTTTTGCGGTTCCGATCTCTGCCACCGAAAAAGTGATTTCTGAGAACTTGGAGTACGCACGTCCCGATCAGATCTGGGCGGACTTCACCAGTATCAAGGTACAGCCAGTGGAATGGATGCTGAAATCAAAGGCGGAGGTATGCGGTTTGCATCCAGTCTTCCCGCCAAGCAAAAATCTGTCTGGCCAAAAACTAGTGATCACGCCGGCTCGGATTTCCGATGCAAATTTGGGGCAGTTAGAAGCTATTTTTGAGGATCTGGAAATTATTCACTCTACACCCGAGGAGCATGATCGGATCATGGGAGTGGTGCAGGGATTGTCTCATTTCTCTGATTTCGTCACCGGAGCTACGCTCAAAAATCTCGGGATGGACTTCGAAAAAGTACTGCAGTTTTCTTCTCCAGCGTACAAGCTCAAATTGGAAGTGATCGGACGAATGTTTGCTCAGAATCCGGAACTGTACGTACAAATCGGACTCCAAAATCAGGAAAACAGTAGGACAATGCAGTGTTTTTCTGAAACATTTAACAAATTGAAGGATCTGATCGATGTGAAACATGATAAAAAATTGACCGAAGAATTTCTTTCGATTCGTGAGTATCTGGGGGAGGATTTTTGCCAGGGGGCTTACGAGAGTTCCGATCGAATTCTTCATCAGCGACAGGTAGAAACGATGCAAAAACCGATGCGAAAAAATTTCGGGGAGTGTGATTTGGCTATTTTTGGTACCCCAGACTCTCACACAGATGAGGCGAGTCATCTTTTCCCGGAACGAGAATCTGGACAGATTGAATATTTCAAAAATATCTTCGAGGTGTTTGACGCGGTCGAAAAAGGGAAGGCAAAAGCGGGAATTGTGCCGTATGAAAACTCTACGATGGGATCGATTTTTGCTACACTGGATGCCCTTTTTGAACGGCCGAAGGTTTTTATTTGTACTTCAAAAGAGAAGGAAATCGGACAGTTCCTCCTCGGAATTCCTGGTACAAAAGTTTCTCAAATCCGAAAAATTACGAGTCACCCGCAGGCACTCCAGCAATCTGAAAAATGGATCAGAAAAAATCTGCCAAATGTCGAAATTGTGAGCGAATCATCCACTTCTGTTGCGGCTAGAAAGGTGAAATCACTACATGATAAAACTATTGTGGCGATTGGAAGCAAACACTTAGCTGAGTCGACCGAATTGGAAATTTTGGCTAAAAATTTACAGGAAGAAGAAAACAAAACTCGATTTGTCCTGATCAAAAAAGGTTCACCCCCAAAAAAGACGAAGTATACGAGCCTTGTTTTTTGGTTTTCGGCTGACAAATCTGGGAACTTGGAAAAAGTGCTTCATGCTTTTTCTTCGCAAAAGGTGAATCTGATCAAGATTGATTCTCGGCGGGCAGGGAAGGAGTATGGGCGGTATTTGTTTTTTGTAGACGCGGAGATTTCTGTGGATCAGGCAGAAAAAGAACTTGTTCCGGTACTCGAAAAGGAGGTGGGAGGGGTGAGAGTTTTGGGAGGATTTTGAGGAAGGCAGAAGTAAGAAGTGGAAATTGAGAAGTTTTAATTTTTATATCATGGAGAATAATTTGAAAGACCGAACAAAAAAGTTTGCTTTGAGAATTGTGACTCTCGTTCGAACTTTACCAAAAGATATTGTGGGACAGACTTTTGCACGACAACTCATTCGTTCTGGTACTTCTGTAGCAGCTAATTATCGTGCCACTCAGAGAGCTCGGAGCAAAGCAGAATTTATTGCAAAAATGGGGATTGTTTTGGAGGAAGCAGATGAAACTGTTTTTTGGTTAGAAATGCTTATTGAAACAAATTTAGTTTCTCCAGAAAAATTAGAGCCACTTTTAAAAGAAGCGAATGAGGTTACTTCTATCATTGTGACTAGTATCCAAACAGCTCGAAAAAATAAAGCCAAAAAATAACTTCTGCCTTCTTACTTTCTCCTTCTTCCTTGGAACTCGTCCATCTGATCTCGCATTTCGATTTTTATCGGCGTTCCGAAGAAGCCGTATTTTTCTCGGATTTTATTTTCCAGATATCGGCGGTAGGTGAAGTGGAAGGCTTTCACATTGTTCACGTGGAAGATGAATTTTGGCGGGCAGATATCGACTTGGGAGGCGTATTTTATTTTTCCTCGATGTGTTTTTATACTCGGAGTGACGTGTCCATAAAAAACCTCAGGGATCCAGCCGTTTAGCTCGGAAGTACCGATTCTTTTTGTCCGTTCTTTGGCCACTCCTTTTACAGACTCGAGGATCTCAGTAATTCCTTTCCCTGTTTTCGCAGAGAAAAAAAGTACTGGGGCCCACGGAAGAAAGGCGATTTTTTTTTGTAGATAGTAGTGATAATCTTTTCGGATTTTATCGAGGGATTCACCCCACATCTTCACTTCAGAGACTTCGCGTTCGTCGATCTCATCTTTTTGCCGGGCATGTTCTCGTACCAGATCAAATTTATTCACGCCAATGAGAATTCCTTTTCCTGCTTCCACGATCTTCCCCGCAATGGCGAGATCCTGATGAGTGGCTCCATCGAGTGCATCGAGCAGAAGAACACAGATGTCGGCTTTTTCTATCGCTCGAGTGGTACGCACGGTGGACCAAAACTCCAGATTTTTTCCAATTTTCCCTGGTTTTCTAAGTCCCGCCGTATCGAGAAAAAGGTATTTTTGGTCCTCTTCATCGGTAAATTCTGTATCGATGGTGTCCCGCGTAGTACCGGCGATATTGGAAACCACCGATCTTTTTTTACCAAGAAAAGCATTGAGCAGGGAACTTTTTCCCACATTTGGACGGCCGACGAAGGCGATTTTGATGGTGTTATCGTCAGAATCATCCGGGACAGGTCGCGACCTGTCCGTACCGAATACTTCTTTTTTTAGTGCTGCTGATATTAAATCGTGCAGATCCCAGATGTTGGTATAATTTTTGGCCGAAATCGCGAGAGGTATTCCCAGGCCATGTTTCGCTAGTTCTGATACACGGGTCTCATCTCCATCATCGATTTTGTTCGCGGCAAAGATTACTGGTTTTTTGGATTTTCTGAGTTTATCCAGGATGTCGAAGTCATCGGCCGTGAAGTCCTTTTTCCCATCTACGAGAAAAAGAATTAGATCTCCATTTTCCATCGCTATTTCTACCTGCGTTTGGATTTCTTGTTCGAGATTTTCGCCTTTGGCATTCGTCAGTCCGGCTGTGTCTACCAGCCAAAAAGGGATCCCATCTTCAGGATCAATTTTTTCCATAAGCGAATCTCGTGTGGTTCCAGAAATATCTGATACGATGGCCCTTCGTTCTCCCACGAGGGCATTGAAGAGCGATGATTTTCCTACGTTTGGGCGGCCGATGATCGTGATGATCGGTGTTTCTGCAGTTTTCACGGGCGGAAGGTAGCAGAAAGAAGGGAAAAAGCAAATGTTCTACTGGTTTAAAGCCCTGTGTTTTATGCACAAATGATCAGATTCCGGTCAAGCCGGAATGACCATACTTTTTTTAATTTAATTTTTCGTTATGCTTGGTTCAATGCTCGATTATCTCCGGAATCTCATCCCCGAAAGGTCAAAAATCAGGCTCACGTATCACAAGATTTCTGCGATTTGTGCGGCACTTTTTTACCGTTTTCCAGCTACGAGGCTCAAGATTATTGCTGTGACCGGCACCTCTGGAAAATCCACGACGGTACAACTGATTCATCATCTTCTTCAGAGTTCTGGAAAACACGCAGGAGCAATCTCCACGATTAATTTCATCTTTGGTGACAAGATAGAGTCCAATCATACTTTGCGAACCTCTCTTCGTCCTTGGTTGCTCCAAAAACTGCTCCGAAAAATGGTGAATCAAAAAATGGAATTTTGTGTTTTGGAGGTGTCTTCTCACGCGATTGATCAACATCGGACCTGGGGAGTAGATGTGGATGTGGCCGTGATTACCAATATTACCGATAACGAACATTTGGATTATCACGGGACGTTTGCTGATTACCTGAAAACCAAAGCCAAACTTTTTAAAGGATTGAATCTGTCCTTTCGAAAACCTGGGGTACCAAAAGTCGCGGTGCTCAATCGTGATGATCTGCACTACGAGATTTTTGAAGACATTCCGGCGGATCGGAAGTGGTCTTATTCCACCCAAAAACATGTAGATGTGCGGGCGGAGGAGATCACGATGAGCCAGTTTGGTACAGATTTTATCCTCCAGATTCCAAATCATCGTCTCAAAATTTTTATGCCGCTTTTGGGCAAATACAATGTGGAGAACTTTCTTGCAGCTGTCTCCGTTGCTATTTCTTTCGGTGTGTCTGTGGAGGACATCAAGAAGGCCATGGAAAATTTCTCTGGCATTCCAGGGAGGTTGGAAATGATCAAAAATGATAAAAATTTCTCAGTTTTGGTGGATTTTTCTTACAAACCTTCAGCTCTGGCAGCGGTACTCAAACAACTCAAAGAAATTACACAGGGAAGGATTATCACCGTATGGGGAGGGGCTGGAGGCCGGAGCAAAGCCAATCATCAGGAATCGGCCGAGATTTTGCACCAAATGTCCGATGAAATAGTTTTGACGACCGATGACCCGTATCAAGACGATCCCAAAAAGATTGCCGCACAGATCCGAGAAAAAATTCCACGAAAAGAGGGGGGAAATTTTTTCGAAATTGAGGATAGATATGAAGCGATTCGCTATGCGATTTTTATCGCTGAACCAGGAGACACTGTTTTAGTCGCCGGAAGAGGGCACGAGCAGATGCAGACGATTGGGACGCAGAAGATTCCGTTTGATGATCGGGAGGTTTGTCGGGAAATTTTAAGTTAAATTAAAAATGCCAAATTGCGAATTACAAATTGAAGGGCTTAGTGTAATCCAGAATTGAGTTTTAGTTTGATTTTTCATAAAAAATCTCTAAACATTCTTTTACAATTTATCATTTGTAATTCGTAATTTTTAATTTTTTAAATCATGAGCTTTTTCAAACGAATTTTCTTTTTCATTCTTGTAAACGTGGCGGTGATTGCCGTACTGATGACGATCACCACCATCTTTGGGATCGAGCCATATTTGACTCCGTATGGACTCAATCTTACTTCACTTCTGATTTATGCGGCGATCATTGGTTTCACCGGGAGTTTTATCTCTCTTTTTCTCTCCAAATGGATGGCGAAAAAAATGATGGGGGTGCAGGTGATCGATCAACCAAGTAATACGGCAGAATCAAAGCTGGTTGAAACCATTAGTCGATTGGCACAGCAGGGAGGATTCAACATGCCGGAAGTGGGGATCTACAATTCTCCGGAAGTGAATGCTTTTGCGACCGGATGGGGCAAAAATCACTCATTAGTAGCTGTTTCCACTGGCTTACTCAATGAAATGAGTAGTGATGAAGTGGAGGGAGTACTCGCTCACGAGATGGCTCATGTATCGAACGGGGATATGGTGACGATGACGTTGATCCAGGGAGTGGTAAATACTTTTGTAATTTTTGCTGCCCGAGCTGCCGCGTATGCGGTGCAGACGGCTCTGGGCAAAGACAATGAATCCATTGGAGGATTGTCGTATTGGGTGACATCCATTGCTTTTGAAATCGTTTTTGGAATTTTGGCCTCTTTGATCGTTTTTTGGTTTTCTCGCCACCGAGAGTTTGCCGCAGATATGGGAGGAGCCAAATTTGTCGGTAAACAAAAAATGATTGCCGCATTAAAAAAACTACAACAGCTCACCGATCGGATTGATCCGAGTCAACAATCGTTGGCCACCATGAAAATTTCTGATCGACCAAGTAACTTTGCTGCGATGTTTTCGACCCATCCGAGACTCGAGGACCGGATTGAAGTATTGCAGAAGGCAACAGTGCATTAGTTTTCAAAAAAATCGGTATATAGAAGATAGTAGAGTTTCTGCACAATAAAAAAAGCGACAGGTGCATTATCCCCAATCCCCAG
>CAYFOO010000033.1:0-15372 GCA_964344775.1 uncultured Candidatus Peribacteria bacterium
CTTTTTGATACTGACTCAACCTCTCTTACAAAACCCCGTTTTTGCGACGCTTTCTTTTAGTTTTTAAAAGTGTTATTTTCCTCTACCATAAAATCATGCACTTTGATCGGAAAAACTTTGCTTTTATCGACATCGAAACGACCGGACTCAGTCCGATCAATCATCGGATCATAGAAATCGCGATTTTGCAGGTGGATGAGGGACAGGTAGTGAAGGAGTGGAGTACACTGATCAATCCAGAGTGTTTTATTAATGGATTTATCCAAAATTACACCGGGATCGGTAATCAGGATGTGATCGAGGCCCCTATTTTTGCGGAAGTAAAAGACGAACTTCTCAAGCTTTTTCATGGGAGAATTTTTGTAGCTCACAATGCGAAGTTTGACTACGGATTTATCAAAAATGAATTTCAGAGAGTCGGTGTGGACTTTCAAATGCCGAAAATTTGCACGGGAGAGCTCTCTCGGATACTGTATCCGGAATATACCAAACACGGGTTGGACCATTTGATTGAACGTCACGGATTGGATTGTCAGGCACGGCATCGAGCGATGGGGGATACGATGGCGATGTGGGAGTTTTGGAAAAAGGCTCAAGACGAAAAAGAGGAGTTTTTTCCCGCTATAAATTCTTTTTTGAGGTAGATTAATTGTATTTTTTTGAAAAGATTTGAAACAGGTTTTGTTTGATATATTTCGCCATCTGATAGTAGGATAAAAATGAAGTGAGATACTCGGCGAGTGCGATTTTTTGGGGGCGAGTTTTTTGATATAAAAAATAAATCCTTCTTTTCTTTTGTACTCAAAACAATAACGAAGATCCCTCATGTGATTGATATGTGTTTCAGGAAGCTCCGTCATTCGGGAATACAATGGAATATCGCCCCAACAAAAAATCGCCTAAATTTTCCTTATAACTTTTTTATTTATAATTAAATTATGAAGTCTAAAGACCAAATCCAGATCGATTTTTCTGATGGCTGGGAAATTTCTGAAAAATTTGTGCTTTTTGAGCACATCATTACGGATAGAGGTTCCAAATATTCTGTTTCTGGGGGACGAGTTGAGAATCGAGAAGATGTGAAATCCTTCCTCAAAAAACTGAAATCAGACAAAAAATATGCTAAAGCGACGCATAACTCCTGGGCGGTCAGGATTTCACACGATCATCAGATCTGGGAGACCAAGAGTGATGATGGAGAAGTGGGGGCTGGTGCTGTTATTTTACGTATTCTCCAAAAAGAAAATTTCACCAATGGAGTTGTCGTTGTCACACGTTGGTTTGGAGGAGTGATGTTGGGGACGGATCGATTCAAGCACGTGCAGGATGCGACGAAGCATTTTTTGTCACAGGTCAGAGAGTGAGGCTATGCCCATGCTCTTTTAGCCATTTTTTTTGCGGTTCGTAGTCTGGGCAGATTTCAGCTACCTTATTCCAGAAGTGTTTGGAGTGATTTTTTTCAGCAATATGAGCCAGCTCGTGTGCGACGACGTAGTCAATTACTTTAATCGGAGCCATGATCAATCGCCAAGAGAAATTAAGATTATTTCTCCCACTGCAGGAGCCCCATCGTCTCTGGGCGGAGGTGATTTTTATGTCATTGAATTTTAGGTCGGCCAGTGCCGAAAATCCTTCCACGCGTTCGATAATTTCTTTTTTTGCCTGTATCTTATACCATTTCACGAAGTGTTCTTTGGCTTTTGGTAGGTGCATTTCTGAAATGTAAAATCCTTCGTCAAAAATGAGTGGTGCTTTTTCCTGGGTCAAAAAAAGCGGGTATTTTTTTCCCAAGTAGAGAAATTTTTCTCCAGGCATGAATTGTTTGGGAAGTATTTTTCGCTCCTGCATTTGTGTTTGTCTTTTCCGGATCCAGGTCTCTTTTTCTCGAACAAAATCATCGATCCATTTTTGTGGAGCGAGGCGAGGTGCTCGTACGATGAGATTTCCTTCTTTGTTTATTTCCAAAGAAATGGTTTTTCGGGCGGATTTAATTGTTTCGTGAATACGCATATTGATTGGACTTTTTACCGAAAAAGATTAAACCTTCATCATCTTTTTTCAAGCGATGAAAAATGAAAAATTCAAAACTCTGCCCAAAACCCCAGTAAAGTTCACTTTTGAAATTGTAAAAACGTACTGGAAATTTGGGGTAGCCGCTATTTTTGCCGTGATTTTTGCTCGAAGTGTGGAGACTTTTTCCAGCTATGTGATCAAACTTCTCGTCGATGCGATAAACGAAGTTCAGGGAGCTGAAATCAAGGACTTTTCCCAAGTGTGGAAATATTTAGCACTTTTTATTGGGGTCTATTTTCTCATGAACGTATTGTGGCGGACGAGCGGATTTTGCGGAATGCGATGGGTGACTAAGTCCAGAGCGTTGGCTTACAGCCGACTTTTTGCTTATCTTTCTGGCCATGGAGCACGTTATTTTTCCAATCGGTTTGCTGGGAATCTCACCAATAAAGTTTCCAATGTAGGGGAAGGATTGGATAGTCTTTTGATAAAATCTTTGTGGAACTTTCTTCCGGTCGTGATCCAATTAATTGGAGCTATTTTTCTTACTTTTTTAGAAAACTATTGGTTAGCTTTGCTTTTGTTTTTTTGGTCTTTCGTTTTTCTTTTGATTAATTTTTTTCTGGTTCAGCGGAGCAGTTATTTATCTGAGATTCATGCGGAAGCTTCTTCTAACTTGCACGGGCAAATGGTCGATATTGCCACCAATATTTCTGTCGTACACTACTACGCCAAGCGATTTGCTGAACTCACTCATCTCAAAAAATTTATCGACAAAAGGCAAAAAACAGGGCTAAGGGGGTGGATATATTCGGAAATGATTTTGGTTATCAATGGAATTTTACAGCTTTTGCTTTTGGCCATGATGTTTTCTGGGGCGATTTATCTCTGGAGCCATGGGGAAATTACGGTGGGGGCGGTTATCATGATTATCACGATTTCTTTGCAAACCACAGGATCGTTATTTTTTATCGGTATGAATATGACCGAATTTATGGAAAGTTACGGACAGATGAAAGAGGGACTCGATGAGATTGTGGTGGATTATGACGTCAAAGACATCCCTGAGGCCAAGAAGTTAACTGTCAAAAAGGGAGCTATTGATTTTGAAAAAATGTCCTTTCGATATGGAAAAGGGAAATACGTTTTCAAAGACTTGAATCTCCATATCCCATCCGGTCAAAAAGTGGGAATCGTGGGAGAAAGCGGAGTGGGGAAGACCACTTTGGCATTTTTGTTGCTTCGTTTTTATGATTTGATCCAAGGTCACATTTCCATCGACGGAAAAGACATTGCCCAGGTGCAGCAGGAATCTCTTCGAGCCAATATTGCTTTTGTGCCGCAGGAGCCACTTCTTTTTCACCGAACGATCCGAGAAAACATCGCGTACGGCAAAACAAAATCCACCCAAAAAGCCATTGAAAAAGTGGCGAAAATGGCCAATGCACAGGAATTCATCAAAGATCTTCCGGATAAATACGATACGTACGTGGGAGAAAGAGGCGTGAAGCTCTCCGGAGGACAAAAACAGCGAGTGGCGATCGCTCGGGCGATGCTCAAAAATGCCCCCATTTTAGTCTTGGACGAGGCGACGAGTGCTCTAGATAGTGAGAGCGAGGCGGCGGTACAAGGGGCTCTGAAGAATTTAATGAAAGGCAAGACCGTGCTGGCGATTGCACACCGACTTTCAACACTTCTCGCCATGGATCGAATCATTGTTCTCGACAAAGGAAAAGTGTTGGAAGATGGAACACACGCAGAACTTTTGAAAAAAGGAGGGATTTATGCGAAGCTGTGGAAGCGACAGGCGGGAGGTTTTATTCAATGATCAATTTTCAATTAATCAGCCTTCATTAACCCTAAGTGATAATTGCAAATTTCGGCTGACAGGCAATTATCAATGATGGCAAGGTTTTGACAGATCTTTCATTTTTTCGCATAATCCAGCCATGAAAGTGCAGTTGCCAGCAGAGATAATATCTCAAATTCAAGAAAAAATTTATGATTTTCCTCCCAAATCGGTATTTTTATTTGGCTCTCGAGTAAAAGGAAAATCTACATCTGTCAGTGATGTGGATATTGGGATTTTTACCGAAAAAGGAATTTCTCCAGCAGAATTTCAATCGTTTAAAGATTTTCTTTTGTCGCTTCCGTTGCTTCAAAAAATTGATTTGGTAGACTTTCGATACACGACCAAAGAATTCCAAAGTTTGGCTCTTAAAAATGCTTATTTTTTAAACTAAATGACAGACGAAATTAAGTATCACTTTCAGCAATTACAAAAAGCCGTTAACCGGCTACAGGAGGGAGTAGATTTGGGGACATCTCAGGATATTTTTCGAGACGGGACCATTCAGCGTTTTGAGTTTACCTTTGAGCTCGCCTGGAAACTCATGCAAAAAATAAATCGCGAACATGGATTTCAAACCGTTTCTCCTCGAGATTCTATTCGTCAGTGTTTTCAGCTGGGATTTTTGGCAGAAGATGTGCAGTGGCTACAGATGATTGAAAATCGTAATCTCACCAGTCATACTTATGCAGAAAGCATGGCCAACCAGATCTATGAAGATACAAAAAAGTTTGTGCCGCTTTTTTTTGATTTTTCAAAAAAGGTGGAAGATTATTTGGAAAAATAGGGCTATGAAACAAAAAAGACTCAAAATTATCATTTCCATCGGGATTTTATTGGTGACTGGGTTTGTTGCCTATTTGGGATTTGGAACGAGTTGGGACAACTTTAAGTTGCAGTCAGTTCGGTTGTGGGGATATTTTACTCTGCAAAACAATCCCCTTCTCAAAACTTATGACAAAGATTTTAAAAATCTGGAATCGGTAGATCTGCCTGCACCACGAATTGATGTGACCGAACTTCTTTCTGGAGGCCCACCAAAAGATGGAATTCCATCAATTGATAATCCCAAATTTGTGACGGCGGAGGAGACCAAGTTTACCGATGAGGAAATCGTGGTGGGAGTCTACCAAAATGGCGAAGCACGGGCTTATCCTTACGGAATTCTCAATTGGCATGAGATTGTGAATGATAAAATTGGCGATACTCCAATTTCTGTTACGCTCTGTCCGCTCTGCGATACCAATCCTGTTTTTATCCGAGAAGTGAACGGCACCGAAACCACTTTTGGTGTTTCCGGAAAGCTCTACCAGAGTTGTCTCGTGATGTATGATCGATTGACCGATTCTTTGTGGAATCAGCCATGGGGATTGGGTGTTTTTGGAACTCAAACAAATGAATCTCTCGAACGAATTCCATCGGTCAAAACCACCCTGGGAAAATGGAAAAAAATGCATCCGAATACCAAAATTTTATCAACCGACACGGGGTATCGAAGAGGTTATTTTCGCTATCCGTATGGGACGTATTATACCGATGACCGGCTTATTTTCCCTGCACGGAATCAACATCGACGAGTGATGCATCCGAAAGAAATCATGGCTTACTACTGGGAAGCAGATGATCAAATGCCGTTGAATTATTTCAGCGGATTTTTTGCGACCGCGAATTTCAAAAAAGTTCAAGAGTCAAAAGAAGTTGAACTTCCATTTGGCAATACGAAAATTAAAGCCATCTGGGATACGGACTTGGAAACCGTGCGATTTTTATCCGCGGATGATGAATTACTTGGAGGAAGTACGGCCTTTGGGTTTGTGATTCCGGCATTTTTTGGCAAATAATTTAAGATGACAACAAAAATCCGTCTCCAAAAATTACTTTCCGAACAGGGGATCTGTTCTCGTCGAGACGCAGAGGATTTGATCCGGAAGGGAAAAATTAAGATCAATGGACAAATAGCGACACTGGGAGATCGAGCAGATTTTTCCGACAAAATTGAAATAAAAGGAAGTGTTTTAAAACTCAAAAAGCCGGAATTTATTGTGATGGCGTATCACAAACCAAAAGGAGTGGAATGTACGCTCAAAGAAATTCCTGGGCAGACGACTCTGGCTGATATTGATTTTGGGGCTGTGCGGGTTTTTCCGATTGGACGCCTGGATACTCTCTCACGAGGGCTTCTGCTGCTGACCAATGATGGTGAGCTGGCCAATCGTTTGATGCATCCACGATATGATCACAAAAAAGAATATTTGGTGACGGTGAGTAAAGAATTTTCTGGAGAGGTTTTACAAAAAATGGGTCGGGGGGTTATCATTGATGGCAAAAAAACGCGAAAATGCGAAGTGGAAAAAATTATGCCAAAGATTTTTCGGATTGTTCTGAGAGAGGGACGCAATCGGCAGATTCGGAAGATGTGTGAGGCGTTTGATCTGAAAGTAGTAGATTTGGTTCGAATTCAGGTAGAAAAGATTAAATTGGGAGAATTGCCAGAGGGGAAGTGGAGGATTTTGTCAGAAACAGAGGTGAATAGCTTGAAAAAACAATGAGTAATGATGAATGAATAATGAGTAATAAAATCTGAAAATTTAATTATTTTCGTTCCAACATTAATCATTGATCATTATTTATTAATCATTAAAATTTTCATTGTTAATTATTAAGGAAACCATTAAGAAAATGAAATTTTCGAAAAAATACTGGAAACGGGCGGTGAAAAAACAGGGGATTTTTGGTGGAAAAATAAAATCTCGCGAGGAGGTCGAGGAGCTAAATGACAAGATCGTGGCCTACGAAAAAAAAGAAGGGGCGAAGGCTGATGAGGATCTGGAGAAGGCGTTTGAGGCAATGGAGGAAGAAAAAGAAGGCGGGGAGAAAAAATAAAAAACACCCGGTAGGGATCAGGCATGCCTGATCCCTACCGGTACAGGGGAATTGTTTTTATTTTTTAGCCCTTTTGGCGACTGGTTTTTTTAGTGTTTACATATGGGATCCATATGAAAATCATATATAAACCATATATAGACATTAAATCATTTCACCACAATTTAATTCCCTCGCAATAGAAAATGGAGATAATTTTTTGTCTTTGTGGGATTTTTTCGATAGAATTTTAACAATGATTAATGAGGAATGAATAATGAGTAATAGGGGTGCAAAAATGCATAAATTACAAAAAATTATTTATTATAAAAAATTAATCATTAATCATTATTTCATTATTCATTAAGAAAAATGACCAAAAAACTTCCGGCTTCGTTCCTCTTTATTTCTCTCACCTGTTCCCTCATCCCTCTTTCCTCGACCCTGGCCCTCGAGCCGACCTCAGGCACGCACCCGGCCTATGAGTCGACGCCTGAGACGGCCGATTCTGTGACGATCGGCGACTTCACGACGACACCGTTCAACACTGCCGGCTACACCAATGTCGGCACCGATGACACGAGTTATGAGACCACGACGGCAACGAGTACAGCGGCGAGTGGGTATTCGCTCGACAACAGTCTGCGGTTCAATGATGATGACTCGGCTTATCTGAGTCGGACACCGTCTAGTGCGGGGAATCGGAAGACTTGGACTTGGAGTGGGTGGGTAAAACGAGGCAACCTGGGAATAAACACAGAGATTTTTGGCTCAGGCGTTGCTGCCAATCCAAATGGTCAATGGTTTGGATTCTACTTTACTTCTGCTGACAAAATTCAGATAACGGGAGATTTCCAGAGTTCGGACACCATATCGCTAACCACAAACCGAGTGTTTAGGGATCCTTCTGCTTGGATACATTTAGCACTTGTCTTGGATGTGGAAAACAGCACCCAAACAGATCGCGTACGTCTTTACGTAAATGGTGAAAGAGAAACAGATTTTGGTAATAATACGTATCCGTCCAGTACTACTGAAGAGCATTACATTAATGCTACTGAGCCTCATCGGATAGGTGTAAAGCATGATGTTTCCAGCAGGTACGGTGATTACTACCTCTCCGACATCCACTTCATCGACGGGCAGGCACTGGATGCGAGCTACTTCGGTGAGACGGATGCTCGTGGCAAGTGGGTGCCGAAGGATCCGGGGAGCCTGACCTACGGCACGAATGGGTTCCACCTGGATTTCGCGGATAGCGGAGATCTCGGAAAAGATGCCAACGCAGATACGACGACTACTAGTAGTACTTCTGGGGCGTGGACAGGATCGACGGGGAGTTTTACTTTTTCTGGAGACGACATCTCTACCTCATCTGGTGATAAATCCATCAGAACATCATCGGCTATTTCTGGAGACTTTGACCTCGAATGGGATTGGCCATCAGGTGGAAATGGCTATATCGGGTTTTTCCCCGCGGCGAATGTGGGATCATTCAATTCTTCTGGGACCGTAGAATCCATGTCTCAGATGTATGATGTGGCAGGCTCTCAAGAGGCTGTTCGTTATGAAAACTCTAATCAAACAACATTTTCTGGAGGCTATCTCGATGGCAAGACGATCAAAGTATCTCGTCGGGGATCAACCATTACTGTGTATGTCAATGGAACACTAGAGCATACGTATTCTCAGACATTTTCTGGGGATGTTCATTTTCTGGTGGAGGTAGGAGGAGCTGGGAGCACAGATGTCGATAATCTCTCCTGGACCACTGGAACCTTCGGCAACGACTGGACGGCGAACAACCTCACCACCACCGACCAGATGACCGACACACCGACGGATAATTTTGCGACATGGAACGTATTTGATATTGAAATAGATATCGACAGATATACTTTCAGCGAAGGGAACCTAAAAGTTGATGAAGGAAGTGCTTCTGCTGGTAGGTCAACGGCAAATATAACTTTCACTTCTGGCCAATGGTACGCCGAAGCGACTCCCGTCGACGGAGCTGTCGGAGCAGCAGCAAGTTTTGGTATTGCAGCTCCGGGGTATGGAAATCAGACACAAGTATCGAAAAACGTGCAATATCAATATGCCGGAAATATTACCGGACAAGTTTCCAGTTCTGATCCAGAAGCCTATGCCGAAAATGACGTGATCGGTGTTGCGGCAGATGTGACAAACAATCAAATCCGATTTTATAAAAATGGGACGGAGGTGACGGGGAGTCCATTTACTTTTGACTTTGCAGCCAATCAGAGTGACTGGGGATCATTTACGTTCGCTGTCGGCACGGAAAAAAACCAGAACGCTTGGTTGTTAAACGCTGGACAAGGTGGAACATCTGGATTGCAGTGGTGTAGTGGTGCTGGTGGATACTTCGATACCTGTCCACCTGCTGGCTTCAAAGCCCTCTCCACCGCCAACCTCCCAGATCCAGCCATCACAAGCCCATCGAGCTACTTCGATGTGGTGACGTATACGGGAGATGGATCCGGACAATCGATTGACACCCTCGGCTTCCAACCAGATCTCGTCTGGATCAAGAATCGAGACCAAGCCGATGAACACAAGCTCATCGACAGCGTTCGGGGAGTGACGAAAGAACTCTCTATTGATCAAGTATTTGAAACGACTGACAGCAACGGCCTTACCGCCTTCCTATCAAACGGATTCACCCTCGGAACCGGAGCAAATGGTTACAACGACAACGGAGAAGACTTCGTTGCTTGGACCTGGAAAAAAGATCCAGCGGCAGGGTTTGATATCGCTACATATTCAGGAACAGGAACTGCTCAACAAATATCACATAACCTTGGCGTTAAGCCAGCTATGATGATAGCCAGAAATCTTGATACATCTTCTAACTGGATTGTCTATCATCAAGGAATGCCTCTTCCATATTCAGATTTTGTAAAACTAAATTTAACCGATGCCAAAGCAGGAGATGGAGCTAACTGGGCAAATGCAGAACCGACGAGTACATATTTTTGGGTAGGAACATCTGCTGAAACAAATGGTAGTGGTAATAACCACATCGCCTACCTCTGGGCCGAAAAAGAAGGCTACAGTAAGTTCGGCAGCTACACGGGGAATGGAAATGTGTATGGGCCGTTTGTGTATACCGGATTTAAGCCGCGCTTTATCCTAGCCAAAGCTGCAAATGAATCACTGAGTTGGTTTATCTACGATACGGAGCGAGAATCATACAACCCGGTCGATGATGGCATCTATCCAAATACTAATGGTGCAGAAGGAACCAATAGCGGAGTGACATTCGATCTATTGTCAAATGGCTTCAAAGTCAGAACCACGAGTAATAATACGAGCGGTCAAACCTATATTTACGCTGCCTTCGCCGAAGAACCATTTGCCCCAGCGGTAGCCGGATCAGACGGATACGCAACGCAGATGTTTACCTTTGATCTGTCCTCTATCGGAGGAACGATCAATAAACTCTCTGCCCGACTGCTAGCAGCTGCTACGGCTGCAGGAGGAGACGGAGTAGATGCCAAGATCTGGAATGCAAACTCTACTACCTGGGAAGCCCTAGATAGTAATACCGATGGAACCATGGGAACCAATCAACTTGCCGGAGATATCACGACCAACGTCAGTAACTACATTGATGGCAACACTGTCCGCATCAAAGTAGCCAGTAAGAACCCATCAACTTCTGGAACTGATGCCGTACTCTCTACCGACTGGGCTTACTTGAGAGCTTGGAATGAAGTAGACATCGGACTGAGATACTACGATGGAACAGGTGTCATCAACGTGGGAGTAGAACCATCAGGGACCTTGACCTCTGCTCTGAGAATTGCAAAATCTAGTACCAACTATGGAATTAGTTTGGTGGACGTTGATGACCCTTTCGCCTCTGGAATACGAGTAAAAACAAGCAATGGGATCAAGGCTTTACTAAAAATGAATTAGTAGGCCTGCCATCCGTAGCTTGGAATGATGTCTCCACCTACGCATAAAGCTTCGGTGGACATCTTCCATTTCCGCTCGTTAGCTCGTCGCAAAGCGAAGGATGGATGATCCATTTGCTTCAGGCATCAGGATCAAGACACCAGGCGGGGTGAAAGCATTGTTGAAAATGAACTAAAATTCGTTGTTCGTTATTCGAACTTCGTTTTTCGTAAAAAAGGTCCCGTCCCGCACCTTTTAAAAATTGTTTAGTTAAGGAAGGTGCGGGAGGGCTTTTTTTATTCCATTGACATGCCCGTGAAAATCACTACCCTCCGTGCGGCTAAAAACCTTTCTACAAATGCAAAAACTCCTCCAAGATCTGGGTCAGAATGTAGCTATTCTCGGAACACAGTGGGGAGATGAAGGAAAAGGAAAACTCGTGGATGCTTTTGCGAGGGAATTTGATCTTGTTTGTCGGAGTTCTGGCGGGGCAAATGCGGGTCACACAATTGTAGTGGACGGCAAAAAATATGTTTTTCACCTGCTCCCTTCTGGGATGCTGCATCCTAATACGATCGGGATCATTGGTAATGGAACCGTGGTCTCTCTGCCAGATTTGATCGAAGAGATTGATGAATTGGAAGGAGCTGGACTAGAAGTAGCTTCTCGGATCAAACTTTCTCTTCAGGCACATCTGATATTGGATTATCACAAAAAAATTGATGCAGAACTGGAACGACGAAAAGGAGATAAAAAGATTGGTACTACTTGTCGAGGGATTGGGCCCGCCTACACGGACAAAATTTCTCGAATTGGGATTCGTGTAGAAGATCTTCTAGACAAGGATCTGCTAAAAGAAAAAATCGAACAAAATTGTGCTTTTCATGCAAAAAATCTGGGGCTTGATCTGAATCCACAGGAGGAATACGAAGTTATATTGTCTGTTCGAGAAAGAGTGAAGCCTCTCATGAGTGAAACACGATTTTTTCTCCAAAATCAGATGCAAAAAGGGAAACGAATTTTACTTGAAGGAGCACAGGCACATCATTTGGATATTGACCATGGAACCTATCCATTTGTCACTTCCAGCAGTGTTTCGTCTGGAGGATTTTGTACAGGACTTGGGCTTCCGCCACGGAGTATCACAGGGATTATTGGCATTATGAAGAGCTACACTACTCGTGTAGGGGAAGGTCCTTTTCCTACGGAATTGAATGATGAGTTGGGTGAAAAAATTCGAGAAAATGGAGGAGAATATGGTGCTACTACTGGACGTCCTCGACGATGTGGATGGCTGGATGCGGTGGCTGCCAGAAGTGCTGTAGAACTCAATGGCGTCGATGCGATCAATCTTACAAAATTAGATGTCCTCTCTGGTCTTCCTGAAATAAAAATTGCTAAAAAATATATACTCGTTGATCGAGAACTTTTTACTGTGCCCACCACTCGCAAAGCCAATCAAAAATTAGAAGTGGAATACGAAGTACTTCCTGGTTGGGAGGAAGAACTTGGTGGTATCGAAAAGTTTGAAGAGCTTCCTCAGAATGCACAGAACTATATTTTTGCGATTGAAAAATTGATCGGTTGTCCGGTGAGAGCGATTGGGACAGGAGTAGAGCGAGGAGACCTTATTTTTCGATAAAAATTAAAAATTCAAAGTGCAAAAAGCAAAATTTAATTGAAAATTAAAAATTAAATCGTTAGAAGTTATTAAGAAGTTTTAATATTTGGGGCTCACTAATTTGTAATGGATAAAAACCAAGTGTGGGACGCGGTGCTGGATCGATTGTCTGAGAAAATCTCTCGGATGGAGTTCCATACCTGGTTCAAAAAAGTTCGTATTTCAAAAATTTCTGGAGGTGCGGTCGAGCTGGATTGTCCGACAGAAATGAATAAAAACTGGCTTGAAAGCAAGTATCACGGAGTGATTTTGACCAATATTAAAAAGGTTTGCCCCGAGGTGGACCGACTTTTTTTCAAAGTAGATCTCAGTCTTGCCGATTCCAAATCAGCCGATCCGGCTGTCTTCAATGCTTCCAGGACACCGCGAAAACTTCCCAATCGCCCAGAAGTAAAAATAGAAGAAGGTATGGAATCTCGAGTAATTCATGAAAAATTTACCCTTCAAAATTTCATCGTAGGAGAAGAAAATCGTCTCGCTCATGCAGCTTGTTTGGCAGTAGGAGAAACAGATATAAAAGGGCCCAAAAAATACAACCCCCTTTTCATCTATGGTGGAGTAGGTCTGGGGAAAACTCATCTGCTGCAAGGGACGGCCAATGAAATCTTGCGTCGAAATCAGGGAGCAAAAGTGGTGTACACCACTGCTGAACGTTTCACCAACGAGATCGTAAAATCTATTCGAAATGGAAAAGCGGATGATCTGCGAAAAAAATATCGGCGAGCCGATGTTCTGATTATCGATGATGTTCAATTTTTTGAGGGGAAAGAGCGAACCCAGGATGAACTTTTTAATACTTTCAACGATCTTTTTGAATTCAACAAACAGATTATATTTTCTGCCGACCGTCCTCCATCTGAACTAGAGGGACTCTCTGATCGGCTTCGATCTCGGATGGGATGGGGATTATCTGTCGATGTTCAGCTCCCCAACTATGAGACCCGGATGGCAATCGTTCAAGAGAAAGCTCAAGAGCTTAATTTGGTTTTGCCACAGGATGTCCAAGAATTTATCGCAGCCAACATTCGGCGAAGTCTACGAGAACTGGAAAATATATTAACCCAAGTTTCTGCAGAATTGGAACTCTCTCATCTTTCTCCAACCGTTCAGTCCGTAGGGAAAATTCTTCGGAAGCTTAACCCACAGGACAATCTCACTACTTCTGCTGCGGCACTAACCGGTTTGGTAAAAAATCCGGATGATATCATCACCGCGATCTCTGAATACTTCCAGGTGCCAGCCACAGAGCTCCTTGGTGACTCTCGAAAAAAAGGCATTGTTTTCCCTCGGCAGGTGGCTTGGTTACTCTGCAAAGAAATACTCAAGATGAGCTTTGAGTCAATTGGTGAAGCTTTCAACGGGAAAAATCATACGACCATCATGCACGGGATCAAAAAAGTACAAGAACTAAGGAGAAAAGACTCTGCCACGGCTCGTCATATTCATGCGTTGAAGAAAGACCTTGGTGTCAAATAGTTAAAAAATTCAAAGTCTAAAAAGCAAAAAGCAAAATTATGGGATGATTTTTATTTGTTTTTTGAGGCGAAATACATAAGTTGCCTTTTGAAAGATGTTTGTAGATGAAGTTGCAATTTCGGTGACCGCGGGAAAAGGTGGAGATGGATGTGCCCATTTTCGTCGGGAGAAGTTTATCCCAAAAGGCGGTCCGGATGGTGGGGACGGAGGAAAAGGTGGGGACATCATTTTTGAAGCAGTAGAAAACGTGCATACCTTGTACGATTATCGATCCCAAAAAAGTTTTCAAGCAGAGAATGGAGTGCCGGGTAGTAAAAGTAACTGTACTGGACGACATGGGAAAGATTTGGTTCTTAAAGTTCCAGTGGGAACACAGATTCGAGATGTGGATACTCACAAGGTTCTGGCTGATCTGACTCGCAAAGGGCAGAAAAAAAGGCTGGCCCATGGAGGAAAAGGCGGAAAAGGAAATGCGGGATTTGTAAGTTCGATCCGGCAAGCCCCCAACTTTGCTGAGAAGGGGGACGAGGGAGAACACCTGGATTTGGATTTGGAACTGAAATTAGTAGCCGATGTGGCGATTGTGGGGTATCCGTCCGTAGGAAAATCTACTTTTATTTCTGTGATTTCCAACGCCAAACCGAAGGTGGCCGAATACCACTTCACGACGCTTGTTCCAAATCTGGGGGTGGCCAAAATTGATGATCAGGAACTGGTTTTTGTCGATGTGCCAGGATTGATCGAGGGGGCATCAGAAGGGAAGGGCCTTGGACATCAATTTCTTCGTCATATTGAGCGAGCGAGGTATGTACTTCATCTGATCGATGCGACGTCCGATACGCCACTTGAAGATTTTGACATTATTCGTGAAGAGCTGGAGAAATTTTCTCCCACTTTAGCTGAAAAACCCTTTTTACCGGTTTTTTCTAAGATTGATCTGACCGACGAGGAGCTCGAGGAATTTTTGACCAAAGAATTTGAGAAGAAATTTAAAATTATGCCGTACAAAATTTCGGCCGCGACGCACGAGGGGGTGCAGGGTCTTTTGCGATACATTGTTTCGCAGGTGCCGCCCATTGAAGAGGAAGAAATGATTGATACCGAAGACGAGGCTTTTTCCACTGCCGGAAGGCGAGGATTCGAATCCTCGCCTGCGGAGAAAGGAAAAGAAGATCCGGAAATGGTAGTCTTCCGACCAGCTGACCAGCTCGATGGTCGAAACGTCGAGATCGAAAAAACACCGCACTGGTGGACGATCAAAAATGAAAGACTTGAGCAGATGGTCCGACAGACCGATGTGGACAATGAGCAGTCCCGAGAACGAATCTATGACGTGCTCAAAAAATGGCACATTCCAAAAAAATTAGAAGACAAGGGGGCGAAGGTGGGGGATCAGATTCGGATCGGTGAGGAGTTTTGGGATTTACGATTGTAAATTTTTGAATGGGAAAAAACAAAAAAGACTGTTTCAAGTCTCCTGGCTTGAAACGAGATTATTTCTGTTTTGCACAACCGAACTAAGGATTAGTAACAAAATAACTTCCCACAAAGAATAAAAAAAAGTATACTG
>CAYFOO010000034.1:0-14421 GCA_964344775.1 uncultured Candidatus Peribacteria bacterium
GCTCATTATCCCCATTTCTTCTCTCCGAACAACTTTATTGTGCAGAAAGTCTATTATAGCAAACGCTTTGGCTTTCTCTGGGTCACTGAGCGGGAAAAAATCACTAAGAGGCCGATTGGTTTTTTCACAAATAAAAGCCAAAGCTGCTTTGGTTCCAATTTCTGGGGAAAGCAATTGTCCATAAGTAGCTCCAATATTTTCTTGTGCTCTTTTGCCCGCCTTTTCTAACAAAATGTGAAAGTATCCAAAAGAAAAAACTCCAAAAAAAGGAGGCGTGTGCTTTTTCCCTTTTCGCGGTTCGTAGCGATGAAGGACAAATTGTCCCAGAGGTTTGCCACCGCCTTCTTGTTTTGCGATGGCGAGAATGGAAGCAATGATATCATTCATTGGTACGGTTTCCATGAGAGTTTTTATCCTTTCTCCGTACTTAGGGTGAGTCAACATTTCTTCTACTGATTGATAAGCGTAATTACTAAACTGTTGATCCGTTAAAATCCTATCTTTTTCAGCCAAAGGAAGTGGTAGCCACATGTCCGGTTTTAGAACATTTTGAGAATCCTTCACATTAAGACTGCTCAGTTCTGACTTCCAATCCACATGATCGAATTCTTGTATTTTTTTGAGCTTCTGTGCAATACCGGAGAGAGTATCTCCTTTTTTTACTACATAAAAAGTAAGTCCGTGATCTCTAATAACCGTAACTCCGGGGGCGAGTGTTTCGGTATGCTTAGCCAGTTCTTCAGTGGTAAATTCTCCGCCTTCACGATAGTCAAAAAAATGAGGGTCTGCATCGGCCAATTTATCCCAGTGAGTGGGGGGGGCATCAGGAAAAGGGAGTGTGTTTTCAGAGAATAGGTTTTCTAAGCCTTCAGTTGGTTTTCCATCAAATTCTCTATTCAAAAAGCTCCAATCTATAGATAGATTAGTGCTACCAGGAAGAGAAAGACCAAAATTAGCATTTGTGACAAATTCATTGGCAGGAAGAAGAGCGATAGATTGCTTTTTTTCGGCTGTTAACATTTGCAAGCTTCCATGGCCCATTACTCCCAAAAGGAATAAAAAAGCACTTACAGTAGCTAAAGAACTCGGATCAGAAAGAATCGCATTGGTTTGTAGTCGATATTTGAGATGGTGAGCATAAACCAGTCCCTGCCTCAGAAACATCGGTTCTACCTGGATAGCTCGCAATGCCTCTTTTACTACTCCTTTTGTAATGGAAAGAATTTGTGATAGTCCTTCTTCTACTCTCTCAAGCGGTAGTGCATCACTTTTGGGGGCGTGTTTTAATAAATTCATAATTTTGTGCATTAATTGTAAACAAAAAAGATATTTTGTCAAATTTTATTTTGTTTTTTGTTTTTCCCTTTTGATCATGCGGGTTGGGAAGTTGTTTTGCCATCTTTTTAAATTTCTTTATAGTCCTCCCACAAATTTCAATTTTTAAAAAACTAAAACCAATGGATTATTCATTCCCTGCGAACGGCGAAAAATTAGGTACAGATCGATTAGCTTTTTTGGAGCTTTTTCGGAAGTCTTGCCAACGAACCATGCTTGAAATGCTACGCACCTCTCAGAGCGGACATCCGGGAGGATCCCTATCTTCTCTTGATATTTTGAGCACTTTGTACGCTTTTCGGATTTCTCAAACCAAGGAGAAAATAATTGTTTCCAATGGGCACATCTCTCCGGGGGTGTACTCGGTTTTGGCCGAAATGGGAGCTATTGATCGAGAACAGGTAGAAAAAGAATTTCGACAGGTTGGTTCGATCTTTGAGGGGCATGTGACACGGCATGTGGAGGGGGTGCATTTTGGCACAGGACCATTGGGAGTAGGAGTTTCTGCTGCGGCGGGCTTTGCTCTTGCACAAAAAAGAAAAGGGGAGGGGGGAAAAGTTTTTTGCCTCATGGGAGATGGAGAAGCTCAGGAAGGACAAGTGCACGAAATGGCTCTTTTTGCCGCCAAAGAAAATTTATCGAACTTTGTGGTTTTTGTGGACTACAATCAGGTGCAGTTGACGGCTAGTTTGGATGATACGTTGCCGATCAATGTGGCGGCTTTTTTCCGTGCGGCAGAATGGAATGTACTAGAAATTGATGGACACAATGTGGAAGAAATTTGGTCGTCTTTGGCCGAAGCGGAAAAAGCTTGTAGCCCGACGGTGGTGGTAGCAAAAACAGTGATGGGACAAGGAATTTCTCTCATGCAGGCAGATGGAGAACAGCTCAAACCTACTTGGCACGGACAAGCTCCGAAGCCGGAGGCTATCGATGAAGCATTGAAAGACTTCGAATTAACCGGAGAAGAACAAAAAATACTCGGAGAATTCCGTCTAGATCGAAGCTATGATCCGCCCAAAAACAGATTCATAAAAGATCTGGAACCGATGTCTGAAGTGGATACGGGTAAACCAATTTTGTACGAAGCAGACGTGATGACGGACTGTCGTTCAGCCTACGGGAAGGCTCTGCTTGACCTGGCAAAAAACAATAACAACATCTGGGCGACGACGGCTGATCTCGGAGGGTCAGTGATGACCAAATTTGTCGCTGCAGAACATCCAGAGCAGTTTGTCGAATTTGGAATTGCTGAGCAAAACATGGTTTCTGTAGCGGGAGGGGCTTCTTTTGAAGGGATTATTCCTTTTGCCTCTACCTTCGGAGCGTTTCTCAGTTCTCGAGCAAAAGATCAGGCCCGAGTCAACGACATTAATCAGACCAATGTAAAAATGGTGGCCACCCATTGTGGGCTTTCCGTGGGAGAAGATGGGCCGACACATCAAGCGATTGATGATATGGGGTCATTTCTCGGGATGTTTCACACGATGGTGATGGAACCGGCTGATCCCAATCAGTGTGATCGGATGATTCGGTATGTGGCCTCACATTATGGGAATTTTTACGTACGGATGGGACGGCACAAGCTACTAGTTTTGACCAAGGAAGATGGATCCGTCTTTTTTGACGAAAATTACCAATACGAATATGGAAAAACCGACACCTTGCGATCTGGGGCAGCGGTGACGATCGTGGCGATGGGAGCCACGGTGATCGAAGCACTGAAAGCTCGCGACGCATCAGGCATAGATGCCGAGATTGTGATTGCGAGCTCAATCAAGCGGTTTGACGACAATTTAAAAACCTCGATTCAAAAAACCGGAAAGGTGATTACGGTCGAAGATCATAATGTAAAGTCCGGACTGGGGGCGGCGGTTTCTCTTTTTCTTGCTCAAGAAGGATTGAAAGTCGATTCTTTTCAATCCCTGGGAGTAGGGGAGTATCAGTTGTCTGGAAAACCAGCGGAGCTCTACGATGAGGCAGGGATTGGAAGCAGGGCGATTTCTGAAGTACTAAAAAGTTGCTAAAAAAACGTAGAATCTTAGAATTGGATCAACAATTTTTTAAAACAAAAAAATGACACTTTTTGGTTATTCGGTTTCGGATGTGCTGGCTCGAGTACTGTGGGATAGCCTGACGGTCGAGGAGCTGCTGGTGGCTTTTGGTTGCTTTATTGGATTGGTGATTGTTTTTAGAATCTTTCGGACGATTTTGCTCCAACGGTTTAAAAAACTCGCTAAAAAAACAAAATCAGATCTGGATGATAAATTAGTAGAAATTGTTGGGAATATTGCTCCTCTTTTTTATTGGTTTTTAGCTTTTTATATCACTACAAAAATTTCTCCTGTCATAAATGGCAATTTTGAAAAAACTTTTGATGGAGCTTTTATTATCTTTGCGGTGTATGAAATAGTAAAAATTGTGCAAAACATATTTGGGTATGGAATTGAAAAATGGAATCAAGCAGAACATAAGCATCTTACCCCAACTACGCTTCATGCGATTAAATTATTGATAGGGATTATTATTTGGTCGTTGGGAATATTATTAGTACTTTCAAATCTTGGATTTGATATTTCAGCATTATTGGTAGGAGGAGGTATCGGAGGTATCGCTCTTGCTTTGGCCGCACAAAATATTTTGGGAGACTTGTTTTCTTCTTTTTCTATTTACTTTGATCGACCATTTGGAGTGGGAGACTTCGTTGTAGTAGGAGCAGACAAAGGAGTAGTAAAAAAAATAGGACTCAAAACGACTCGAATTCAGACATTGGTAGGGGAAGAATTAGTTATTTCTAATAAAGAGCTCACCAATGCTCGAGTTCAAAATTTTAAAAGAATGAAACGAAGAAGAATCAGTTTTTCTTTTGGAGTGATCTATGAGACCGACAATAAAAAACTTAAAAAAATACCAGAAATGGTAAAAAAGATTATTGATAAACAAGGGTTAGCTGAATCTGATCGAGTTCATTTTAGCACTTTTGGAGACTTCGCCCTTCTTTTTGATGTGGTATACTATGTGGATTCAAGTGATTATTTGGACTATATGAATACACAGCAGGCGATTAATTTTGAGATCCGAGATACATTTGAAAAAGAGGGGATTGAGATGGCGTATCCGACACAGACGGTGTATGTGAGAAAGTAGTTAAAAGGTGATAGGTGGGAAGTTTTAGGTTGTAGGGAATATATAATTTAGTTTTGTGAAATGAATTTACAAGAGGAATTGTTGAGCGGGGTTTCGCACGAGGTGCTTATGACAAATCCCGAAGGTTTGAACACCTGTGAAAAAGTTGTATTAGATGATATATCAACTGTTTTTACCGGAAGAGTACGGAGGATTTTTGACCAGAGAAATAATACCCAGAGGAAATTTCCTTTACCAGAAAATGAGGTTTTAAGACGAATATACGTCATGGGACTAATATATCCAGGAAGTATAAAATAAAGGCTTGTTTGACACAAATATTTTATTGTCTAAATATGTTTTTAGAGGTGTGTTTTCCTTTGTTTGTTCTGGATGATTCGGAGTGAGTCTCGGCCCCCCCGGATCACTTACTTCGTCTCTTGTTGGATCGAACAGGGAATTCGGACATTACCTTTAGGGGGGAGCATAGACTCCGGCGATTCTAGCTCTCCCCGCCCAATTTTTGTATTCTTGAATTGACAGCATTTTTTATTTTTTTATTTTGCTCGCGAGGAGATGTGTCTTAGCTTTTTTAGATGATGGAGGGGGCTCCGAATCCTCTCGGACTATTTGGTCGTCATACTAACCTTGCATGACACACCAAGTTCCTCATCCGGAAGGAGAAGGGTGGCAGAATTTTAGCTATTTCTTCTCCTTCCGACCAACTTTTATGTATCAAAATATTTTGATTGACAAGGGAAAACTTGGGGATATAAAAAATAGCGAGGAAATACCTGTCTGTGGCAACTCTGGATGGAATTGGATTGGAACCCTTAAGCGAGATGGGAGTGTCCCCCCGCTTCCACCGCGTTTCATCATGGATAGCTTGGATGGGGCTGTTATTTCCTCAGGGGAGGGCGAGGAGTGGTGACCCTCGTTCTCCCCACTACCCCCCTACACATCATTTTTTGCACCCAGGTACGTGGTGTACAAATAGTTGGTTTGTGCGGGGAATTCTGCAGCGAGGGTATCGATTTGTTTTGTCACCGGGATGATTTTTTGATGCGTACGGAGCTTTCTGATTTCTGCAGAAGTTTTTTTACTCAGCCGAGCGATTTCGACGTCAGAAAATCCCAGTTTTTTAGCTTCTAGTAGTTTTTCTTCTGAAAAGTTATTTTGTAATTCTTTGGCAAAATCAGTGATTTTCTCGATCTGAAAAAGAAACCAGTGGTCGATCTTGGTCATTTTCCAAATTTCTTCTACAGAAAAAACTTCTGTAAAAAGTGCCTGAGCCACGGCAAAAATCCTCTGAGGAGAAGCAATTCTGAGAGCTTCCTCTAGTTCGTTTTTATTTTTAAATTTTACTGGCGAATCCAGGATTCCTTCTGACCTGATAGCCAGCATTCGGATTGCTTTTTGTAGACACTCTGGGAAATTTCTCCCCAGGGCCATCACTTCTCCGACCGATTTCATTTCTGTGGAGATTTCTTGAGATACTTTTCGAAATTTTTGCAGATCCCACCGTGGAATTTTCAGTGCCAGATAATCGAGGGCCGGTTCGAAAAAAGCGGTCGTCACCTGCGTGATCGCATTTGGGATTTCCGGCAGTGTTTTTCCGAGAATTATTTCAGCGGCTACGGCAGCAAGTGGGTAACCTGTGGCCTTGGAAGCAAGAGCTGAGCTTCGAGAAAGCCGGGCATTTACTTCGATTACTCGGTATTCAGATGGATCATTGGGATTGAGGGCGTATTGAATGTTACATTCACCAATGATACCGAGATGTCGAATAGTTTTGATCGCTACGGTTCGGAGCATCTGATATTCGAAGTTTGCCAAAGTCATCGAAGGAGAAATTACAATCGATTCTCCGGTATGGATCCCTAGTGGATCAAAATTTTCCATATTTACTACCGCAATAGCATTATCCGCACTGTCTCGTACGATCTCATATTCGATTTCTTTCCATCCTCGGAGATCTTCTTCTACGAGCAACTGTGGAGAGAAAGCAAAGGCTTCCTTTGCCATTTTTTCAAAATCTTTTTCGTTTTCACAAAAACCAGAGCCTTTGCCTCCCAGAGCAAATCCCGCTCGCATGATGAGTGGAAAACCAATTTTTTCTGCCGCGGTTTTTGCTTCTTTTAAACTTCTTGTGGCGATTGATCTTGGAGTTTTGACATCAATTTCTTTGAGCTTTTTTACAAAAATCTCCCGATCTTCTGTGGCTTGAATAACGGAAACAGGTGTGCCAAGTACTTTTATTCCATGTTTTTTGAGAATTCCATTTTCTTTCAGGGCCAATCCACAATTGAGTGCGGTCTGCCCGCCAAAAGAAAGAGCTAAGCTGTCCGGTTTTTCACGTTCAATTACTTTCTCTACAAATTCCGGCGTGATTGGCAAAAAATAAACTTCATCTGCAGTACTCTCTTTCGGAGAAAAAGTATCCGGATCAGTCTGGATTGTGGCAATGTTTGGATTTATAAGAATTACTTTGTGTCCTGCTTTTTTAAATGTTTTGATCGCTTGTGATCCGGAATAATCAAACTCACCCGCTTCTCCAATTTTCAACGCTCCTGACCCAAGAAGTAAGATCTTCATCGGACAGATTTTAGAGACTGTGAGGTGTCTCGTCAAATCACCATTTTTTATAAAAAAAATATGCTGTATTTTTTTCAACACTTTTTTGTTCAAAAAAGTTGCACAGTTTTTTTATTTCCTTTACGATTAAGGCCGTTGTCTGATAAATAAAATTTATGAAAAAGAAAATTTCGATCGCGGTGCTCTTTTCGTTTATACCAGTACTGACTCAGGCTTTTTCTGATGTGTCGGTTCTCAATCCGCTCTACACACACATTAGCTATGTAGCAGAGAAGGGGATTCTCAAGGGATATGCGGATGGGACTTTCGGAACCGATAAAATTATCAATCGAGCAGAAGCTCTTAAATCAATTTTGACTTCGACTGAAGAGGAAATACCGGAGGTCGGAGACCGAAAGTTTAGCGATGTGCCAGCAGATACTTGGTTTGCTAAGTATGTAAATCATGCGACAAGCATGGGAATTGTTTCAGGAGATGCACAGACAGGTATGTTTTCGCCTGCTCGAGAGGTAAATCGTGCGGAGTTTATGAAAATGATCATTAAAGCTTTTGATATCGACCCGGCTAAATTTATTTACACCGCAGAAATAAACGACATTTCAGAAGGGGCTTGGTTTGGTCCATATTTAAACTTTGCGGTAAAATTTAAAATTATCACCCTTTCTGATGGTAATGTGTTTCCAGGAAAATCAGTTTCTCGAGGAGAAGCAGCGGATCTGATTTTTAAAACTTTGCAGGCGGGTGGGGGACTCAGGCCTCAGATTTTGATCAATCTGATCGAAGAACATCTCGTACAGACAATGAGGTTGCTCGAAGAAAAGAAAACTTCTGCTGCGGGACTGATGGTTTCGATGGCAGAGAAATTTAGTCGATTAGCGATCACGGTTTCTTCTGACAATGTGGTAGTAGCGGCGGACAAAACGGTTCAAGCGGTAAAAAGTTTGGTCGCAGCGTATACTGCTGGAGAAAAAGGGCAGATTGAAGCTATTATTACTGAGAGCAAAGCCGCTTGGGTTTCGGCTGATGAAGCAGGGCGATTAAATCCTGAACATCCAGAAATGGCGGAGTCCATCAAACACCTGGCACATCAGTTGGCGGATAAAGCACGGGAAGTGAAACAGCAATTGGAGGAGAGTGGAGTGAAGATTATGGATGGGCCACCAGAAGGGTTTGAACAATGAAAAATGAAGAATTAAAAATGGTGCGTTTCTGAGTTTTTTCGGGATCGAACATGTAAGAGGTATTTTTCCATTGCATCGCTAATTTTTATTTTCATTTTTTACGAAATATGCTAATTATGGGGATATAATGTCTGACTACGACCAATTTGCTTCGGATTTTTCTATCACTCGTCAGAATGCCTGGCCAGAGTTTGATTTGATTTTGCCTTATTTGAAGCCGAAGGATCGGATTCTGGACTTAGGCTGTGGCAATGCACGATTTCGGAAATTTCTCGATCCTCAGATTATTCCTCCGGGGAATTACTTTGGTCTCGATGTTTCAGGAGAATTGCTCAAGATCGGTCGAGAAAAATTCCCGCAAGATCACTTTTTTCATGATGATTTTGAAAAAGAATTACCTTTTGGGGCAGAAAACTTTGAGATGGTGGTGTCGATCGCGGCCTTTCATCATTTGTACAATCGAAAAGACCAAAAAGCCTTTATTGCTGAATGTTATCGGGTTTTGAAACCAGGGGGCATCCTTTTTCTCACTACATGGAAGTTGCCGATGAAATATTTTTTGACCAATTTACTTCGATTTCGTTGGAAAAACTGGCTGATTCCTTTTGGCAAAGAAAAGCATTCACGAATCTATCGGCGGGTAAATAACGAAGAAATGGAGAAGTTATTAAAAAAAGCCGGGTTTAAGGTGTTGCAGTCAGAACTTTTTCGGGAGCGGAATTTTTTGGTGGTGGGGAAAAAGCCGTAGAAAATTCAAAGTTTAAAACTTTCTGCTGGAGTTTGCATGGATCATTGTTTCTACAAGCTCGATGTCATTCCGGCTCCCGTCCTCCGTAGAAGTAGAAAATAAATTTAAAAACCTTCTACTTCGGAGGATGGATGTCCGGAATCCCATCATCTGGGAAATCAATCCCATTTACAATCTCGCTCCACAAATCCACAAACAAAGGATTTCTTTCGGCAATTAACTCTAATTTTTCCTTTCGGGACATGTTTTTCAACTGCTTTTCATAGATTATAGCAGACATTGGTCTATCTCCCACTTCATAATAGAGCAATTTATTAAGTTTATATTTTTTTGTAAAAGCACCTCCTTTGCCTTTTTTATGATCATCAACTCTTTTTACCAAATTGTTTGTCATGCCAACGTATAATGTAGGCCTTTCGTTTCCCATAATATAAATTGCATATTGTCTTTCTTCATACATCGAGTCCATTGTGCTACTTCTGTCAGATTCCGGTCAAGCCGGAATGACTAACAAGAAAGATTTTTTGGCTCATTTTGTTCCAAAATCGCTCAGCCTGTACAAATTTGATAGTCATTGAGTATCAAAAAGGCTTAGCTTATCAGGCTTTTCCACTCATTTTGCACCGAAGTCGCTTAATCTATACGAATTTTGCACTTTTTTGTGCAAAAAAAAGCTTAGCATATTAGCCCTTTCCACTCCTTCAGTGTAAAAAATGCTTAGCTTGTACGGATTTCACGGTCGTTGAGTACCAAAATTGCTTAATATATACTAATTTTGCGGTTCTTGAGTGTTTTCTGTTTGATCGGCAGTTGTTTTATGCGTTTTTCGTTCTTTCCACGGCATAAACACTAGCATAATCTCCCGATCTTCATGAAAAATTCCTTCTAAGGCATTCGTTACTTCGTGATAGAGATCATCTATTTCATCTTCTTTCTTCAGAAATTCTTCTTTCGAGGCATCGATTTTTTGGTGAATATCGAGAATAGCAGCTTTTGCATCCCGATATACTTTGATAGCGATGGCTAGATTTGAGTCGTTTATCTGGGAAACATCAGCCAATGTTGTTTCATTTGCGGAAACCCAGGTATGGAGCTTTTCCGCCCGTTTGAGTAGATTTCGATCATATTCCAACTCTTTCACAAGATCATCTTTCTGATGAAAATAGCAGATCCCTTTTCCCAAATAAGTATAAGATCGAACTAATCGAGTGAGATGGTCACTGGCAGCACGTTTCTCCAGCACCAGGCTTTCTTCTTGTTCGTCCAGATCTTTTTGTGTTTCAAAGAATTCAAGCATTCCGGGTAGACCATTTGTAAGTGCAGTTTTGATCCACTTCTGGCGTTCGGGGATGAATTGTCCATGGGTGGGAAGCATTTTTTGGATGTGAGAGAGATGATTGATCTCTTTGATAATAGTACTGAGAAGCATAATAATAGGAGGATTAAGAAGTAATTTTGTGTAATTTAAAGAAGAAAACATTAAAACAACATTAAATTTTTTGGAGATTATTAGAGAGAATCAATAAAATTGCTTATTTAATGCAGTTGAATGCTGGAGACAATTATTCAGCAGGTACTTCAACGACTTTTTTTGTTTTTTCAGAGATAAGGTTTTTGATCTCAAAAAATGTGTATGCTGTATTTAATGCTAAAAAACATCCACTCATTATTTTTCCTACCATCGCTTCAGAAGTAGCTAGATCCAGCCCTGATCCAGCGATCAGAGAACTTCCTCCAAAAATAGTAAGAAAACGATACAAAAGTTTTTGTTTATCAGTTTTAGGGGTCATTTCAAAAGCCGTAGAAAGAGACGCAAGCCCGAGAGGAGCCAAGGCTTCTTGGACATTGGAGATGTTTCCATTGACGACAAGTCCCACGAGGATAGAAGTGGCGACAACCGGAACAATAAACCTGCTCCATTTTTCAAAACCCGGAAGCGATTGAAGTTGTTCGCGTATTTTTCCCAAAGATTCCGGGAATTTATTGGTTAGCCAGTTTTTTCCGCTAGTAGTAAAAGCGAGTGCTTCTGGTGCGGCATAACGAGGATTACCTGCCAAGACAGCCGTCACGGTCATAGCAGCGGTTCCAATAAATATTTTTAAGGAAGCTCCTTCGGCAATTTTTTCATCTTGTTCTGTCCCATTGATGCCTTTGTATTCAGCACTTCCTTTCATAATTGCTCCGACGCCGGTGGCTCCAGCGACGAGGGTAGCGATGTCCAACGGACTTAGCTTGATATCTTTTGCAGCAGAGAATATTTCTGCAGCTTCTGTTAGTGGTGGTAGGTTTTCAATCATTTTTTAAAGGGTTATTTTGAGTACCTAATCAACAAGAACAACTCTATCATTTAGTTCTTTCCAAGGATTGTAGGCAAATTCTCGGAATATTTCCACAATTTCATCTATATTATCACTTATTTTTACGATTTCTACATCTTCAGGACTTATCAATGGAATCCTATCTTTATCATCATGATCTCTTTCATGATACAGCCTATTGTATAAAGCATCTAAAATTGGCTTCCAATAAGAATGAAGGATAATAGGGTAATTATCTTCCAAGTGCCCTACTTGTAATAATTGAAGAAGATACATAAATTCTAACCCTGACCCAAATCCTCCTTCCGCAGTATAAGCTCCATGAGTACCATTAGCGAAGTGTTGCAATCGGGTAGAGAAATTTCGATGAACCTTCTTTTTTTGATAATCACCAGTAATTCCATCTTCAAAAGGCAAATGGATTCTTACTGCATGACTCGCAAGGCCTTGCCATTCCTCCTGAGGAAGAGCTTCTCTTCCTTTATGAAATCCTTCATTTGCTGCTTCCATTACTCCTGGACCTCCTCCACTTTTTATGTCTGCCCTGAGTTGTTTTACTAATTCTTCTGCTAAACTTACAACAAATTTATAAGGTTTTGTTTCTTTTTCTATTCTTGCACTTCCAAAAATAGCTAAACGGAAGTGAAGTACATGAAAGGGAACATGTAGGTCTTCTAAAGCTCTTTCAAAAGCTTCTCTCGCTCTTTCATATTCTTTTCTTTTTTTAGAAAAGCAACTAACAGAAAGCTCTATTGGTCCTTCTGTTTCGCGTAATCCGTTTATTTGAGCTGCCCTAGAATCATCTTTTACTTCTTTTGCCATTTTAATAAATATTAACTTGTAAGCACTCATACAAACTTTAAATAAAAAGTCAAGATTTTATTCATACAAAACAATTTTTACTCATCTAAATTCCCTTGCCTTTTCTTCTCATTTTCGCCAAAATTCCCGCCGATCATGAGAAAGAAACAGCGTCGCCAATTAATCATTGCTATCTTGGGATTTGCCTTGTTTTTGTTTGGGATTTGGGGGATTTTGAAGTACTACTGGGAAATCCGAACAGAAAAACTGGATGAATTCTTTCCAGCAGATGTGGCGATTTTCTCAGAAATAACCGTGAATAAGAATACCTTAGAAGAGCTTGCTCACTTGTTTCCAGAGGCCAACTTTTTAGAGGCGGTGAGTGCTTTTTGGGCCAAAAACCTACATCTTTCTCTTCCACCAGAATCTTTCAACTGGGCGGGAAAAAAGTCCGGTTTGGCGTTTTTTGAAAACGGAGATTTTATGTTGGCGGTGGAGTTTCGAAATAGGTCTGACGTAGAAGAATTTTTGCAGAATTTTGTCGTGGAGGGAGAGAAGTTTATCATTGAAAAAACCGATAATTTGGAGCTCTGGGTGCCTTCTTTTTCTTCCAAGGTAGCTTTTGGGTTTCATGGAAAATGGCTGCTGGTGTCCAATACTTCTGAAGTTCTGACAAACAATTTCAAAAATCCGGAGAAACTCAAAAATGTCGAAGCTTACAAAAAAATAAAAGCCGATCTGCCGCCAAAAACTTTTCTCTCCTTTTTTGTCGACACACAAAAAACTGTCACACTTATTTCCCAAAAACAAAAGTCTGCGGCATTGAAACCACTCTTTGAAACAGTTTCTCAGACACTTCCGGCACTTGGGATAGTAATCAATCCAGACGAGAGAGGGCTTTTTGTGCAGACAAAGTTTCTCTCAGACAAAAAGGTGTTTAACGAACGAAAGATAAAAAAAGATCCGGATCAGCTCATGCCGGAACTTGCCCAACTGGCTGACAAAGATGTTTTATTTTTCATGAATGGAGTAGATTTACATGAAAAATATAAGCACACCAAAAGATTCCTCGAACAACTAAATCCTCAGTTTGCCCTTATCTTTGAGGGTCTTCTCAAGGCTAATTTTCAATCTGTTTTTGGCGAAGATTTTGACTTTGAGACCCAGTTTCTCGCACTCATGCACAGTCAGTACGCGATCCTGATCGATTACAAAGATGAGGTATATCCTTTTTTGCAATTCTCTTTTCTCACGGAGTTTGGTGGAACCGATATTGAACAAAATCTCTCGCAGTTTCACGAAGCGATACAGTTGGCTCAGAGCAAATTTACGACCAAAGTAGAAGAAGTAGAATTACCAGATGGTTCCGTGCGAAAAGAGCTCGTTTCGGTCGAAGCTACGGATGTACCGATCCAAAAAGTGGATTTCGAAGAACACGATTACTTTACCGTAGAAAATAAAGCCTCTGGAAAGAAATTTTCATACGGGTTTGTAGAGAATTACTTTGTTTTTTCTACGCATGAAGAAGGGCTCAAATCTATCATCAGCAACAAAAATCGAACCCAAGCCAACTTGTCAGAAAATGAAGACTTTCGAGAGAGCGTACTCTTTCGTTATTCACCGTCTGAGAGTTACGGGTTTATAAATATGGCCAAGTTTACTTCTGCCTGGGAATTCCTCTCTGCGACAGAAAATGGCTTCTCTTGGCGGCAATTTCTAAAAGCCAATATTCGAACCGCGACCTTTGCCCGGAAGATTTTTCCGAAGGAGATTTTTATCTCGATGATGCTTTTTGCTCGGTAAAAAGGTTGTAAGTTGTAGGGGATAGGTTGTAGGGAGTTTTTTTTGAGCCCTTATGTAAGTTTTCACACCTATCAACAAAGTAATTGCTGTGAAAATGTTCTGGAAGCAATTATAAACTGTGATGTTTGATCTTCACATTAAAGCGGCTTTTCCCGAGGGCTCACCTTCTCCCGATAAATCGGGATCAGGCTCGCCCTCTGCCTGTCCGCCGAAATCTGTAATTATAATAGATCCAAATGTAGGTGGATGAAGCCGCACAAAATCACCCCCATAAAGTGTTCTATTTGGGAGCGTGAAAGCTTACAAGAGTCCGTAATTTTTCACACATCTAAACTTAACAACGATAACAACCTTCGTCCGTTAACCCGGAATTAATTCCGGGTTTAAGGGATGTGATAGGACTAGAACAAACATTGAAGAATATCAGAAAAATTGCAGGTGTGAAAGCTTACGCCCTTAGAAAGCGTCGCAAAAACGGGGTCTAGAGGGAAAGAAAATTGAGATGAGAGATGGA
>CAYFOO010000035.1:0-14308 GCA_964344775.1 uncultured Candidatus Peribacteria bacterium
CATTATCTTCGTATCCTCCTTGCTTATCAATTCTTTGCTATTTCGTAATTCGGGTTCAATACAATTGACATTAAAAGGGTTCAATGAATGGCTGTTTCCTTTTGGTGCAGAAGATTCCAAGAGGATTTTTCTTTCTTATGCAATAGAAGACAAGTTTTTAGCAGGACAAATTAAAAAGAGGCTTGAAGATGGTGGATTAAGCGTTTTTTTGGCTCATGAAGACATAGAAGTAACTGCTGAATTTCGTGATAGAATCATTTCAGAGTTGTGCACCTGTGGCATTTTTATTGCTCTTAGAACAAGTAAATATCGAAAACCATACACTGAACAAGAATGTGGCTTTGCTCTTGCTCTTCAAAAACGAATTCTTTCTATCTGTGTGGGTACGAGTACTAGCAAAATGGGCTTTTGTGGAGTATACCAAGGTCGTAAATTTGATAAAAAAAATGATAAAGAATTGAGTAAAGAAATAGCTTCATATTGTCTAAAGCAACTACCAAGATTCTAAAAAATCACTTAGTGCCCCTTTGCCATAGGTATATGACTCTATCACACCGCTTTTTTACCAATCCAATCCACCAAAGCACAAAGAAAAAGTGGGTCTAGTACCCGACGGTTTCTTCTGTACGTGGATCACTATAGCGCATAGTGTTCGTGATGGCTGGACACATTGGTCTAGTACCCTTTGCCTTGCTTATCTCCACTATACTCATTTTTATAAATGAGACAAATGAGACACTATAAAAAAGGAGTGTCTTAAAAGTATTTTTGAGTAAATATCTTGTTCATAAAGCATTTTTATCAGATTTTACTACTCGTAAATAATCCATAATCCGATACCCTTTCAGGTGTTTCTGTGGATCTACAAATCTGTACCATGGTTCAGTATGAATTCTTGTTTTTCCATCTACTTCTTCTGTTACACAGTGTGACTCCGTGAGTTTTTTAGGCGGTAAAAAATCTTTGTTATCTTTAACCAAGAATAATTCCACATGAATTCGACCTTCATTATCTGTGATACTACGAGCTTTCAAAATTCCTTCTCTAACCCATTTCCTGAGAGTAGAACTTTTTATATTAAATCGCATTTCCATATCCAAAGTAGAATACCAACCGTCCTCACGCTTTGCTAAAGACGGAGGAATTTCTTTTCTATCAATACCCCTTTGACAAGTTAGACACTTGATCCCATATTTATCGTACCATGCCTCATCTTTCCTAGTACTGTATCCACAAATAAAACAAGTATATCCAACACCATCCAGGAGAAATCCTTTTGGAGATTCTTCTAGTTTTTTCTTTCTAAAATAATCTTCTTTGGCTTGATCATAAGCAAGTTCCATAAACCCCATTAAATTACGTGCAGACTCTGCCGCTTCTTCGTAGGAAATTTCTTTCCCATACTCTTTCTTGTAAATTTCTTGGAATTCTTTAATGGCCTCTTCGGGAAGTTTCATGAGATAAAAGGATATGAAATTGAAAAAGTTTAAGCCTGTTCTTGTATAAATTGCTCTCTCAAAATCGTTAAAATTTTTCCTAATAAATTTTGTCCCCTCCATTGTTCTGGAGTCACTTTTCTAGCCTGAGTTTCTGACATACCAATTCCCCAGATATCGTCTCTTGGATTAGCTTCTACGATCAGAGTTCCAGCAGTAGCTAACAGTTGTTCCAAAAGTTCTGGGTTTTGAGAAAACTTGGCATAATTTGCCTCTAAAACAATCCGCATACACTCTCTATCCCATGTGGCTTGGTCAAAAGGTGTAACCGCTCTTCCCAGTTTTTTTTGCTCTCTAGGATTATCTTCTTTCAAAATCTCCTCTGCCGTTTGCATATCACCAAAAAGGAGTGCTTTCTGGTACATCATGTATTGTTCTGCACAATTGTAGACAACTCCATCTTTTCCATAGAATTCAGCTTTGTAATGCTGAGACAAAGGAGATATTTCAGAAACAAAAAAAGTATGTTCTGAAAAATTTAAGTGCTCCATTGCTTCCTTCAGATTAGGAAAATCAGAAGGTAGAGTTTGAGGGGAATCAGGGATATCTTCTCTCATGGATTTACTTCATCAGACAATCCTTTCAGGCTACCTTTAGTTTTTTTTTTGTTAAGCTTCCCAGCTAGTTGTTTTGCAAACTCAGGCAGATCTTCACGAGAAATAGGCTTTTCTGGAATATCTTCTTTCTCAAGGAAAGTTGTGCTCCCCTTAGCTGCTATAAGAATCATTGCTTCATCTTCTTCATCTTGATTGTCTGGCATAGCGACCATAGTAGGGGTTTCCCAATTATCTTTATAATATGAAAACCTAGCAATAACTCCTGTTTTCACATCTTTCACGATAAATGCAGTGACATCGTTTTCCAGACCTCCTGCATAAGCAATAGGAATCACCTGGTCATACTTAGGAACTTCAACAGATTCTGATAGACTATCATGCGAAGATGGTGTTTCTGTAGGCATGTTATTTATAGGTTATAAATCTACGATATTCAGGATATTTCTCTAGTGTCTTTTCTACTTTAGGACGAGCTGATTCAGGTACGATAATTTCTTTGATTTCATGCCCTAGTCTCATTGGTCCAAGCACTTGTGTTTCTGTGTAGACATTAGATGGATCAGGATACCTCTCTTTGAGAGCTTTAAATATTTGAACATCCTTATCTTTATATGTTTCAAACTTTTTTTCAAGCAACCTGCGTTCTGCACTCAGTATAGCACGAGAACGTAAAGCTCCTTCTATGTTTAGTTGCCCTGAAGAAGGATTATTTCTTCCCACTCCGGCATTAAAGCTGTCTAAGTGCGTAAATGAAAGTCTATCTTGTAAGGCTGTTGGATCAAGAACCATTTCAAAGTCTCCCCACTTATCTGTGCCGCCGTCAAATCCGGCGTATTTAGGGTTTAAACCTTCCACTTTCATATCTGTTTCTATTCTCGCTCGTTTTAGTCTTTCATTAAACTTTCCTGCCATAACCCAACCTGGATCATCTAATTCATATTTAGTTTTAATGCCTCCGCTCCCAAAAATATCATCAAGTTTATCTTCTTCGAAATTATTCGTGAGTCGAACTTCTCCTCTTTCAAACCGCTCAAGCAGCTGCCTATGTTCTTGTTCTAGAACTTCTTTGAACTCTGCCTCTGTAAACCAACCTCGATCAACTCCGTCTCGTATAGTTTCTTCTTCGATTCTTCGGATATTTCCAGGAGAAACTTCGTCCAAATGATTTCTCAAGGCTTCTGTCCTTCTCGCAAAATCCGGAGAATCAAATGGCACTAAATCTTCTGCTTTTTTCATTAGATCTTCTAATTTTGACAATTTCCCAAGCCCCTTACTTCCGCCAAGTGCATCTACGGATAACACCACGGCTGTTGCGATTTTCCCCTCTACTTCTGAATTTTCCCAAGAAGCTTTGGTATCTTCCCACCAATTGCTGAAAAAATCACTTGTTCCTTTTTTTACGCCCTCCCAAGTGATACTTGTTGTCCAATCCCACGCTTTCCCCAACGCTTCTCCAGTATTATTCCATAAGCTCTTGGCTCCATCAGCGACACCTCCTAGAATACCCCCTCCAAAACGTACTAACTCTTCTCCGGCATATAAGGCTTTTCCGGTAATAGCCGAAAGTGTATTCCATACTCCTTTTCCTCCTGTTTCTAACCAGTTGTCATCGGGGGTTCTTGGCAAGGTTCTTCCAGCATTCACTTCCGGTAAATCACTAATGACATGGCTCCCTATAAAACTTTCGTTAAGTTCTTGTGTCTGACGTTCAACTCTTGTCCTCTGTTCTCGCTGTTCTACAGCCTCAGTCATTTCTGTAGAACTCATTACTTCAATTCCAGAGGTAGTGCTTCCATAAGCTGCATCTAGTTCTTCATCAAACCCTTCCTCAAATTCTGCTCTTTCTCGTGCAGTAGCAGCATCATTCTCAGTTCGCTCTTGTAGTCTTTCTGATTGTTCAGCTTCTAGTTCTGCATGTCTTTCTGCCGAAAGTGGTTCAGGAGGAGGACTATCAATATTTTCCCCCTGTGTTTCAGCACTTCTTGGTTGGAAAACCTCATTGAAGATGAAACGGACAGATGGAAACTCTTTTTTGAAATCAAACAAAAATTTGGGCATAAGATATCTAATCATTATACCAGAAAAAGGCTTAAATAACAATCAAAATACGAACCAGATTAAAAAAAGAACCCAAAAAGATTTGACTATTTTTTAAATCTATTGAATTGCTTGACTTTTTTAATTCAAACTATCTAAAATTAGGAATAATCTATTTCTTAATTTTTTTTATGTATGAGAGAACTCTCAATTCAGCAGGTTGAAGTAAACATCCTCAACCCTGCTCCCTACAACCCCAGAAAATGGAGCAAAGATTCCATTACCCAGCTCACCGAAAGCATTCGTCGATTTGGGATTGTAGATCCAATTATCGTAAATGGAAGCAAGCCACGAAAAAATGTGGTAATCGGAGGCCATTTTCGATTGAAAGTTGCCCAAGATCTGGGCTATGAAAAAATTCCCGTCGTGTATGTAAATATCCCGGAAAAGGAAAAAGAGAAGGAACTCAACCTTCGGCTCAACCGAAATACCGGAGAGTGGGATCTAGACCTGCTCAAAGAATTCGATCTCGATTTGTTGCTTGATGTTGGATTCGATGATTCTGATCTTTCTTCTATTTGGGATGAAGCTCTTGGAATAGAAGATGATGAATTCGAAACGAGAAAAGAACTAGAAAAAATCACCGATCCAAAAACCAAAGACGGAGACTTATTTCAGCTGGGATCGCATCGTCTCATCTGTGGTGATTCCACCGATCCAGAAGTAATTAAAACACTTTTGGGAAAAACCAAAGTGGATGTCATTTATTCTGATCCGCCTTTTAACCTGAATTATGACTATCAAAAAGGATTAGGCAAAGAACAGAAGTACCTCTGTGAACCAGTAAATGACAACAAATCAGAAAAAGAATACCGTACTTTTTTAGAACGCACACTCCTAAACGGTTTAGTGCATTGCAAAAAAGACGCTCATGTTTTTTATTTCTGTGATCAGAAATTCATTGGGTTGCTTCAAGACTTGTACCAAAAAAACGGCATCAAAAACCAACGAGTTTGTTTGTGGATCAAAAATAATTCTAACCCAACGCCGCAGATAGCCTTTAATAAATGTTATGAACCTTGCGTGTACGGAACTATTGGAAGTCCTTATCTTTCTGATAAAGCTTCAAAATTCACAGAAATTCTCAACCCGGAGGTAGAAAATGGAAACCGGAGTATCGATGATATTTTAGACCTCCTTGATATCTGGCTCATCAAACGGCTACCCACCTCCGATTATCTACACCCGACAGAAAAACCGGTCACACTTCACGAAAAACCACTCAAAAGATGTACCAAACCGGGTGATTGTGTCTTGGACCTTTTTGGAGGGAGTGGCTCCACTCTTGTCGCTTGTGAACAACTCGGGAGAAAATCCTTTCTCATCGAACAAGATCCTCGTTTTTGTGATGTCATCATTAAACGTTTCGAAAATCTTAACCCTCAAAATCATGTCAAAAAATGTAATTAAACTTGGAGATATTTTTCAGCTTGGGGAACACAAGCTCCTTTGTGCCGATGCCACGAATGAAAAACTCGTGAGATCACTCCTTGGCGATAACCAAATCAAGCTCATTCTGACGGATGTTCCCTATGGAGTTGATCTCGTGGAGAGGAAAAAAGGATTTATGAAATCCAAGACAAAACACGAAGCCATTCAAAATGATCAGCTCCAAACGGATGATCAATTCCAATCTTTTACAAAAAGATGGCTTCATCCGATTAAAAATAATTTAGCGGGAAAAAATGCTTTCTACATTTTCAATTCGGACAAAATGATGTTTCCGATGCGAGAAGCGTTGGTCGAGGAAGGATTCAAACTCTCTCAGATTTTGGTCTGGATAAAAACGGGAGCCGTTATTGGACGACTGGATTATCTCCCACAGCATGAACTCATTGCCTACGGCTGGCACGGCCGACATGAATTTTATAAGTCACAGGATAAGTCTGTCTTAGTCAGCCCAAAAACAAAGAAAAATGATCTACACCCCACGATGAAACCGATTTCTATTCTTCGTCGACTGATCCTCAACAGCTCTCAGCGAGAAGATATCATTTACGATCCTTTTGGCGGAAGTGGTTCTACGCTTATTGCCTGCGAACAGACCAGACGAAAGTGTTTGATAATCGAAATAGAACTGAAGTACTGCCAGGTCATTATCGATCGGTGGGAAAAACTTACTAACCAAAAAGCTACTAAATTAACTTAAAAAATTATGAACAAAACGATTCAAAATCGGCAACAAAATCAAAAAAAGGCGTTAATCGAACAACTTAAAAAAACGCCTATTGTGCAAGTTGCCTGTGAAAAATTTGGTATTGGCCGAGCCACCTATTATCGATGGCGAAAAGAAGATCATGATTTTGCCAAAGAATCCTGTGCTTCAATTCAGGAAGGCGTTGAATTAATGAGTGATATGGCCGAATCCCAACTTCTTTCTGCCATAAAAGCAGGAAATCTTACGGCCATCATTTTTTGGCTGAAACACCGCCATACATCATACAAACAAAGAGTAGAAGTTACTTCTAAAGCAAATAATCAAGAACTCACAGAAGAGGAGCAAAAACTGCTCAAACAAGCCCTCAAAATGGGGGGATTAATTTCTAACACCACTTCAAAATGCAAAAAATAATTAAACCATTTACTCCAGAAATACAAAAAAAAATACTAGAAAACCAAAATTTCCGAGCCAAAATAGCAAAGGAAAGTCACTATAATTTTTTTCATATTTATTTTTCACACTATATCACTTATGAAACAGCACCATTTCAACAAGATTTTTTTTCACTTACAGAAAATGAATCTATTAAAAACCTGGTTATTATCGCCTTTAGAGGGTCTGGAAAATCGACTATTATAAATCTTTCTTATGTTTTATGGTCGATTCTTGGAAGACAACAAAAAAAGTTTGTTCTATTAGTCGGACAAACTCAGCATCAAGCTCGACAACATTTAAAAAATATCAGACGAGAGTTGGAAGCTAACGAAGTTTTAAGAAAAGATCTGGGGCCTTTTGATGAAGAAGGTGATGAAATGAATGCTTATTCGTTATATTTTAAAGATCACAATGCTCGCATTTTTGCGATATCTATGGAGCAAAACGTACGTGGAATTCGACATCATCAGTACCGTCCAGATCTTATCATTTGTGATGATATTGAGGATCGAGCGACTGTTAAAACACGAGAAGGACGCGATAAAACTTATGACTGGCTTACTAGTGAAGTAATTCCAATGGGCGACAAAGATACTCGATTGATCATGATTGGGAATTTGCTTCACGAAGATTCGGTTATTATGCGTATAAGAAAGAAAATTCAGAAAAAAGAGATGAATGGTGTTTATAAAGCCTATCCAATAGTAAAAAATAAGAAACCACTTTGGCTGAGTAAGTATCCACATATGAAAGCTATTAAGGAGGAAGAAAAACGTATTGGTAACTACATTTCGTGGATGAGAGAATACAAACTTCAAATTGTCCCAGATGATGGACAGATCGTTTTGCCCGAAGATATCCATTATTACGATGAACTTCCGATAGAAAATCATAACGAGGAAATCCGGGAAGGCATTTATTTCCTTTTTGCAGCTATTGGAACCGATCTAGCTATTTCTGAAAAACAATCTGCTGACTACACAGCCTTTGTGGCGGTAAAAGTTTTTCAGATTGGAGCCAAAATAATTATTTATATTCTTTCACAACCAGTAAATGAAAGAATGCATTTCTCTGGCACAAAAGAGCGACTAAAAGCTCTTGCTCAAACTATTTGTGAACACCCGCATCAGGTTCGTTTATACGTTGAGGATGTGGGATACCAAAAAGCTTTTGAGCAAGAAATGAAAAATGATGGATATCATGCAAAAGGCATAAAAATTGTTGGAGATAAGCGATCGCGTCTTTGTACTACTCATCACTATATAAAGACGGGACACGTACTTTTCCCTCGAAAAGGATGTGAACAGCTTACCCAGCAAATTATGGGATTTTTAACTGAAAAAAATGACGATCTTGTGGATGCTTTAACAATCGCTGTAAATGAAATTATGAAAAACGGAGCCTATGATTATGATGAACCTTATGTTGAAGACGAAGATAGTGTAAGAGATCGGTTCAGAATAGATCTAGATTATGAGACCATAAGAATGGATGCCGTATTCTAAAAAATTCCCTAGACTTCCGTTTTTTCTCCGGCATCAATAAGGGTGATGGAAACAGAAAATGCTCTCAAATACTGCCTTTATGCTAGAAAATCATCAGAAGCCGATGAACGCCAAGCCCTCTCGATTGATTCTCAACTCAAAGAGATGAAAAAACTGGCGGAAAAAGAAGGGATTGAAATCGTAGAAACCATACAAGAAAGCAAATCCGCCAAAGAATCCGGCAGAAGGGATGGGTATCAACAACTTCTACAAGGATTGAGAGCATTTCGATTTAATGCAATCCTCACCTGGGCTCCCGATCGTCTGAGCAGAAATGCCGGCGATCTGGGAGCTTTGGTAGATCTCATGGATCAGGGTGTTTTGCAGCAAATCAGAACCAGTGGACAAACTTTCACCAATACGCCGGATGAAAAGTTTCTGCTAATGATCCTTTGTTCGCAGGCCAAACTAGAAAACGATAATCGGTCCAAGAATGTAAAACGAGGGATGCGGGCCAAGTGTGAGATGGGGGTTCGTCCCGGAAAACCACCGATCGGATATAAACTGGTTCGAGGGGATGGCTTTCAAGATCCGAGCAAAATTATTGTAGATCCAGAACGAGGCAGCTTTATCAAAAAAGCATTTTCTTATCTGGTTCATGAAAAACTAAGCGGACGGCAGATCTGGGAATATTTAGCAGACGAAGGATTTCAGACGGAAACTGGCAAGAGAGTAACACTTAGTACAATCTACAAAATTTTACGAGAACCCTTTTATTATGGACGATTTGAATATCCTCGAGGTAGCGGTATCTGGTATGATGGGGCTTATGAACCGCTTATTTCCAAAGATTTATTCGACAAGGCACAATCCTGCCTCAAAGTTGTTCCAAAGGGAAAATGGGGGCGAAAGCAATTTTACTTCAATAGACTTTTTAAGTGCGGCAATTGTGGTTCTGGTGTCGGTGGAGAAACACACATTAATCGACACGGAAAAGAATACAGTTACTACAAATGTAATCGATATTACGGTTATGATCGATGTAAGGAAAAATACATTCGGGAAGAAAAATTGATCGAAGAGGTAGCCAGCTTGATAGAGCAAACAAAGCACCAGAGTATTCGGCTAGGTCGAAACTTAAAACACGAAGTAGAAAAAATAAATCGGATTCAGCAACAGATGTATGGAGAAAGAGCAAAATTGTTGCCTATCAAGGAATACATCGAGGATATTTTGAGAAACGGCAGCGGATCAGAAAAAGCAGAAATCCTGCGAAACATCAAAGGCCAACTCTGCCTGAAAGGTGGCAGAGTAAGTCTTTTAGAATTTACCCCTCTCCCAAATGAACCTCGATCTTGAAAATTGGCATTCGTGTATCTTGAATCGGAAAATCAATCTTAAAAAGATTCCAAGAGAGGCTCTGATCCGAGAATTAATAAAGGAGCGAGAAGAGTCCCTTCGGTTTGAAGCAGAGTTTGGAAAAGATTTGGAGCGAAAGCAAGAGTTTTTGAGTCTTGTCCTGAATGCCTTCAAACAGCTTTACCCAGAGAAGTTTCAAGTACTTTTTGGAAAGAAACGATTATCCAAAATTATCCGAAATTTATTAGAATAACCTTATTTTTTCAGGCCCTCGCAGGCGATGCCGTTTTTGTCCCGATCCAGTTTATGGATGTCGCCTTTTCCTTGTTTTTGGCAACACTCGAAGATCGCTTGGGCTTCAGTGTGGGTTTCAAAATCTGAACAGTTGTATTTATTGTGCGTACAGATACATCCAGCACTTGGAGCTACTAGTGGAAATTCTGGTTCTGGTTTTGGCGGTGCAGGGGGCGGTGTTTTTGTTATTTTTTTAGCAGGAGGAGAAACTGTTTTTGAGAGTGGTTTTGTAGTTTTTGATGAAGCGGTTGAGACAGGTTTTGAAGTTTTAGGAGGCGAAGAAGTAGCTTTTGCCGTCTTTTTCCCAGCACAAGTATCCGGAGCCCAAAGACCTCGATTATTGTCTCGAGCTTCTATTTCTGCTTTATCGTAGACACTCATTCTTTCGTGTGGAAAGGTGCGATAATGCCAGGCATAACCTTCTCTGATCATTTTCTCTCCGAAGTCCTCGCCGCTTTTCAGTCGAATGTAAGCGAGTAATCTTCCATATTTCCCTCGACTATTATCGGTTTCCACCGTGATAATTTTTCCGCTTAATAGGTCTTTAGCTTTCTGACTCGCTTTTTCTCCGTAACACTGGACCGGATAGCGAGGATCTTTGACTTCCGGAGTATCAAGACCTTTGATGCGAACTTTTTCTCGCTTGTTATTCCACATGATCTCTATTGTATCTCCATCGACTACCTTGAGAACTCTTGTTTGATTTGGATTGGTAGGAGGTGGTGTCTTGGGAATTGAAGAGGTAGTTTTTACTGGTATTTTTTTCTGAGCAACTTCCTTTTTTGGAGGAGTGACCGCTTTTTGAGGTGGCTTCTTTTCTTTTACTGCTTCGATTTGTTTTTGTGGCTTTTGTATGACTTCTTCTGGATCACCGAAGATGGTCTCAAAGAGGCTGTGAATACCTGCAATAACTAGAACAATGAGGAAGAAAGTGCCGATAACGATTTCTTGTAGTTTTTTCATAAAAAATGGGGCAACTAATCCGTTGCGACCCAAATCTGGTAGTTCCTCTCAGAACACCGTTTGGACGGTTAATTGCCCCGTCTTTTCGGTGTTCAAAGGGCACAAGTTGCCCTGAGAATTTTTTAATAATGCCAGATTTGAGTCGCACCCCAAATGTACTTAAATCCCGGGATTTGTAAAATGTTTTTTGGATATAATTAAAAAATTTGACAATATTTTTTAGCAGTCTAAGGTGGCTATTGCTAATTTATTTTTAAATCATGCCAAATTCACCAAAAATTGTTCCTGCTTTGGGTAATATTACCAAGAACTTCTCTGAAGCGTTTCCAGAAATAAAATCATTAAACGTAACTATCACAGAAGAAATGGGCGGAATTAGAAATGGTCCTTGTAGCCGTTCATGCACGGAAAAGAATTTGTTAGATGCCTTGGATCAAGTAGGACGATATAAATGTCACAATCGAGAGTGTAGCGGAGAAGGATTTAGAATATGCAAAATCCTTCATAGCATGATCAAGGAAGAAGCAGTCCATAATGATATGGATGAATGGAAAAGGGCACTATGTGAAGGGAAAATTGCTCCACATAAAGATTGCTATAATTCGTTCAAATTAGAGATAAATATTGAATACAAATAACCTCGAGTTCCAAATGGCAAACAAACTAAATCATTCTTTTATAAAAGCACTCACACAATCTGATGAGTTTTCTTCTCAAGGAAGGACTGAATTTAATACTCCTCAAACAGGAGTTTTCCACCTTACTCATGATTTATGTTCATTTGGAATTGATGAAAAAGAACTGGGAGCAGGAGTACATACAATTCAAGCCGCAATTCGAGAAAGAAATGAAAAAAGAGGTGATAGACCTACAATTTTTGGAATAGAAGATTCAAAAGATCCTACGAATAATGATTATATGTCTTTTAAAGAACTACTAAATTCTCTTACCATCCCACAAAATCCTATCGAAAAAATGGAGAAAGCAATTTTGCAGCTTTCTAAAAGAACAAATGGAAACCCTGGGAATCCAGTTAGAGTTAATGTAGATGAAGATTTTACCTTTGGTTATGCATTAGATCCTAAGGATTTTATCTTTTTACTTAATTCTTTAGAGGAAGCAGGATATATAAATCTTACTTGGATTACAGAACATCTGGTTAGAGGAAAAAGTCCAAAAGCTATTTATAATAGGACCAAAGAATGTGACTTAGACTTTCTACTAAAAGGGTGGCAATTTATTCAAGATTTAAAAAAAGGAAATAAAGAGTCAAAGCAAGGATTTGTAGCCTGTTATTTCGATGAAAAACATAAAAAATATAGCGAAGCAATAGTAAGAGGGATTACTAATACTAATCTTTTCAAACCAATGATAATTCGTGATGAAGATTATCCCGAAACTATCCTTGAAAAAGGCCTTGGAGAAATTAGAAGGAGTAGGTTTGTAATTGCGGATTTATCAGGAAGTCGCCATAGTGTTATTTTTGAAACAGGCTTTGCTTTCGGTTTAGGATTGGATGTTATCTTTGTAATGAAAAAAGAAGAGCTAGAAAGTTGTGATGTGAAAAAAGAGTTTTACACAAAAAACTACAAGATAATTCCATATAGTGATGAGAAGGAACTTGAAGAAGTGGTTGAAAGAGCTATAAAAGCAAGAATAAGTTAAACTATTAACCCAACACTTTTAAAAGTCACTATTGATATATCCAATAACAGTAAATACGTTGTATTTCACAAAGTCCTTTATATTTAACAATAAATCACTATTATTTTAGTAATGGATGAAGTTACTGAAAAAATAATTAAATTCGTTGAATATGCAGACTCCTTAAAAGGAGATGAAAAAGGAGAGGCTCAAGTTTTTTGTGATAGATTGTTCCAAGCTTTTGGACATGATGGTTATAAAGAAGCAGGAGCAACTCTTGAAGAAAGAATTAAAGGGAAAAAAGGGACAAAGTTTGCTGATTTGCGATGGGATGGCATTGTCCTTATCGAGATGAAAAGCCGCAAGGAAAAGCTAGAAAGGCACTATCGCCAGGCTTTTGAATATTGGCTAGAACTTGTTCCTCATCGACCAAAGTACGTAATTCTTTGTAATTTTGATGAATTCTGGATTTACGATTTTGATCTTCAACTAGAAGAGCCTATTGACCGAATAAAAATAAATGAACTCCCTCAAAGGTATACTGCATTTAATTTTTTACTTCCCACTCCCAAAGCTCCTCAGTTTAATAATAACCTAGTTGCTGTCACAAGATCTGCTGCAGATAAAGTGGCTACTGTTTTTAATACATTGGTTGAAAGAGGTGAAGATAGAAAAATTGCACAAAGATTTATCCTCCAATGTGTAGTAGCGATGTTTTCTGAGGATTCTGGATTATTACCAAAAGGAATTTTTACAGAAATACTAAATGAATGCAAAAATGGACAAAGTAGCTATGACCTGATCGGGGGATTATTTAGGCAAATGAATACCCCCTCTTCTGCAAGAGGAGGACGGTTCCAAAAAGTAAGATATTTTAACGGGGGAATATTTTCAATTATAGACCCTATAGAGTTAAATTCTGAAGAAATCGATTTGTTAATAGAAGCGGCAAATGAGCAATGGGATAAAGTTCAGCCTGCAATATTCGGGACGTTATTTGAGGGAAGCATGGGAAAAGAAGCACGTCATGCGTTCGGAGCCCATTTCACAAACGAGGCTGATATTCAAAAAATAGTAATTCCTTCAATAGTACGACCTTGGAGAGAGAAAATCGAAAAAGCAAAAACTCTTAAAGAATTAAAAAAATTAAGAACAGAGTTATTAAATTATAAGGTATTAGACCCTGCATGTGGTAGTGGCAATTTCCTTTATGTCGCATATCGTGAGTTAAAGCACCTTGAAATTGATTTGATCGCAAAGATTCATAAAAATTTTAAAGAAGAAGCAAAGAAAGAAACCGGAAGCACTTCTATGATTAGTACAAAACAATTTTTTGGAATAGACAATAATCCTTTTGCAGTAGAATTAGCGAAGGTTACTTTGATGCTTGCAAAAGAGTTGGCCATTGAAGAGTTGTATGAAGCATTAAACACAGGACAAAAAACTCTGGGGTTAGAATACGAAAAAGCCTTACCTTTGGATAATTTAGATGAAAATATTATTTGTGATGATGCATTATTTTGTAATTGGCCAGAAAGTTCAGTAATTATCGGAAATCCTCCCTACCAGTCAAAAAACAAGGTCCAAAAAGAGTATGGATCCGTTTATTTACAAAAGTTAAGAGAGTATATGTCTGAAGTTTCTGGAATGGCAGATTATTGTGTCTATTGGTTTAGGAAAGCACACGACCACTTGAAAAATAATCAACGAGCGGGTTTAGTTGGGACAAATACTATTCGAGAAAACTATTCACGCGAGAGTGGCCGGATATTCAAACAATTTGGGGCAAAAAGTTATGTAAAACAGTGGAGAAGGGAA
>CAYFOO010000036.1:0-14239 GCA_964344775.1 uncultured Candidatus Peribacteria bacterium
TGGGGATTGGGGATAATGCACCTGTCGCTTTTTTTATTGTGCAGAAACTCTAATAACGCCGCATAAATACTATTTTAAAAATTTCTGTCAAAAAAACCGATTAATTCTCCCCCTTGCAGGGGGCGGTTGGAGGGGGTATGATAAAATTAACAAACACAATGATCCTCAACCCCAAAATATTTCGAGCCTACGACATCCGTGGCGAGAGCTTCATCGACTTCGATGAAGATGGATTTTTTGTGATTGCGGCCGCTTTTGGGAAGTACATTGCCGACAAGTTTAAAATTGAAAAACCAAAACTCTTTGTCTCCGGAGATGGGAGAAACTCGATGGGAGAACTTTATCCAGCTGTAATTGCCGGCTTGGAATTAGCAAATTGTGAGGTCACCTGGGGCGGTACGATCCCGACGCCGATTAATTATTTTGCCTTTCATGAAGGCGACTTCAATGCGTCCATCCAAATTACTGCCTCACACAATCCCGCACAAGACAACGGACTGAAACTGACGGATCAAAATGGAGCGGTCTGTGGAGATGAAATTCAAAAAATCCGAAAACTGGCCGAGTGCACAGAGTGTCGAAAAACAAAAGATTTCGGTGAATGTACCGCCGAGTGTCATGCCCAAGAATACGCAGAGAAATATTTTGAAAAACTTACTTTTATCCAATCAAAAATCATCGCCAAAAAGCTCGTTGTCGATGCCGGAAACGGTGTGGCGGGGATGTACTACCCGGCACTTTTTGAAAAAATGGGACATCAGGTGACTCAACTTTTTTGCGATTTGGATGGAAACTTTCCCAATCACCAACCCGACCCTGAACGGCCAGAGAATCTCAAAGATTTGATCACAAAAGTGCAGGAGGAAAAAGCCGACTGGGGCTTTGCTTTCGACGGAGATGGAGATCGTGTGGGTATTGTGAACGGGAATGGAGAAATTTTATCAGCGGATAAAATCCTCTTTGTGCTTGCCACAGACTTTCTCAGTCGAAATCCAGGAGAGAAAATAGTTCTCGACATCATGTGCTCTCCCATCCTGATGGATAAAATTGAAAAATTAGGCGGCCAAGTCATCCGGTCAAAGACCGGTCACTCCTTCATCGAAGAAAACATGAAAGCAGAAAAAGCTTTTCTCGGAGGAGAACAGAGCGGACACTTCATGTTTGGAGAGAATTTTTATGGGCACGATGATGCGATGTTGGCCTCCCTTCGGTTCCTCGAAGCGATTGAGAATAATCCTGATCTCATCACCGAAATCACGGACAATTGGCCCGAAATGCTCGAATTTTCTGAGAAATTCACCTCCCCCGATGAGCAGAAGTTTGAAGTGCTTAAAAATGTCACCAAGCAACTGATCTCGGATTTTGAGAATTCGGATGTGCAAATCGACACCATCGATGGGATCCGCCTAGACTTCGGCGATCAAGAATGGGCCATCATCCGCTGTTCCAATACTTCACCGAAGATTGCCATTCGGATTGAAGCAAGATCTGCAGAAAGTTTGGACGAGAAAAAAGAGATGTTGGTGGGTGTTTTGGAGAAGTTCAATCAATAAATTAGTCTGAATTCCCCATATTTATGCTTGTATAAAACTTTTTGACTTTTTATTTATTTTGTGTTATAATTATAAGAGTTAGTATTTCCTAACCCCATTCACATGACTCCCAATTACGTGAGTTATTACACCCCACAGCGTGTTTCTCAGATCAGAAAGAGACACATCGCAAATTCGGCTATCAACGTAAAACGCCGAATAAGTTCAATCTTTCGAAAAGAAAGATAACTCACCAGGATCGGATTCAGAATGTAAAAAAGTCGGGCATCTGTTCGGCTTTTTTTTACCTTAATTTTTCATTTTGAATTTTAAATTTTGCATTTTTCATTGACAAAAACTTTTTGCTTCTCATAATCCCCCCCCGCGTCAAAGACCACTGGCATACAAGTTAAGTCCAGTCAAGACGAGAAAGAATCCGTTTAAAAAAGGTTTAAGCTCCGTGCTTAAACATCCCTTTCTCCCAAAGTTTTTGATGCGATCTCAAAAACTTTTTTTATTTAGAGTCTAAGCTCTAAGTTCTACCAACTAAGTTCTAACACCATGGCAACTTCAAAAGCAAAAAAAGGTGATCAACTCAAAGCTCTAGAGGCGAAACTTAAAGATTCTGCTGGAGTAGCATTTGTTCACTACATCGGACCAACAGTGGAAGAAGTACAAACCGTACGTCGAGACCTCCGATCACAAGGGATGTCGTACTCTGTGTTGAAAAAAACACTCATGGCACTGGCCGCAAAAAATACTGGTGTAGCAGAGTTTTCTGCTGATGATCTCGAAGGTCCTGTAGCCGTGATTGTCTCTGACAGTGATGAGATCGCTCCAGCCGCCGCGATCAAAAAGCTCAAAAAGGACTTTTTCGATAAAACCAGTAAATCAACCAAGTTTGATTTCGCAGGATCGATCTTCGAAGGGAAATTCCTCAACGCAGAAGAAACCGCCGCACTCGCCAATACTCCATCCCGAGAAGAATCTCTCGGAAAAATCGTGGGTATGCTCCGATCTGGACCACAGAAACTACATGGTATCTTGGGATCTGGACTTCGTGGTATCCACGCCGCACTCAACGATGCGGAGAAATTTGCTAAGGCAGCTTAAATTGCATTTATAAATTATTATTTCTTAACCCATTCTAAAAATGTCTGAAGAAAATGAAGTAACGGTAGAACTCAGTAAAGATGAGAAAGCCGTAGTGGACGCCATCGAAAAATTGACGGTGATCCAAGCCAGTAACGTAGCCAAGTATTTTGAAGAAAAATACGGAATCAGTGCTGCTGCTCCTGTAGCAGTCGCTGCAGCTGGAGCAGCTCCAGCTGGAGGCGGCGAAGAAGCCGCTGAAGAAAAATCAGCCTACAATGTAGTGCTGAAAGACGCTGGGGCACAAAAAATCGCCGTGATCAAAGTCGTCCGAGAAGTGACTGGACTTGGTCTTGGAGAAGCAAAAGCTCTGGCTGACGGAGGAGGAACCGTGAAAGAAAACGTGAAGAAAGATGAAGCTGAAGAGATGAAAAAGAAATTTGAAGACGCTGGTGCGACGATTGAGCTTGAATAGTTTTTTATTCAAAAATCACATAAAAACCTTGGTCGGAAGATCAGGGTTTTTTATTCGTCAATTGCTTTACTTTCTTTTTCTTGGGACAGGTACTTGTCGTCGCAAAAAAGCCGGAATTTCTAACTCACCATCTACTGGTCTTTCTACCATTGATATTTTTCAATAAAAGTCGCACACAAAATAGTTCGTTTTTTCAGTTTGTCGAACGTTTCTTGCTAAAACAACAAAAAACAGTTAAGAACACCTCTCAAATGCCCACTAAAAAATTCGGCCAGCACCAAATCATCGAGCATCCAAAAGCCGTCGAAAAAATGCTTCGGGAGCTCTGTGCTGATATCCCAAAATCTGGAAAAGCACTAGAAAAAAGGAAATATGCTTTTTCGGCACGGGAAGAAGTACCGACTATTTCCGGACGAGATCTCCTCGCAGTAGCAGAAAAAAAGAAGATTGAAATCCCTACAGACCTGGAAATCTTACTCAGAAAAAGAGCGGTTCGGACGATCTCTGGGGTCTCCCCCATCGGGATCCTCACCAAACCATTCCCCTGCCCCGGAAAATGCGTGTACTGCCCGACCGAGGTCCGCATGCCAAAAAGTTATCTCTCCTCTCAACCCGCTGCTGCACGAGCGGTGAGAAATAAATTCCATCCATATGAACAGGTCAAAAATCGAATCCTGGCACTCAAAGAATCCGGACATCCGACTTCTAAGCTAGAACTCATCGTGATGGGAGGGACCTGGAGCTTCCTGCCAAAACATTACCAGAGTTGGTACATCAAGAAATGTTTTGATGCCGCAAACGATGTAAAGACGCAGCACGCTGAGTCTCTGGCCGAAGCACAAAAGATCAACGAAACCGCAAAACAACGAATCATCGGAATCACCCTCGAAACCCGTCCCGATTTCATCACGGAGAAAGAACTGCTTCGCATGCGGAAACTAGGCTGTACGCGGTTAGAAATGGGCGTCCAAACCCTGGATGATGACGTGCAAAAACTCACAAAACGAGGCCACACCAGAAAAGAAGTGATCCGTGCGACAAAGCTTTTGAAGGATTTTGGGTTTAAAATTTGCTATCACCTGATGCCGGGACTCCCTGGATCAACCCCAGAGAAAGATTTGGCTTGGATGCAGGAGGTTTTTGAAAATCCAGATTTTTGCCCGGATTTTGTGAAGGTCTATCCCTGTGTGGTGCTCGACAACAGCGAACTAAAAAACTGGTGGGAAAAAGGGAAATTCCAACCGATTGAAGAAAAAGAACTTATCAAGCTCCTCCTGCAATTCAAAAAAACAGTCCCACCCTGGGCCAGAATCATGCGACTAATGCGGGACATCCCAGCCGATGATGTGATCGGCGGCGTCACGCTCTCAAACCTCAGACAAGTGATAAAACACCAACCGGAAAAACTGCAACAGCTCGTAGGAAAAGAGTTTTTTAAAAAAAATAATTTGGATCCACACGCCTGGCCCTGTCAGTGTGTGCGATGTCGAGAGGTGGGATTTACTCAGATAAATAGTTCAAAAACTTCCTTGGAGGGTGAAAAACCAGTTTTAAAACGCCGAGACTATGACGCAAGTGAAGGAAAAGAAGTTTTCCTCAGCTACGAATCCCCCGACGAAAAAGTGATTTATGCCCTCCTTCGGCTTCGCCTCCCCAGCAGGCGAGATTCGCGAATCTCGCCTGCTGTATTGGATGATGCCGCCCTCATCCGAGAAGTCCACAGCTACGGCCACGAAAAATCTGTGGGAGAAGGAGCTGGTATTGGCCAACATCGTGGCCTGGGAAAAAAACTCATCACCGAAGCAGAACGAATTGCCCGGGAAGAATGGAAAAAAAAGAAAATCACGATCATTTCCGGCATTGGCACACGAGAATATTATCAAAAGCTCGGGTACAAAATCAAATCTACCTACATGACAAAAAGCCTTTAATTTATTTGACATTTTATAATAAATATGACATAATAAGAAGCTAGGACTTGAAAAAATGACTAATTCACCAATCATAGAAGCGAAAGATCTAGAAAACCTGAAGCAATATCTAGCTACCAGGCCAAAGATTATTATCTTGGCTCATGCTAATCCAGATGGAGATACTTTTGGTGGAGCTCTGGCTCTCTACCTGGGACTCAAAAACATTGGAATGTCCGTAAATATCGCTTGTATCGATAAAATTCCTCAAAAATTGCAATTTCTCGAAGCAGCTCATGAAGTAGATACAGATTTTAATGAAAACGAGTTTGATTCGGTTTGTTTTGTGGATTGCGGCGATAAAAAAATGGTAAAATTTCAAGAAACAAAGCCTCGAATCCTTTCAGAAGAAATGGTAAAAATAAACATTGATCATCACGCTTCCAATGATCACTTCGGAGAAATGAACTTTGTAGCAGAAAATGCCACTTCTTCCACAGAAGTCGTGTACCGAATTTTACAAGAATTAGAAATTCATATCACCCCCCAAATGGCCACAGCTCTACTGCTTGGTCTTTATACGGACACCGGAGCATTTATGCACCAAAATACAAAACCAGAAAGTTATTTCGTCGCTTCAGAACTAGTAAAACTCGGAGCCAACATCTCTCAAATCGCTAAAAACATCTTTCTCTCTTACGATCTCAAAACTTTCAAATTGTGGGGAAAAGTACTACAAAATCTCCACATCACCAAAGAAGGAGCGGCTATCGTAGGAGTAAAAAAAGAGGATTATGAATCCATCGGTGCTTCACGAGGCGATCTAGAGGGCGTGATTGATTTTATCAATTCTGTTCCAGAAGCTCAATACGCCGTCATCCTCTCCGAAGATGAAAAAGGAAACGTAAAAGCCAGCTTCCGTACTAGGAAACCGGACGTAGACGTCAAAGCCATTGCAGAAAAATTTGGCGGAGGCGGTCACATAAAAGCCGCCGGATTTACTTTCCCAAAAGGCCATCTCGAAAGAGAGATTAAATGGAAAATTATCGAAGACGAAGAGGAAGAATAAAAAATATCCACACAAAAAAATAAAAGAAAATTGGACTATTTGACAATTTGATGATTTGCTAATTTTCCAATCTCCCAATAATCTAATTCTCTAACTTTCGAGACAATAAAAATTATTCTGTAGCCTCTTCCATCACTTCTGCAGATTCTTTTGCTTCAGCTTCTGGTGCTTCAGGAGCTGCTTCTTCTGGCAGAGCTTCAGCAATTTTTCCTTCGATACATTTGATATTTACCAAATCCACACTCTGTTCTCCAACAAAAAGATTGATAGGCTGACATGCATTAATCGTTCGATTTACTACTTCAATAATCGCAATCTTTGTCCCAAGTTCGACTCCTTTCTTTTCAAAGAAATTTTTCCCCCCAAAGATGAGGACCACCAATAAAGCAATTCCGAGAATAGCTCCTCCGATGTGCTTTTTTGTACAACATTCAGATTTTGACATGGCAAAAATGATTAAGAATTAATTTGTAGGTTCACCTTATAAAAATTTTTAAAAACTTCAAATTTTTTTAACTCCGATCGTAAATTTGACGCGGAAAAGCAAAAAAGTACAATCGCTCAGCTCTTTTTAAGTTAAAAAACAAAATTTAATCTATTAGTTTAAAAAGTTGGACAGATTAAATTTTGAAAGGCGAAGATGACGGAATAAATGAAGTTTTTTGTTGTAGCAAAAATGGAATAATGAAGTCGGTTTAAAAAATACGAAATTTAACTTATAAAAATAAATACCGGGACAAGTTAAATTTCGAGAGGAAGGATTTCGGAATCCCGAGTACTCGGGATGCAGACAATCCTGACGAAGGCACGGTAGCTCAGTTGGTGAGAGCGTCGGATTCATAACCCGGAGGTCGGCAGTTCAAATCTGCCTCGTGCCACCATTAAATAATCTAAAAAAAATTACAAAAATCTAACCATCTTTAGAATTACAAAAATTTATCCTTTAAATTATTAATCTAAAAATCATGAAAACACTTTTTCAATTCAGCGATACAAGGAGTAGTGCTCGACTTATTTACCAAAATTTTGGACATTTTGATGGAAGACGTCCTCCACACGCAAAAAAAGGGGAAGTAGTGATTGGAAAAGGAGAAAACTCTCTGGAAGATGCCATCACCGCAATGCATATCCAAAAAGGAAAAAAAAACGTGAACACTGCAGCAACTGAAACCCCTGAAAAAGTGGAGCAGGTTTTAGAAGTTTAACAAAGATCGAAGATCAATAACTACCGCTCGTGCTTCTCGTGAAATTTTTTCACTTGTGGTTGTAGCTTGTCATGCAATTCATCCGCACATTTTTTAATATTCTCTGCTATTACTTCGCCATGAAAATGGCCTCCATGAGGAGAAGTCATCGTGCACGCCGACTCAAAACGCTCTCCTGTATGATGCTTGTTTTTGGAAATATTTAACCGGATCGTCACAGAATCCTCATCTCCTGTTTCATATCCTAAAAATTTTTCAAGATTAGATAATCTTTTTTCGAAGTACCCTCTGTCCTCTGGAGTAAAGGTGACGTCATTGGTTTGAAATTGAAAAATCATTTTAAATTGGTTAGCAATTATTTAAATAAATTTTGTAATTTTATAATTTTTAATTTCATAAATAATTTTTAAAACTTTAATTTTTAAACTCCATCTTATTTCAACATTTTTCAAACTACTTTTTTCTTTTAGAAATTAAAAATTAGGATTTATTTAAAAATTTGTGCTTAAAAATTAAAAATTCCAATCATTAATTTACAAATTCACAGGCTAAAATCAAGTGACTTTCCAGAAAATCCAGAGATAATTTCTATTTTCTCGGTATTGGTAATTTCTCCCACTACTTTGGCATCGACCTCCGAATCTGCTGAATTCAAAACTTCACAAATTTTTCCCGCTTCGCTCTCATCACAAATAATCATCATCGCTGTCCCGCAATGCCATGTCCGATAACATTCAGCTTCATCAATGTTGCCTAATTTTTGTAAGTCTTTCACGGCGTCATGTGGTACATGTAGATTATCAAATTTTGCTCCCAAGCCTTTTTCTGGAAAAATCCGAGGCACATTCCCCGGAATTCCCCCTCCCGTGATGTGGACCAGTCCAGAAATGCCAAATTTTCGATCTGATTCAAAATCTCCCAAAATGTGATCTAAAATCAATCGATGAAAAATCTTCGAAGGCGTGAGCAAAATCTTACCCCAAGTAATCCCCTCTTTCCATTCTACCTCGTGCCAATCAGAACCAAAGTTTGTTTCACAAATCTTACGAGCCAAAGAAATTCCATTCGAACGTAAAACCCGACCTTTTAGTCCTACTATTTTTTGCCCCACTTCCACCTTTTTTCCAGTGATAAATTTATCTTTTTTCACAATTCCCACCGCCGTCGCATTCCACACCATGCCGTTCAAAGCACTTGAAAGTTCGGCAATCTCTCCTCCTGGAATCACGATTTTTTGTTCGGAACAAGACGCAGCCAAGCCCTCCGTCATTTTTTCAATCGCATCAGGATCAACTTTTGGTGTATCCACCGTGTTTGTCAGGGAAACAACCTCCGCCCCCACACAGATCGCATCATCGGCCACCATCGCTACCAAATCTGCTCCCAAAGTATCAAACTTCCCTACTCTTTCAGCAATTTCCATCTTGGTTCCTACGCCATCGTCATTTTGAACGAGAAGAAAATCTCCCATGTCCAGAGCACCGCTAAATCCCCCTTCAAATTCAAAAGTCTGACCGATTTTTCCTGCTCGAGAAGCAAAAGTTTTTTTTGCATTTCCATAGGCAGCCCGAGAGGTTTTATCTCCTGACTCAATATCGACACCGGCGGTTTTGTAATCCATTTTATTCAATTAACAATTAGAAACTTTAATGAGATAATGACGAATAAATAATGAATCAGCCTTCGTTTTTACGGAGTAGCAATCTCCTAGCTTCGGCTGACGGGCAATAAAATCAGAATTATTAATTTATTGATCTCATAATTACTCATTAATCATTATACATTAATCATTGTTAATCTTATCGCTTATCACCTATAACCTCTTACTGAATATCCGTACTTGCTTCTATATCTCCAATTTCATATTTTTTCCGTTTGTAGAAAAATTGTAGAATTTTTTTCGCACTATAACCGATCCCCACCAAAATAAGGAAATAAATGACTCCATTCCAAGAAAAAGATGGAAGATCTTCTGTAAAAAGTCCCATAATAGTTCCTCCCACTCCCATAGCAGTAATAACGGCTAAGCTTTCTACAGAATGACTCGTACTTCTGCTCTGAAGCTCTGTAAAAACTTCAATAGCAGCATCCACATAATTTTGAGTCATCTTCCAAATCTCTCTCACATATTTCAACGTATTTTCCATTGTGTCATATTTAAATTCAAAAGCGTCTCCAATTTCTCGAAAGTAGTCTTTGTTTTTCAAAATGCTGGCTCTGGTATGCAGATAGTATCCCATTTGGTTTATCCGAGTTTCAGCTAAATTTATCGTTTTTTTATAATCCTCCAGATGATCCAAAAAAGAAGAAATTTCTGAAGAATAAACTCGTTTTTGTTCTTTTACTTTATCAATTCTTTCCCAAATAATCCGATGCAGATTTAGATAACGATGTGTTTGACTTTTAAACTCCCGGATAAAAACTCTCTCTTCGATCAATCTCTCAATAGCCAAATCTGTCTCTGAAATGTTATTGATCACATACAATTTATCTCCTCGATAAATTTCAAATGATTTTTTGTGAATTTCAAAAGTCTTAATTTGTTTGAATTCGGCCAAAAGTTTCTCCACATCCTTTGCTTTTGCTTTTTGGAGCACGACGAAATAGGGATAAACGGTTTTTAAATTCACCAGTTCTTTTGGAATCGGGGCCCCCAAACTAAAAAGATATTGCAAAACAGGAGACAGCTTTTTTTGATTATAATTTCTCAAGCTTTGGATGTCTTTTTTTACGTCCGTTGCTGGTTTGTTTAAAACAATAAGACCATCCTCAAATATTTTTATTTTAATGCCTCCCTTTGTGCGAATATCTATGAACTCAATGGCATCAACCTTTAATGCAAAAGAGTCTAAATCGAGGTTTTTATGGAGCTTAGTTAGTTTCTTAGGATTCAAATCCAAAGGGCTAGATTTGGTGCATAAGAAATCATAAATTTCAAAAAGATGTAATCCCGTCCTGGGAAACCAACCTCCAATAGAAACATTTTTTATTTTCATTATTTAACTTTTAAAGAAGATTAAATATTTTCCCAATAAAAAATCCGTAAAAAACGATTAAAAACCAACCTTCCCACCTGGTGATTTGTTTTTCTTGGGTCATAAAAAAGTAAAGTAATGTCGCCGTCAACATTACCGGCAAACTAAAGACTAAAATTTCTTTTGGAATTATTAATACTCCAAAAAACGCCGGAACTCCCATAACCGCAAAAGAGTTGAAAATATTGGATCCCAAAACATTTCCCACAGCCATCTCCGCATTTCCTTTTTTAGCAGCCGAAATAGTCACCATCAATTCTGGCAAAGATGTACCAAACGCTACCGCACTCATGGCGATAACCTCTTTTCCAATATTTAAAATATTAGACAGGTTGATAATGGAATCAATGGTAAACTTAGCTCCCAAAAAGATAAAACCACAACTCGCTAAAAGAATCGGAATTGTTTTTCCGCCAAGCTTTTCTTTTTTTGTATTTTTAATTTTTCCTTGCTCGGCCTCAATCTCCTTCCCAGAACTAGCAGTATAAAACAAATAAATAGCAAGCCCTAGGAGTGAAATAGTTCCTTCTTTCCAGGTAAAAACCCCGTCCAAAATAGTGAAAGTCAAAAGTGCGGCAGAACCAACCAATAAAGGTAAATCAACATGTATTAGCTCAAAACTAATTTTAAGTTTTTTTCCTAATATCGCAGCAATCCCTAAAATTAAAAATATGTTGGCAATATTTGATCCAATCACATTTCCAGCAACGATTTCTGAAGAGTCTTGAATCACAGCTATTATCGAAGAAACAAGCTCTGGAAGGGAAGTTCCAAGTGCCACGATAGTCACACCAATAATAAATGCTGGAATTCCAAAATATTTTCCAATTTTTTCGGCCGATTGGATAAAATAATCCGAAGATTTGATAAGTACCGCTAAACTAGCGATAAAAATAGCGGACTGGACTAAAATTTCTGACATAGTTTATCTTTTTATGTTGAACCTAGTATAAGACTTTTTTAGATTTTTTAAAAGTTTTTGGGTAATTTTTTATAACTTATTTTTTTATACAACGATATAAAAATAAATTTTTAATTAGAAATGCTCCCGTAATGGTGTGTATCGCTGAAATTAAATAGATATTTTGCCATAAATAAAAAGCCCATAGAGATAACGTTCCCCAAAACAAAAAGAACAGAATTTTAAAATATTTATGTGGGTTATTTAATTCATGACACAGGGCAAAGAGAGGAACAATCATTGGAATAACAAGAAAAATTGAAAATTGTTTAAAAAGCAAGAACCCAATAGAAATCATCGTGAGTTGTTGTAAAAAGGCAGAAAGACCATAAAGAATACCAAATTTCCCAATAAGAATAATTGCAAAAGCTATGCTTAAAAAGTACGCAAAAATAGATAAATAATCTTTGAACCAAGGGAAAGAATACCCAAGAACAAAAATCCAATAGTGAGAAAGGATCACAGAAAACAAAAGAAGAACATGAATAAATTTAAAACATTGATCCCAAGAAAATATCCTTGGTAAAGTCCAGACAAGGGTAGCGGGAACAAGGTAAACAAAAATCCAAATAAAAATAAAAAGTATGGCCATTTTTCAGAATGAAGCTGTTTTGATCACTCTAAAACTATTTTTCAAAGATAACCACCCCCACATCCTTCCCAAAAATCGCCCTCAAATTCTCCAAATCATGTATCGTCGTCTCTCCCAATCGAACGAGCAAAATCGGCGTATCTGTCTCCAAATCCAGGTTCTCCAGATCAGAAATAGAAAAAAACTTCTCTGCCACGGCAAATGTCCCAATCAAACGAGGAGATGGAAAAGTGATGATAAATTGTTCCAAAAGTTCTCCGTCATGCTTTCCGAGCTTTTGGGAAACTTTTAGCACTGGAGATTTCCGGAAAATCTGTGTCACTTGTGGAACAAAAGACACCTTTCGTGTGAAAGCCTCAAACAAGTAAATTCCAAAAAATGCGAGAAAAAAGCTCAGAAATATCGCGGCCGCCATCAGCCAACTCCGAGGAATTGCTTGACCCTCCCGGGCGACAGAAGGCGTGCCAAACCCGTACGGAGAAGCACTCTCGGCGTTGAATTCGGCAAAGTTTTTTTCAAAAACCGTGAGTAAAGCCTCCACAATTTTTTCTGAATGCTCCGCTTCCGGCCCAAAAAGCTTGATCGTCCAAAAAACATTCATTCGGTTTTGTTTTCGAGCAGTCAATTTTCTTTTAAAATGTGGGATATAAACTTCGGCTGTTTCGAGAACTTCATTTCGGAATCCTGGGTTTTTCGCCCAACCAGCAATCATTTCCGCTACTTTCGAAGTGCTCTCAGCCGGATCGAGCGAAGCCTGAGGAACCGCCTCCGTCACCACCGGTTTCACAGTGAAGTAAACTGTCGTCTTCTGAATATCTGGAATGAGTGTAGAAAGCCCGTAAAATCCTCCAAAAAAGACCGCAAACAAAATCACAAAGGCAAACTTACGACGCAGGATCGGAGACAAAAAATCGATAAAGTTCATGGTGCAGTGGAGAATAAAATGTTTTCAGAGAAAAAACAACTTGACAAAAAATCAAATCTAACATATCTTGTTCAAACACAGAGTGTGCCTAGATTTTTGTTTATTAAAATGTCTAAAGAAAACTGTTTAAATGAGCTCCCTCCCTCTCTCAAAAGTACTCCAAATCATCTTTTTTCTCGGAGAGCTTTTGTGCTTTTAAGTCTCTTGGCTCCATTAATAGCAATAACAAGTTCAAAACCTGCCGCGGCGGAAGAAACTATGAACTCTAATATTGCTCCAGAAGAAGCTGTTTTAAAACTATCTACAGCCACAAAAGAAAGAATAAAAGAAGCTTTTGAGAATGTTTTTGGAGAAACTATAAAACGGCTTGACGACATTTCTTCTTATTTAAGTAGAATTTCTCAAGAAGATAAAGAAACAGGCCAACATACAGGGGAGGCAAAAGAAGGCCCTTTTGTAAGAATTTTGGAAGGATTGACTGAAGATATTAAAAAAATTAAAAGTAGAATTAAAGAAGAAAGAAGAAATCAAGAAGCTCCATCGTATGAAGATCCATTGTATTTAGATAACCGGGTTAAAAATATAAAATCAATTTTAGGAGAATTACAGGAAAAAGTTCAAAAAATAGGTATTAAAGATAAAGCTTATACAGATGAACCAGAGGAAGTTAATCAAACACAGGTGGATACTTGGAAAGAACAAAAAGAATTATTGCTTCATTATCTCTTGGTACTAATAGAATCTTTAGATGCCTCGATTGGAAATATTCGACAAATTCGAGAAAATTACAAAAACGAAAAAGAAGTTATTTTGAATCCCCCTCAGAACTATTTTTCTGATGTACAAGACATTCTTTTGGAAAAGGTGACTGATTTTATTACAAACCATTGGAAAAAAGTAGCTATTTCGGCTCTTTTTGCGGTTCCTTTGATTGCTTTTTTGGTGAGAAGAAATACTAACAGAGTAAATGAAGCGATTGGCAAAACGTTGGCAGAAGGAGTAGTCCCTTGCTTTTTTAAGGTAGATGAAAGTGCTTCATTTACTGTTACAGAATTAGATGAAATCAGAGCCCATTATTTGGAGGCTATTAAGGACCCTGAAAATTTAAGAAGCATTTTTTCTTTTTATTTTCAATTCGCTATTGCTGAAGCTGAAAGCAAAGAGAAAGTATATAGAAAAGCAGCGGAAGAATTTAAACAATATTTAGATAAATATTTTAGAACCGAATGTTTCCGAAGCTATGCAGAAGAATATAACCCGATTTTTAGGCTACAAGAACGAAGAGAATTTAATTTTTGGGATGTTCCACAATTAGAAGAGGTTATACAAAAAAAAGCAGCCTCTGCAATTTTAGATGCTGCTAAAGATCGAAGAAATTTTCAAAGCCTTTTTTAAGGAAACTCTGCAAAACTGATTAAAAGCTGGTAAAATTGAGAAAATTTA
>CAYFOO010000037.1:0-13874 GCA_964344775.1 uncultured Candidatus Peribacteria bacterium
CTTACATCAAACTAATTCATGTTGCCCCAAATTTTTTGAATATCCATGTTTTTTTACAAAAAAAATAAAACATATAAACTCCGTATGAAAATTCTTAATTTGTCATTCGTAATTTGTAATTAAATAAAATGTCAAAACTCAACGTCTCAACTCCCAGTGGTTTCCCAGAATTCTCTCCCGCAGAAGAACGGATAAAACAAAATTGGATCCGAATTATTGCTGAAGTTTTTGAAAAAAACGGATTTATGCCGATCACCACTCCCCTCGTAGAACGGGAGGAAAATCTCGTCGCAAAAGGTGGAAATCCAAAAGAAATGTACGTACTCAAAAGGCTGCTGGACGAAGAAGGTGATGACAGTCATTCGGGAATGGCTTGCCGATTTGATCACACGGTTCCCCTCGCACTCTACGTAGCTCGACACTTTTCGGAGCTTTCTTTTCCTTTTAAAAGGTACTCGATCGGACCAGTACTCCGTGGAGAAAGAGCCCAAAAAGGTCGATACCGACAATTTGATCAGTGTGACATCGACGTGATCGGAAGTGAACATCTGTCCCTCCTCAACGATGCCCAGATGCCCTCGATCATTATTCAGATTTTTGAGAGGCTCAACATTGGCGACTTCGTCGTGCGAATTAATAATCGAAAGATTTTGACGGGATTTTTTGAGTCCCTCGGGATCGAAGGAGAAAAAATTAAACAAACCCTCGACATCGTCGATGATCTGGAAAAAATCGGACATGGAAAAGTGTTTGAACAACTAGAAAAAGAAGACCTCTCAAAAGAAGTCGCACAAAAAATCCTCGACTTCACAGAAATCACCGGTACCACGGATGAGATTTTCAAAAAAATCACAGGCTTTGTGGAGAATGAAAATTTCACTCAAGGAATCGAAGATCTCAAAACGGTGGTCGATGGCATCCGTGCCATGGGGGTAGATGAAAATCGTTTCCGAGTGGATCTCTCGATTGCTCGAGGACTCGACTACTACACCGGGACGGTTTTTGAGACAAATCTGCTGAACGAGAAGGGGGAAATCAATAAATCCCTCGGATCGATTTGCTCTGGAGGCCGATTTGATGATCTGGCTGGTGTCTTCACGGGGAGAAACTTGCCAGGAGTCGGAATCTCGATTGGACTGACAAGATTACTCCCACAGCTCATCGAAGCGGGAATAATTAAACTGGAAAAATCCTCTCCCTCCGATGTCCTCGTCATCGCCATGAGTGAAGCTGAAATGCCAAAAGCCCTGAAGATCGGAGAGAGTCTCAGAAAAGCCGGAATTGCCACAGAAAATTATCTGGAGGCGAAAAAAATTGGCAAACAGTTTGATTATGCAGACAAGCTCGGGATCCCCTACTGCATCGTGATCGGAGAAGATGAGGCCAAAAACAACACGGTTCAGCTCAAAAATATGCAGTCTGGGGATCAGGAGGAGGTAAAAATGGGGGATTTGGAAGAAAAAATAAAATCCTCCCTCAAATAACCTTCGTCATCCCGACTTGCTCGGGATCCCTGCCAGGCAGTACAACCAAAGAGATTCTGGGCATCCATCCTCCGAAGTAGAAGGCTTTTAAAAATACTTTTTACTTCTACGGAGGACGGGAGCCAGAATGACGTCTATATTTTTAGCTTTCAACTTTCGACTTTTAGCTTTTTTCTTTGTTAATTTGCAATTCCCCCCGCTTCAGATTAGAATAAGTGAGATGAAAAATTGTTTAAGACAAGAGATCATCACAAAATCCCCAAACCTTCTCTTCGCAAGGAAAAATATAAGAAGAATAAGAGAAGGTGGCGACCTGTCCGCCGAAGCTGCGACGTACTCTGAAGCCTTGGCGAAGGAGGAGGCTCAATCTTAAAAAATATATCATTCATCACGAGCCGGATGAGTTTCTCAAACAAAATGAAAATATCATTTTCAAATGCCCTGGTGGAGGCAGGGGGAATCGAACCCCAAAAAAATCAAAATGACAAGTTTGATTGTTGGGCCACCAACACTGCCCCCGATCACCAGGGCCGAAGCATTGTACAAAAGAAAAAAAGTTTGACAAACACCCCCTTCTGGGATATACTTCAAGCATCAACTGACAAGTTTGATTGTTTTGACCACCACACTGGTCGAACCCCAAAATCCCCATTTTGGGGTTTTTGATATAAAAATTTAAATTTCCAAAGATGAAAAACCTACCAAAAACCAGAAACCACCAAAAAATCTCCGCACCTTCCAAACCTTCTCTTCGTCTTCATTGTTGTCATTCCGAACAAAAGCAAAAGAAAAATCCTGTGAGGAATCTTTTGATTAGACATTGTACAAAAAGATCTCTCGCCTGGCCTGCGAAGCTTTTAAAAAATAGTTATAAACTACAGTCTTTTGGATTTAAGCGAAGTGGGCTCGTTCCTCCTCGAGATGACAAGTGGGGGGGAATGAAAAAAATATTAAATGCCCTGGTGGAGGCGGGGGGAATCGAACCCCAAAACCAGGATGACGAGTCTGGTTGTTGGGCCACCAACACCGCCCCCGCGTACCAGGACGCAAGGAAGATATCGAATAAAAAACGTTTGACAAGAAAAACTGTTCAGAGTATAATGAACGCGGTTGACGAGTCTGGTTGCAACTTACCACTGCACCGCTATCGAACCCCAAAATTTCCATTTTGGGGTTTTTGGTTTACAATATCTAATAGAGTAAAATGAAAAATACCTCAAAAACCAGAACACATCAGAAAATCTCCAAAATCTCCACCCCTTCCAAACCTTCTCTTCACAAGGGCAAAATACAGGGACGTATAAGAGAAGGTGCTGAGGCACGAATAAAAAAGCAAAAGAAACAGCACGAAGCGGTTGAGTTTCCCATGAAAAAATTATTCTTAATCTCATTATTCGGAATTTTTGTTTTTTGGGGAGGAGAAGTGAGTTTTGCAGCAAACAGAGAACACCAAAAATGCAATCCAAAGCTTAAAGGAGGAGATTGTTTAACAGGAAATAATAATTTAGTTTGTGCTAGTGTGGGTCGATCTTCTCGTTTTTTTTGTACAAAAAGAGAAGAAGTAAAACATGCTGCGTGTGACGAAAAACAAGAAGTTAGATGTAAAAAACCATTAGTTTGTGCTGACTTAAGTGAAATTCATGATAAAACTTGTACCGCACCTATATCAAAAAAGCTTCAACCATGTGATGAAAGCCAAGGAGTTAGATGTCAAACAGGACTAACTTGTGCTCTAAGGAAGAATACTGATAAAATAAAAAGCTGTATTACCCAAGAGATGATTGACCGTCGTGACAGAATAGCCACTAGAGATGCAAAAGCAGGATCAAAGGAAAACTATGAGGCCTGCACTCAAGATACTGACTGTAAAAGTAAAAAATGTAATATATCATTAAAAATTTGCTCACCAAAAGAAGGATTCAAAGCTGGAGAAAAATGTTCCTATAAAACAGATTGTGTAAGTGGATATTGTAGCTCAGACACAAATGTATGCCTTGAAAAAAAAGGAGCAGGAGAAGAATGTGAAAGTTTTGGTGAATGTAAAAGTAACAAATGTGAAATAGATAAAAAACTAATGAAAACTGTTTGTATTGGAGGGGGCTCTCCTGCAGACCAAAAAAAAACAACTACCCCAGAAGAAAAAGCCAAACCAGACTCAACAGGTCAAAACTACGACTGCAAACCCAACGAAGTCTGGGATGAAGCTGCACTTGCTTGTGCCACAAAATGTACTAGCTCCAGCACCGGACAAGCAGGATATTGTACTACAGATCAATCTAGTTGTACGGAGAATATCGGCGACGATGCCGACCCAGAAGCAGATGGCTGTAATACAAATGAAGTCTGCTGTGCACTCGATGAATCTATGACAGAAACTCCCTCCGAAGGATCTGGTGAAGGAAGTGGATCAGGAGGAGGCTCTGGTGGGCCTGATCTCGGAGATGCAATCGGAGGGGCAATAGGAGCTGCAGCAGGGGCAGCCGGAGGATTACTTCAGGGCGTTGGGAATATTGCTGGTGGAGCACTCGGCATCGCAGGAGATGCTATCTCCGGCATCTTGAGAAACATACTTGGAGGCGGAGGTGGAGGTGGTGGAGCTGGAGGGAGAGGAGGGTGTCCTGGCGGGACAGTTTTTTGTGGCCCGGGCGTCTCGGGCGGAGCCGGGCTGGTCAAACAAAATCTCGACAGCAGCGTCTACAAACAACACGACCTGAAGAAACTCATGATCAGTTGGACTCGATTCCTCTACCCGATCGCCGCACTCGCCGCCGTGATCGCTCTCGTCTGGGCTGGGTTCCTCTACATCACCGCCTTCGGTGACGATAGCCGTACCGAGATGGCCAAAAAAATCATCATCTGGGTCGTCGCCGGTATCCTACTCATCATGGGATCATTTGCCATCGTGAATACCATCATCGGAGCCGCATTTTAATTCACTCCCTTTTGTGCTCCCCTTCTCCCCTGTCTCCCCTGATAAGGGGAGATGCCCGAAGGGCAGAGGGGTTGGGAGACACAGGAAAAAGCCCTGGATAGAGGGGTTGTGAGCACAACTATCAGTTTTTTCAAATCCATGCTCAATCAAACCCAAAAAAACAAATCCCTCGGAGCCGCCGGCGAAATCATCGCGGCGAATTTTCTCATAAAAAAAGGCTACCAGCTGATCGAAAAAAATGTCCACGCCCAGGGCGGTGAAATTGACCTCGTGATGAAAGATCCAGAAAATATCTACACGATGGTAGAAGTAAAAACACGAAAATCAAATGCTTTTGGCGATGGTGCCTCGGCAATCACAAAGTCAAAACTAGAAAAAATCTGTTCCGCCGCAGAACACTACTTCCTGAAGAAATTAGAACTAAACGAAGTACCAGACTTTCAGATTGATGCCGTGATCGTAGAAATCAAAAACGGTGAAGCATCATGCGAGCACTTCGAGGATGTCGGGATGGAGGATTGTGAGTGGTGATTGATTTTATCCTTGTCCAGGCTGTTGCAGTCCATCTACTTCAGCAAAGAAATCGGCATTATCCAAAATATCTAATTGCTCCTGATAAATTGTCATAACCTTGGGATCTACCAACCAAGATCTTCCTTTCAATGGAACATGGTCTCCCAACAAAGCTCTTATTTCTGGAATAATGCCAGCACTTTTTTCTGCTTCATTAAAAGCTAGCACGAAGGCATAAGCCTTTCTTAGTGACTCGTTAGCAGTCAACTTTCTTCTGTTTGTTTCTGTATTCGCAGCCATCTTGAGCTGAGACACAAAATCAAAAGTGTCTTTTTTCCTTTCCATTGATTTATTTTTTAGTGTTTTCACTTTTTAATTTATTTTCTTTTCTTTTTATCAAACTCCACAACTTTCCCAACCTCTCCCTGTTTTTCTTGTGCTGATTTTTCTGCTTCATTCGGTCTTTGACGTCGAGAGATGTCATCTACTCCTGGCTCCAGCTCCACCCTTACTTCTACTCCATTCTCTGAAAAAAGAGCTATAGCCTGATCAATCAAACCCCCTATTTCTTTCCTTGTGTCCCCCAATTTTTCACCTTCTGAATCTTTTAATAACTCTGATGCTCTATCCACCACTTCTTTAATCCGAGAAGCATTTTCAATTGTAGGATATTGTTTTAGCTTTTGATCCAAGACCCGAATATCGTGCTCCAATTGTCCTCTCAAAGCACTTAATACTGATTCGATAGTTTCAATTAATAAGTCTTTATTCTCCATTTTTTAATAATATAAGATTATCATAAAGCTCTCCTAGTAATTCTTGATTTCCCCGGCTCATAGGAAAGCCAGAATTCTCAACTCTGCCAGCCAATGTTCCGATACTTCTTAATAATTGTTCCCTAATATAGTTAGAATTTAATAATTCTGATTCAGGAACATCCGGATTTAACCTCAAATTTCGAATATAATCTACCCCATTTCCTAAATTTCTTAACCTTGCATCAAGCCATTTATTTCCTCTCGTTGCCAACATTTCTGATGCAACATCATCTCCTCTTGCCATAAACTCTCTTAAATTAACTGCTTGAATCATATCTCTTTCCCCCTCCAAAACATGCCAGGCATCTCTTGTTTTCACTCCTTCAAGACGATAAACAGATCTTGTGTCTGGGATTTCATCTTTAGAAACATCAGGTGCTCTTTTTCTTGGTTTTGCCCCACAAATTCCATTTCTGAGCAACAACTCCCGATCAGCCTGATTAAATCCTGCTTCTCTCAAAATTCGTCCCTTTGCCAATAACTCTGCCTGGGTATATTTGGGAAATCCCTTGGCATCAATCCCTCCTGTTGCTTTAATTTCATGTGCCTTCCAGATAGCTTCTTTTTTTGCATCACTGAGAGGCCCCAAAATACCCTCAGCCGCCTCTCCTCTTAATTTCTTTGCTTTAGCTAGTGGGATCTTGTCTGATGGCTCAGGAAGATTTAGATTTTTATTCAATTCATCAGGATCAACCGATGGACGACGAGAAGTCGCTGAACCACTACTTGGTCTAGAAAATGTAGCTCCTCCATGGGTTCCAGTGGCCCTTACTTCAACATCTGCACTTCTCTGAGCAGATTGCATTGCTTCCTTTAGATTTGTAATCCTTCCATTGTAATTCACAGGGATTTGTTCTGGATCCAATCCCATCCTCATCGCAGTATACAATCGAGTTTGTCCATTGTTTACTTCCCTCCCAATGATAGTTATATCTCCAGGGTGCTCTTTCAAAAAAGCTGCAAATTGTGCTTCATCCATGGCTCTAGCCCTTACATCTGGATTCGCATCTTCTCGATATTTTTGATATTTTCCTCTAGACTCGGCCAAAGATCTGGAAAACTTAAAATTAGCGAAAAAATCATTCACTACATCAGGAGTTCCCAAAGTTGCAAGTTCATCTTGGATATCTTTATCAGGAACTCTATCTGATAATTTAACTACATCTCCTTCTGGTGTACCTACTGGTTTCTTTTTAGCCAATTCGGTACTCCTCCGTGCTCGAGCCATCTCCATCAATGTTTCCATCTGATCAGGAGTGTAATTCTCTCCTAATCTATTTCTTAAATTTTCTCTAATTTCATCAGTTTTTCCCTTCCGAAGTAAGTCCTCCATTTTCAAAATTTGAGTAACTGCTGCATCCTGATCTGGAATATCAGAAACAGCTTTTTTTACTTCTACAGGTTTTTTCCTTGGTCGAAGTTCCGTCACCGTTGCTTTTGGTTTAGAAGCAACGCTTGAAGTAGGAGCAGGCTTAGGTTTTGGCTTCGGCTTCACACTCGCCTCATAAGCATCTACCCGCCTCTGAATAACATCCTCTGGGATTCCTTTTGCTCTCAGGGCATTCACCGCATCTTCCATTCTGTATCCACTCTTAGGTTTCATAGCTTTCTGAATCATTTCATCCGCTATTTCTGTTTCCGTTTTTGCTTTTTTTACTGTTTCTGTTTGTGCCTTTGGTTGTGTTGATGGTGCATCTGGTTTTTTGTCAGGAGTGGCTCCTTTTTTTAATCCTTTTTTAAACCCGGCTTTAAAAATCTTTCTTCCCATACTTGCGATTCCCCCTCCAAACTCAAGAAGTGCCGTAGCCACAAATCTCCCCGCATGATAAAGCCCTGATGCAGCTTTTTTGACTGCTTGCCAGCCTCCCACTCCAGCACTTTTCAGCGTAGCGATAGGACTTTTGATGAAATTTATTGCCATATCTTTTATCCCCTTCACTACTGCCATAGCAGTGGCAATAGGGGTGGCAATGAGAGCTGAAGCCATTTCCCAATTTTCTTTGAACCAATCGACGGTGGCTTCCATCATTCCTTTAGCAAATTTTCCAAGATGCTTTATTTTTTCCCAAGCTACTTTTTTGAAATTTTCAAAGGCATCTTTTTTGACTTCTTCTTTGTCCATTTCAGCGTTTTCTCCTTCTGTATCTTCTGATACTCCTCCTTCTTTCACCTCTGGTGATGTTGTTTCCGTTTCTGCACTTTCAGGAGTTTCCGTCTGTGCTTCTACTGTTTGAATTGGTGTATCTGGTTCTTCCAGGATTCCAGCAATATCCCCTTCCAGGGCTCGGCCATCTTCTCTTTCTGCCAATCGCGTCTCCTGTTCAGGAGTCATTTTCACTTTTTCCCCTTCTGGTCCCCTTGGTCCTTCTGCATCACTTCGAAATATAAATCTTGCTCCTTTTTCATCAAAAGGTTCTTTGAATAATGAAAAACAAAGTAAATTAAGATTCATTTTCGGTTATGTTTTCTAAGTCTTTTAGCAGTGCTTCTGCTTCGGCCTCATCATGACTTCGAGAAGCAGCTTCTTTTTCTCGCAGGCTTTTTACCTGCGATTTTCTAGTATCGCCTTTTTTCTGTGCGTGTTCTCTTTTTAATTCTTCGATCACTACCACTGCCTCCCCTGCTGCAATCCTTTTTTTTCTTTCTTCTGACTGCTCAAACGCCGCAATCAGCTTTTCTATTTTTTCATCACTAAATCGATCAATCCCAGATACAATTTGCTCTCCCAAACCACCAATGTCAGCGGCTCTTTTTTTTACGAGTTGCAGGAGGTATTCTTTTCGGTTCATTTTTTGAGTACAGATATCTAATTATTATATCATAAATAAGCCAAAAAAACAATGGTTTTAGCTGTTTATTTACAACTTCCAATCCCCCATCCAAAATTACTAATTATTCATTACTCATTAATCATTGTTTTCCTTCCAATTTACTTTCAAAAAATGCGTTGAACACGAGAAACACGGATCAAACGCCCGAATCATTTTTTCTATTTCGAGCTGCAGTTCTTCTTTCTTTTTGTTGGGCTCTTTTTCGAGCACTTCGTTTAAATAGATTTGAACATTGATCTCCATGTCGGCTAAATTTTGCACGGTTGGGGTGATAATATTGGCTTCCTTGAGTACCCCAGATTTGTTGAATTTGTAATCGTGAAAAAGGATGCCTCGCGGTACCTCGATTGTACCAATTCCTCGATATTCCTCATTTCGCAACGAAGAATCGAGTAACTCCAATTTTGGTATTTTTACTTTTTCCGGTACAAAATCGTTGGTCTCCAAGATTGCAATCGCTCGCTCTGTCCAGTGCAAAATCTCCAGGGCCTGCGTGATATTATTGTGGAAAAGATTGGTCGAAGGAACCGGGATTTTATATTTTTTGATCAATTTTTTTGTTCGATCACTGAGTTTGCCGAAGCTGTTGTTTACACGAGCCAAAGCTCCGGTCATAAACTCTTTTCCTTCGATCGTGGCAAACTTGGCGGTGGAATCTTTGTGGAAATATTCAGTAATAAAATCCTCATATTTTTCTTGAGGAAAACGAAGTCCCGTATTCGTCACAATCTCACCAGTGTGCAATGGAAATGTTTCGTCATTTTCAAGGGAAACGAAGACGGTATCTTTCTTTTCGTACTGCGGCACTTCCAATCCTGCAAAAAGCTCGATGGTTTTTTCCACAAGTGGCAAAATCCCCTTCAATTCCTTCAGCATTTCCTGAAATTTGGCTTTTGGCTGAACCTTCGTCACGCCGCCGACCACTGTGACAAAAGGATGCATGTCTCGCCCTCCGATCAAAGTAACCAGCTCATTTCCCACCCGGATAATCTCCAAACAATCTTTAATCTCCTGGTTGTACTCCTTCGCCATCGCAATCGCACTGCCGTACCCGAGGAAATCCGGCAAAACGAAAAAATAAAGATGCGAAGCGTGGCTTCGGATCCGTTCTCCGATAGTAATTAACTCCCGCAAAAATTCGGTCTGATGGGTAGCTTTGATCCCAAAAGCATTTTCGATGGCCTTCAACGAAGCAATCGTGTGTCCACAAGAACAAATTCCACAAATCCGAGAAGTGATCAGTGTCACTTCGTCCCACCTCCGCCCTTTAATTATGCCTTCGAAGTATCGGGCTCCCTCCACAGAATGCACGTGGCATTTCTCCACTTTACCGTCCTTGATCGAGATATCGACCTCAGCATGGCCCTCGACCTTCGTCACGTGATTGAGAGTGATTTTTTTTGTTTTCATTTGTTTTTATAGATCAGATCATGGTGCTGAAAAGCGAGAAAAACAACCTTTTTTTCATCTTCAATAACTTCAAAAAGAAGAACAAAACTTCCGATATGGGCTCTCCTTTTATTTTTAAAAACATTCCTCAAAGGCTTGTAATGGTAAGGATTTTCTAAAATTTCTTCTGTTTTGTTTCTGAGTCTTTTTTGTAATACAACATCCTTGATCTTTTTAAGATCGTTTCGAAATTCGTCAGAAAAATCCGAATGATAATTAGTCATTCCAAACACTTTCAAAAAACTTATCTCTCTCCTCTTTTGTATTACATTCCACATACCCTCCTTTTTTATAAGCTTCATCCCTTCGTTTTATTTCCTCGACAAACTCCTCTCGAATCATTTCTTCTGGCGGCATATTTTCATCTGCTTCTTCTGGCTCAATAATAATCCGAAAAGTTTGGTATTCAGAATCATCTGCTGACAACTGTTTTTGCCAACGAGTTGGGAGATCAGCTTTCTTCACATGTTGAAGGACGGTTGCAGTAGATTTTGAAGAAGCCATGAAAAAAAATTAGACAAATATCACCTTCAGTCTAACGCGTGGAGTTTTATTTTTCAAGGCAATGTTTGATAGATCGAAAAAATGAAAAACTAATTCTTCTTCACCACCGGACAAAACATATCCATCACCGGATGGTTATCTTTTTCTATTTCCTCTCCCTCTTTGATATCTTTTTCCATCATTGCCTGAAATTTCACCCCCGCAAATCGATTGAGATGTTTGAAGATCGTATCTTTAGGGATCCCCTTGCTTTCGAGGAGTTTAAAGTACGCTTCGAAATTGGTATCTCCATACGGCCCACGACATCCGATACACGGATAGTTCTCCTGCGGACACATCACGGAGCAGTTACCGAAAGTCACCGGCCCGAGACACTCAATCCCCTCCTCCAGTAAACACCCCCGTTCTCGCAAATTGCATTCGTAGCAGATCGGTTTTTCGTACACTTTGAATTCTTTTCCGAGCAAAGTCTGTTTGATAAATTGAAGAAATTCCTGCTTATCCATCGGACACCCTCGGATGTACGCGTCCACATACACATGCTTGTCCACCGGCATCGGATTGAGACTCTTCATTTGCTCCAGCTCTTTTTGTTGATAAACAGAAAGCTGAACATTTTTATTGTTCACAAAATTCTTAATTGCGGGCACACATCCGTCTGTAGCACAGGATCCGATCGCCACCAACTTCCTCGTTTTTTTTCTGAGATGCTTCACTTCTTCCAGATCTGCTTCGCTCACCACCACCCCCTCCAGAAAAATAACATCAAAACCGTCCTCCTCGTCATTGTATTCTTTCCCCACCGGAAAAGATCGTAGATCCACGGCGTCAATAATGTCCAGAAGCTCTTTTTGGTAGAGAATATTGAGCTGACAGCCCATACAGCCTGTGATTCCATAGATACCAACTTTTAGTTTTTTCATTTTTGCATTGATAAGCCCCCCTCTTCGAGGGGGGAGAGGGGGGTTAAGTTTCGACGGATGTCGAAAAATCAGCACCAAGATTTTTTAGCTCTCTCTCCCGTTCATTTACCACACGCTCCAAATCATCATAAACTCCTTCAATATTTCCCATTACCTCATTATTCCAATACCGAACCACCTTGATTCCCATTTTATTTAATATTTCAGTCCTTCGCTGATCATAAGCTTCTTGGTCCGCGTGAGAATCCCCATCGACTTCGATCGCCAACAATAATTTGGAACAATAAAAATCAAGGATAAAGTTATCAACCAGTTTTTGTCTGAGAAATTTAAAACCTTTTAATTTTCGATTGCTCAAAACCTCAAACCACAGTTTTTTTTCTGGTGCTGGCATATTATTCCTATTATCTCGAGCTCTCTGCTTGAGATTAATGTTGTATGACACCATTGGTCCTGCTACATACACTTTTGTGCTCATTATCTTCGATTTTAATCTCCCTCTCTCCCTTTGACAAGGGGGCTTTAATACACCTCGTCCCACCGAAAAACCGGCCCATCCTTGCAACAATATTTCCCCCGAATCATACAATGTCCACATCGCCCCACCCCACACTTCATATGCCGTTCTTCAGAAATCCAGATCTGATCCGGGTTAAATCCTTTGGAAATAAGTTTTTCGGCTGCCACATTCATCATAATTGGCGGTCCGCAGACAAAAATAACTTTGTTTCGATCGGGCGTAGGCTTGAGATAATCCGTGATAAATCCTTTTTTCGCGTCCTTCATTTTTTCGTTGCTTTTGTCTTCATCGCTAAAAGCTACTTCCAATCCCATATCCTGCTTTTCCCATTTGCTGAAATCTTCTCCGAAGAGCACATCCTTCCCAGTACGGAAACCGAAAAAATTCCGTACACTTTTAAATTTATCCCGATGAACTTCTAGATATTCAATAATGCCACGCAGCGGGGCCACTCCACACCCTCCTCCGATCAGGATCACATCTTTACCGTGAAAATCTGACATCGGATATCCTCGACCGTATGGTCCACGCAAACCTACTTTATCTCCGGCTTTCAAATTGCAAAGGGCATGTGATACATTCCCCACATCGCGGATCGACATCTCGAAGTACTTGGTATCATAAGAACAAATTGAGATCGGTGCCTCTCCAATTCCCAATAAATTGCACTGCATAAATTGCCCTGGATCGTGATTGATCGGTACTTCAAATCGCAGGAGGTATTCATCCACCGTTTGCTGCGTAATTTTATCCACCGAGCAAAAAGTGATTTCTTGCTCGGCCATGATTTTGTTTTTGTCGAAAAGGAATTTGGGCATTGGAAAATCAATAAATTTCTAAACATCCTCCTACTTCATCCGCCTCAAATAGCTTTATACTTTGGGCATGTTTTCTTAATAATCTCTCAATGTGTCCCGAAGAAACATTACCACTTCGGAGCCAAATAACTTTTGGAGGAAATCCATAAATCAAACTTCTTTCATAAAAATCAGAATCCTGAGTGACAATTACATAATCGTTTTTCTTGGCATATTCCCAGATTTCTTGATCACTCGCCGATGCTAATCCCAAAAGATAAACATGGTCAGCTCCCGGAAAAATATCTCTGAGTGCTTTTATAAGTTTATAAGAAATATTTTGATCAAATAGGAGTTTCATCGCTCACGGTGGTTATAAAATGCTCTCGCTCTGAAGCAAAAGTAAGTGTTGCGATGATATCTTCGTGCGTTAACTCTGGAAAATCATCCAGTATTTTTTCTTCCGTCATCCCCGAAGCAAGCATTTTTAAGATGTCATAAACCGTAATCCGCATCCCTCGAATACAAGGTTTACCACCTCTTTTTCCAGATTCTACCGTAATAATTTCTTTATAATTCATTGTTATTTCAATAATAACTCATTAAAAAAAGGAGTAAAGAAAAATTTAAACGTTTATCCTCTTTTTATCAATCTTCTCACTCTCGCCCCAAAATTTCCATAATTTTTCTTTTCAAAGAAAAACAAAAAAAACTCAAAAATTTAATGAAGATTTAATGTTCTACTCTTAAAATAGTAAGTTGTAAGTGGGAAGTTGTAGGTTGCCCGGCCTTCGTAGCCTAAAAACACAATTACAAACTTCGGCGGAGTAGGCTAGGGCATAATTTATTAAAAAATCCCTCCCACCTACCACCTAAAACCTACAACCTTTTAATTATTTTCTAACCCCCATCTCCATGCTCCTCAGCTCCATCATCCGAGAGATAAACCGACTCTCCCACATCCAAAAAATGCTTCCCACCCACGGATCACTCATCCCTGAACGCCAAAAATGGATAGCAAAATCGCTCAACGAAAATCTTCCCGGGATGTTATACTAAACCGCCTTTGAAATTTGTATAAATTGATATAAACTTTGGTTAGT
>CAYFOO010000038.1:0-13499 GCA_964344775.1 uncultured Candidatus Peribacteria bacterium
AATTAATCCCCCCGGTTGCATCATCCCATTTCCCTGCACTGATCCCCGTCAGAGCTGATCCATCTCCGGAGAACGCGGTCGCCGTGACCGTCCCGGTGACCTCAAGAGCGGTAGATGGAGTGGCGGTTCCGATTCCGACAAGACCTGCAGCATCAATAACAACTCTATCAGAAGAAGCACTTTCATCTCTAATTCTAAACAAAAAACCATCTGAATATACCGAATAAGCCCTGTCTGTGTCATCTATTGTTAACTTTGGTGCATCTCCCTCAATTTCTAGTATAGATGCCGGACTCATCGTGCCGATTCCAACATTTCCAGACTGATCAAGCGTCATTGCCCATCCGCTTTGTTTGGCAAATTTTAATTTATCTCCATCGGTCCCGTCCTTATAAACATTCCATTGTTGAACCCCATTTTCCCCAATCCAAAGCCCTGCCTCTGAGGTCGCCCCAGAAGCATCCACCCGAAAATAAGCACTACTCGTACCACTCCCTAAAATGTCTCCTGCTACTTCCAAAGTTTTACTCGGACTCGCCGTTCCAATCCCGATCCGGCTATTCACTGTATCAGCCGTGATAAGTGATCCGATCTTCCCTCCGTTTGATTCTCCGGTCGGGGTAGTCGGCCAGGTGATCGCGAGAGCAGTGGTACTGATGATGGAAGTGCCGAGTACGAAGGCGAGTGTTTGTTTTTTCATTTTTTTGATAGATTAAAAAATAGATCAATTTTATTATCTCTTAGGGCGGGATGGAAGTCAAAAATTTTTCATATAAAAACTGTGGTCATTCCAGCTTGCCTGGAATCACATTGTTTTTGCACACCCATCAGGATCCTGGTCAAGCCAGGATGACCAAGAGGTAAATTTTAATACACTTTCTTCACTTCAATCCCATCAAAGAAATAGTGTAAAATCTCCTCATAATTTCGTCCCATCTGGGCCAGCTTCCGAGAGGTATTACCAGAGAGCCCTACCCCATGTCCTCGAGCTTTCAACCCCTGATCATATGGAAGCGGTTGATCCTTGGTCCACGGATACTGAGATCGCCACTTACCAGAATTTCGACCAGAACTCTGGGTAAAGTACGGGCCAATTACCGGCTTTCCCTGGTAGGTGATCACTTTTCCTGCCGTTTCTTCGATTAATTTTTTTTGTTCTGGATGATATCTCTCCCATTCATACCCCAGATAGAGCTGTGAGGTTCGAGGAGAGTCCTCTAGATCATAGAGATCGGTTCGGAATTTTCTTCGTTTTCCGGAATATACCAGTGCATAGCTTCTCGCTAGGATGTGAATGGCGTGCTTTTTTTCGGTTGGTTCGGTTTTTGGTTCTTCTCCCAGTCCCCAGAGATATTGGCTGATTGGAAGTTCATTCACTAGCATAAGCTTTGTCTTTTTATCTTTTGTCGAGAGATGTACGTTGATTTGTTTTCGAAAGGTATTGTATTTTAAATTACCGAGTCCCCGATCGTAATTTGCAATTTCAATAATACCTTCGGTTTTAAATTGAGGATTGATGAGTTCTAGATTTTTTTCTGGCAAAATAGCAGTTATTTTCCCTTTTTTACTACTCACGACTACCTTTATCTTTTCTTTCGGTGGGACGGTAGTGATATGTTTGTTTTTGTGCCAGATTTCAATTTTGTCTTGTGATTGGAGATAGGCAATTTTTCCATCAAAATAAGAAAGTTTTACTTTTACTACTGGTTCATCTGATTTTTTTTCTTCTACGATTTTTTTGTGAATATTTCTGGATCGAGCGAATTTTTTGTCTTTGAGTGGTTTGAATTTCGCACTTTTATTACTCTTCGGTTTTAGTCGTTTGAGGATACTTCTTTTTTCACCAGATACCTGGAATGGAAACGGAAAAGAAAACTTCTTAAAAATCACGTCTTGTTTATTTTGAAAAATCTTTGGTATTAGCGAGAGAGTGTATTTTCCGTTTGGAGTACTTTTTACATACGCTCGAGCACGAAATGTTCCAGTGTGGCCGGATCTGATTTTTTGAGTAGCACGGAATTTTCCGATTAGCATACCATCAGGTACATTTCCAACTTCCAGAGTGGCTCCTTTTGGCCAGTCAAATTTGGAACCATTTTTCATTTTTATTTCCAGAGTGGTTTTTTGTCCTCGTCTCAGGATATCCGCTCGCAAAAGTCCTGCTAGGTCAATATTTGGGGCTTTTTTTGCTCTTCGAAAGACTTTTTGTTTTTGAATTCCTTCTGTTTTTTTACTTCGAGCCAAAAAGTCTCGGCCGGTTTTTTTCTTTTCTTGCATTCCTGCTAATTTTCGTGCGGTTTCTTGTCTGATCCAAGGGAGTTTTTCAATCAGTTTTTTCCCAGGACAAGCAGTCCCATGTCCTTTACGAGCCACGTATCGGTGTCCAGTGATATTATTAGAATTTTTTCCTAGGAATCGCTCTTTTCCTAGAGGATCCACGTCAAATCTTTTGGCATGATCTGCCAAAAGTAAGGTTAAAACTTGGAGTTGTGCTTCTGTTGGTTCTTCTTTATTAAAGTTTCCCATCAGGGCAACTCCCAGAGAGGCTACATTATGATAGGCTGTATGAGCCCCTACAATTTTTGGCCCTCCGGCTCGTCCCTCATAAATGTTTCCAAGTTGATCAATTACATAGTTGTATCCGATATCTCCCCATCCTCGACTGATCGTATGAAAAGCATAGATTGCTCGCATGAGTTCTTTTGGATTTCGGCTTTCATCGATTACTTCTCCGGTGTGATGAATCACAAATTTTTTAAGTTTTCGATTTTCTTCCACCGGCCATGTAAGTTCTCGGCCTTGTGTATCTTCTCGAGCGATAATTTTTGGTCTTAAATATGAAGGCAGCTGTTTTGCCTCCGGGACAATTTCCCTAAAATAAGCCGTAAATCCTCGAAAAGGCTTCCAGACTCGGAGATTCTCATCAGCACTCCATTCTTCTCGAGAAATGTAATCTGGTGGTTTTATTTTTTTGGGAAGTCCTGTAAGTGTATTATCATAGCTGTCATCATCAAATGGATCGAATTTAACCATCAAATTTTCATCTGGGATACGAGTATCGAGAAAAAGAATTTTTCCTTCAAAAGGTTCTTCACTTTTGAGCCAGATGGTTTTTCTTGGCTGGCCAGAGAGAATTTCTGTTTCATTTTCAAAAATGTGATCAGCATGTAATTCTCGCCATTTTTCCTGTTCATCAGCTCGGAAAAACACCTCTGGAATCGCTTCATCATCCCAGATTCCTAGAGCCGTAAACTCAATAGGAGCTGTGATCTCTATCGGGCTTTCTGAAAGCGTCAGTGCCTGTTCTTCAAATGTTATCCCAGAGAAAGATTGGTTCCAGAGGGAGGCGATTCCGAGAGCTAAATTTTCTAGCATTATTTAAATTTTAACAGAGATTAAAAAAAATTCGAAGGATTATAGCAGAAAAAAGCAGAAAAAACAAGGGGAAAAGATGTTGGAATGCAGGATGTACGATGTTAGGGAAAAAGCCCAACATCCTTTCCATTATTTTCTTCCGCTAAAATCTAACATCAAACATCTTCATTTTTTAAAAAACTACTTTCCTTCCTTTGAGTCGTCGACAGGATCCAAATGTATCAAAACATCACCTTCTTCGATTACTTTTTCAATTTGTTCTTGAATTTTGTCAGAAGTGTTATGAGCTTCTATCAGCAGTGTCTTAGGGGTAAAAACCATATGCACATCCACAAAAATTTTGGAACCAGATTGGCGTGTACGAAGATAGTGATAACTAGTAATTTTATTATTTTTTATAGCTGTTTTTAAAATCTTTATGATTTTTTTCTTAATTTCAGGACTTACTTCATGATCCAGAAGAAGAAAAACAGCTTTTTTAAAAATAGAAATTCCAGATTTTATAATCAAAAAAGCCATGATTACTGAGACGAACCCATCAATCCAAACTTTTCCGGTAAAAAAGATAAATAAAATAGAAATTAAGATAGCCAGATTAGCAAAAACGTCAGATTGATAATGAGCCGCATCTGATTCCAACAAGAGGGAATTTGTTGTTTTTGCCTCTTTTTTCAAAAATTTAACCAACCAGATAGTGATGATGGTAGAAAAAGTCATGACAGCAATACCTTCTGGTAGGTGGGAAATCATCCCTTCTCCCATGGCTCGTTTTATACTAAAAAACGCCAAAGCACCTCCAGAAAAAGTGATAATAATTCCCTGGAATAGTCCAATAATTCCTTCTATTTTTCCAAATCCATATCGGAAACTTTTGGTTGGATCGGCATCTGACTTTCTGACGGCCCAGAGATTTATCGTAGAGATAAGCAGGTCGAATAAAGAATCTAAAGCCGAAGCAAGAATAGAAAGTGATCCAGAAAAAATGGCCACGACAATTTTTATTACTGCGAGTCCGGAGGCGGTTAGAACAGAAAACCGGATAGCTCTTTTTTTTCGTGTGGCTTGAGAAATTTTTGTCATCTTTGCATTCATAAGATTTATCAGATTTTTTCTAAAAAGGGAAGAAAAAACTTGCTCTACTCCATTTTAAAAATACACTCTCGTCAAAGTATGTTATTTAATTGTTTAAGGGGGCGAAACAAAAACCCCTTGAAACAAGAATATCTAACCCCCTAAATCATGAAAAAATCTTTGTTTTATTTGTTTGTTTTTATCCTTTGTTTTGGGTTTGTTCAATCTTCCCATGCCTTCAAAGAAGGGCGAGATGGGGATCTTTTTGAAAATCCACTTACTTCTTATGCTCAAAAAAAGAATAAAGAAAAGCTAGAAAGAGCAGTTGGAGAAAGGCGTCGAAATTATTTTCGTAAAAAAAGTCGGGATAATAAAGTGTATAAAAATTGGAAAAATCAGTTCCAAACTCATCGAAGAAGCAAGGCAAATGCTGGTTTAAATGAAAGATCTACTCGTATGAAAAGAACAGGGAAACTTCGAACACGTTCTTTTGATCGATTGAGGCCTATGAGTTCCAAATCTCCTGAAAGAAGTACGGCGAAACAGACTTTTCGTGCAAGAGCCATTGATTATTATATTCGTGGAGGGGAGGCAGGATCCGAAGCCATGAGATCAGGAGTTACTCGTAGTACTGAACATCAGGTTTCACGAAGAAAAATTGTTTCAAGAAGAGCTCGAATAGGACGAAGTGAAAGATCTATCCGCAATAAACAACGAAATCTTTCCTCTTGGAAAAGTGCAAAATCGAATATTCAACCAAAATTCAAAAGACGTCCCTCTTATCAAAAGTTTGGTCATCCGTACATGGCACCGGTGATGGAGTGATAAGATAACAAGACTACGAGAAAACGAGATTACAAGAAAATGATAAAATTTAAAATCCCCCCCTTTTTTTCCTGCTTGCCAGCTTGTAATCTTGTTGTCTTTTTCAGAAATTTAACTTGCCAAATGCAGGGGGAAAATTTAAGTTCAAGATCCTAAGTTATGGATTCTCAAATTGTTTCAGATAAGCAACTTCCGAATGCTCCAGAAGCCGAAAGAGCGGTACTGGGAGCGATGATGCTCGACAAAGATGCAATTATAAAAATCGCCGATTTTTTGGAACCAGTTGATTTTTATCATGATCATCATCGGTTTATTTATGAGGCTGCACTCGAGCTTTTTCAGCGATCAGAGCCAGTGGACCTGGTGACGATGGCATCTAAGCTTCAGTCCCAAGAAAAACTAGAACTTATCGGTGGTCCAGAATATCTGGCCGAGCTTCAAAATGAAGTACCACTGGCGAGCCATATTTTTCAATATGCACAATTGGTAAAAAATTCCGCCACTCTTCGAAAATTAGTTAAGGTAGGAGATGAGGTGAAAGCACTTGGTTTCGATACAGAGAAGCCGATCAAAGATTTGTTGGAAAAGGCAGAAAAGCAAATTTTTGCGGTTTCTCAGACTTTTGTGAAAGATCGGTTTGTTCCGCTCAAAGAAATTCTCGAAGGTAGTTATCAAAAATTTTGTGAAATTCACGAAGATCCAGAGGCAGCAAATAAAAACAGGATTTCTACCAGCTATCAAGATTTAGACGACAAACTGAACGGAGGTTTCAACCCTTCGGATTTAGCAATTATTGCCGCACGTCCTTCGATGGGGAAGACAGCACTTTCTCTCAGCATTGCTCAAACAGTAGCGATTAATCAGGGAAGAAAAGTAGGAATTATTTCCTTAGAAATGTCGAAGGAACAATTAGTGGAAAGAATGTTTTGTTCCCTGTTAGAAGTGGATTCTTGGAAGCTTCACAAAGGAAAATTGGCGGAAGAAGACTTTGAACGAATGGGGCCGGTAATGGACAAACTTTCTAATGCTCCGATTTTTATCGATGATTCTATGGGAAATTCTATCATGGAGCTTCGATCAAAGGCTCGGCGACTTCAGATGGAATACGGTTTAAATTTATTGATTATTGATTATTTACAACTCATGAGTGGAGAGTCTTCGCATGGTTTTCAGGGAAATAGAGTGCAAGAGATTTCAGAAATTTCCAGAGGGCTCAAGGAATTAGCTCGGGAATTACATATTCCCGTGATAGCACTCTCTCAACTTTCCCGATCGGTAGAGGGGCGGCCCGACAAACGTCCAGTACTGTCTGATCTGCGAGATTCTGGTTCGATCGAGCAAGATGCAGACGTGGTGATGATGCTGTATCGTGATGATTATTATAATGAGGATTCAGAGGCACAGAATGAGTTAGAAATAAATATCATTAAGCACCGAAATGGGAATATTGGTCGAGTGAATTTATTTTTCGATCGAAGTCGAATGAAGTTTGATAATTTGGACAAGAAACAACAGGCGGGATTTTGATCAATTGGCAATTTCCCATGCTTTCACGTTAGTACAATCCCCCCTCAAAAATGATTGTGCAATTTGAAAGAAAGCTCTTCGGGATTTTGGCGATTTTCCTCCCTCACCTTTTTATGATTTGAGCTTTATTTTCAAAAGGTGCCGGATGAATAGCCAAAAAATCGATCCCGCAGTAAATCTTACTAAATTTATGAAGTCATAATAATAAGAATATACTTCTTTTTCTCTGGCTTTTTGTGTTAAAATCTGGTAGAATAAGGGGAAAAACAAATAAAAATGAAAATAGAATTCCATGGAGCGGCACGGGGAGTGACAGGTTCGAAGCATTTGATTCACATCAATGGCAAAAAAGTACTGCTTGATTGTGGGCTTTTTCAGGGGAAACGAAAAGAGTCTATTTTTCAGAATCTGAACTTTCCTTTTGATCCAAGCGAGATCGATGCATTAGTTCTCAGCCATGCTCACATTGATCATTCTGGTTCGATTCCGACTTTGGTAAAAAATGGTTTCACTGGACCGATCTATTGTACGCATGCAACGAGAGATCTCTGTTCCATAATGCTTCTGGATTCGGCTTACATCCAAGAAAAAGATGCCGAATGGATGAAGAAAAAATTAAAAGACCCAGATGCTGAACCGCTCTACACGATTCCTGATGCAGAGAAAGCCATGTCTCTTTTTCGTTCTGTGCCGTATGAACAAAAAGTGCCGATCAGTCCAGAAGTTTCTGTCACATTCCATGATGCAGGACACATTCTCGGGGCTGCCAACGAAGAATGGGAAATTTACGATCGAGCCACGCAACAAAACATTCGACTCGGTTTCACGGGAGATTTGGGGCGGCATGATTTGCCAATTCTCCAAAATCCACATCAGCTCAAAGATTTGGACGTATTAATCACCGAATCCACTTATGGAAACCGTTTGCACGATGAAATCGAAGCGGTGGAAGAACATCTGGCTCAAAAAATAAATGAAACGGTGGAACGAGGAGGGAAAATTTTGATACCCGCTTTTGCGGTGGAACGAACTCAAGAAATTCTTTACGTTTTGCGGGGACTCACGATCAAAAACAAAATCCCCAAGCTTCCGATTTTTGTAGATTCGCCTCTGGCAACCAACGCTACAGAAATTTTCCGATTACATCCGGAGTGTTTTGACGAGGATTTAGTAGCTCTAATGGAACAAGACAAGGATCCTTTTGCGGAAAGACATGGAGTTCAATTTACTCGAAGTGTGGATGAATCCAAAGCCCTCAATAATTTCCCAGAGAGTTGTATTATTATTTCTGCGAGTGGTATGTGCGAGGCTGGACGGATTCGGCATCATCTCAAAAATATGATTTCTAATCCTAAAAACACCCTTCTCATTGTAGGATTTATGGCTCAGCACACCCTGGGTCGAAGATTGGTAGATGGGATAAATCCGGTGAATATTTTTGGTCAGCCACATGAAGTAAATATGGAGATCGTTATTTTTAATGCTTTTTCTGGGCACGCCGATCAAAATGATCTTCTTCGATTTGCTGGAGACTGTGGAAATCCGAAAACAGTTTTTTGTGTTCACGGAGAAGAATCTCAAGTGGATGTACTGATGCATCGGATCGGAGAATTGGAAAATTGTAAGAATTCAAAAATCTATGGGCCGGCTCCCGATGAGTGCTACACGCTTCAGACCGATGGGACGTTTAAAAAGTGTGGGATGGCTCCGATTCGAAAGTAGAAATTGTTTATTTTTAATAATTTAGGGCAGGAGCAATTTTGTCTGTCGTCCGAAATCTTTGATGTAGGATGGCAAATTACTTCGAAACATTTGAGTTGTGCACTTTTGAAAAATTTCGAACGGGATGACATATCCCGTCCTGCCTAGGTTTGATAGGTTTGAATTAATAAGAAACCGGCCCCAGGCAAACCTGGGGCCGAGTTCCTTGACGTTGGTTATGCGGCAATTTCGGGGACCTCTGATCCCGGAGGACAAAAAGCCTCGTTGAACTGCGTGAGCAAGCTGTCGATCCAGGGCTGAAGCTCCTCAGCAGAGAAAACAAGTTGCAGGAAAGTATCGTAGTCTAGCGTGACCTGCAGTACGAGCTGTGCCTCCCGCTCTGCTCGGATCGAGTTGCCGTACAAAAAGAGACCAGTTACATCCGGGATTTCCAACTTCAGATCGAAGCCGTCAAATGAGATCTCCACCCATCCCTTATCCAGGAGTGGTGCAGAGATGCGTCTTTGTAGTTCGGCAACTCGCTGGGGAACCTGAGGTATGTACTTTGGATCACTGGCATCCCAAGCTGTGTATCCTCTATCGCCAAAACGACCTTCGATCTTTCTTTGGAAGGTCCACATTCCTGTCAAATGCTGGAGAAACTGGGGGACATCGAGCTGCCTGCTGCGGGTTGCGACACAAAACTGCGTCTGCCAGATCGATGACCTGCCAGTGCCGAGCTCGTCCTTCAAGCAACGTGTCACAGTTGAGCGACCTTGGACATAGTAGCCCGTACGTCGTTGACTTTGTAGAGTGGCCTGCAGTCTGGATATCATCAGTTCATTTGTATTGCATCCATTCGGATTTCCCGGATGAACACAATTAGTCTCACGCAACTTTGCTTTGACCTCCTCCGGATCAATCCCGCGAAAATCATCAGGATACTTTTTCGCTGCACGCTGCAAGCCCTCCAGAATCGGATCCAGACTTGCAAAAAAATGGATCATATGGGTGAGTTGATTCAATTTGTCCATGCCCAGAAACATGCTCTTCTTTTCTCGTGCCATGATTCCTCCTTTGACTACTTCCTCGCCGTTCATCGATCGGCGACGTTTCATCTTCGTCAAAAGTGAGTGTCTACCAGTGCCTCATTGCACCGGTAGAGATGTGCGATAGCGGTTGCCGCGTACGCACGGTCTGGAAGCTAAGGGATGCCCTGTTTTGATGCTCCCGTCTCAGCTTCGATCTTTTTTCAAAACCAAAACGGGAACATCTCGCATAACCGATCTGTCAAAGAACATTTGAGAGAAGAAATTCATTGCTGAAAATCTGTCTCCACAAAAAATAAAGTAGCAAGATTTGGAAATGCGTCAATTTCACCGCTGAATTAATGTCCTTTTTTGTTCCTCAATTTCATTTCCCCAGAGATCTTTCGCTCCAGAAACTTTCAGATAAAATCTTTCCTCCGGCTGTACCTTGCTCTGATAAAATTCCAAAACAAGCGTTCGTCCATCTTCCAGCAATTTTGCACTTTGAAACACTGGATCTTCTGTTGTATTTACGTCTCCGAAGTTTCGATCGGTCAGTTTTGCAGTGAAATCCGGAGTCATTTCCACTTTTTCATTGAAATGAATTTCTGCGATGAGACTACCTTTTGCAGATCTTTGAAAACTTTCTGGCAGCACTTTGGGAGCAATAAATTCATGCAGGGTGATGAAGGGGGGAAGTTCGTCTTTTTTTACCTCCCAATCAAAGTTTTTTCTAAATCCAACTATCTCCCCAAAAAACTGACCCACATTTTCATGCGTCGGAAAGGAGGTTTTTTCAAAGCTTTTTTGCGGAAAGAAGGAAATGTCTACATCGGCTAGAAGCGACTGTCCTCGCGGTTTGAAAATAGAGAAATTTAGTAGGTCCCCAGAATATGTGAGTACAAATTCTTTTTCAAAAATTTCTCCGGGGGGAATTTCGGTTTCTTTGTAAGTCATTTCCTGGTTTAAAAATTTCGGCAACTGAAATTCAAACACCCCTTTCCAGCTTTGTGAAAGTGGCTCATCTACGCCGCCCAGATTTTTCGCTGAAAAATTTATGTTTATCGCCCACTGATTGGGAATGTATTCCCGAGCAGAAATTTTGAGTGTTTTTTTGAGAAACCGAGATGTTTTTGCTCCGCCCAGATTCCACTCCGAGACATAAAAATCGGTTTCTTCTGGCGTGATTTTTGGAGAAAAATCAGAAACGAAAATCTTTCCCTGATCTAGATTTTTTCGGATAATTCTTGTGATTCGAGGCAAAATTGTTGGATTGAAAATAGTTCGCCAGATTAATTTTTTTCCCACCTGGGCGAGTGGTGTTTTTCTCGTCTTCAGAGCTTCTTCATCATGTCGGTCCACATCAGAAACGATCCTGGTGAGCAGAGCAAAAAGATTTTCCTTCGTTAATTTTTCATCCTCAAATCCAATTTTTCCGTACAATCCAAAAACCTCTTCGATCGAAGAAAAATCGACCAAAATAACATTCCCGATTTCTTCCTGACTATACGTTTCGTAGGCAGTTTTGAAATCTTCACTACAAACTTTTAAATTCAGATTAGTTCCCAAGTCCCAAAACTTTTTTCCATTAGCCACTTTGTTCAGAGGATATTCAGCCACGCCAAACGTTTTATTTTCAAAGGCGTAAGAATTCTTCAATTCCGCAGAAAAAAGCCCTGGACCATAGGTGCCCACCAGAGTTACAAATCCTCCACAGGGACGAGATTCGGCTTCATTGGTGAAGATGAGCAAGTTTTTTTGATTTAAAAATCCTCCTCCCAAAAATTCTCGAACTGGCCAGATGGTGATAAGGAGGTAGACGAAAGCAAAGCCCGCGAAGATTAAGATTCCTTTGAAGAAGTTTTGCATCTGGATTTATTGTGTGGATTTTTTCGATAATTACAAACGATGTCGCTCTCTAACTCTTCCACTTTTTGGAGTTCAAAATTATGCAAATCTATGGTTTCATAAAAGGCATTTTTTATGTTGCCACCAAAAATTTGGGGAGCAATGAAAATCATAATTTCATCCACCAGGTTTTGTTTGAGTAGTTCAGTGTTCATCTTCTGGCCACATTCGGTCATGATCGAATCGATCCCCATTTTATGACATTTTTGGAGCACTTTTTTCAGATTTTTTTCTTCGAAGGAGTGAATTTTTCGGTCTGGGATGGAGAAGATTTTTGCAGAATTTGGGATTCTTTCTTTTTGACCGAGAATTATGATTTGGGGATTGGAGTGATTATTTGTTTTTGCCAATCCCTCAACCCCTCTATTTCCAATAAAACAACTGTGTCTCCCCTTTATAAGGGGAGAAGAGGAAAGTCGACAATTTAGAATTGGATCATCATCCAGGATGGTTTGCACGGTCGTCAAAATAGCCGAGTAATTTTCTCGCATTTCGTGCACTTTTTTTCGAGAGGTCTCATTTGAGATCCATTTTCCTTTTGGATTTTTAATTTTTCCATCTAGGCTCTGTGCAATTTTCAGAGTTAGATATGGTGTGTCGGTTGTGACGAATTTTTCTAGGAAAGGATTGAGGGATTGGCATTCTTCATTTGGCACGTATTTGGCATCGATTCCAGCAGCTTTTAGTTTTTCTATATTTGCCCCTTGGAATCGAGGATCGAGTGAGCCGATAATCACTTTTCGGGGTTTGGATTTGATCAGTAGTTCGGTGCAACTGGGTGTCTTTTTTCCAGAGAAGTGGTCGCAGGGTTCGAGGGTGATAAAAAATTCCAGATTTCGGAATTCGGAATTCGGAATTCGGATTTTTTCAAAGGCATTTACTTCAGCATGTGTAGATCCAAAATTTTCATGGACTCCTTCGGCAATAATTTCTCCATTCTGAACTATGACACACCCTACTCGAGGATTGGGAGTGACTTGATGGGGATCGATTTTTGCAGCTAGACCAGCAGCAAGATTAAGAAAGTGTGTCGAGTTCATTGGCACGGAGGATGTATTTACCGAGGATATCAAATTCCAAATTTACTTTGTCACCTTTTTGTTTTTCTCCCAGCGTGGTGTGGGTGAGCGTATGAGAGATGATGGAAACTTCAAAGCAGTTTTTTCCCAGATTGGAAATCGTGAGGGAAATTCCATCGACAGCAATCGATCCTTTTGGGACGATGAATTTTTCATTTTCTGGAAAGATAGAAATTCGAAAAAGTTCAAAATCTTCAACTTTTTTTCGGTCCAAAATTTCACCAATCTGATCCACATGTCCGAGGACGAAATGGCCGGAATTTCTAGTTCCTATTTTTGCAGATCGTTCTAGATTTATTTTCGTTTTTACTTCCGCATCACCAAAAATCGTTCTATTTCTAGACTCTTCCATAATCTCTACCGTGAAGGTTTGACCTTCTGTTTTTAGCACGGTAGCACACATGCCAGAGAGGGAGACAGATTCTCCTACTTCAAAAGGTTCTGAAAAATGATGAGAAATCGTAAATAAATTTCCTTTGATATTTTTAATCTGTCCGATGTCTTCGATGATGCCGGTAAACATAATTGCTTCGCAAAATTAAAAATGTAAAATTCAAAAATAAAAATTTTAAGAAAACTTGAATATCACTTTTGAAAAATACAGAAGTTTTTTAAGAAGACAAATTGTTTTAAGCGGCAATTGCTGGCTGTTCAGCAATGACTGCTCCTGTTTTTTTAATTACCCTTCCTGTTTCTTTGTCAATTTTTAGCCCCATTTTCGCTGCCATCGCTTTTTTTGCTTCTTTTCCAAATTGTCCGTCTAATGCGGCATGTGCCAAAATAGTTGCATCTATTCCCCTTCCTTTTTCTTGTTCTATTATTGCTTGTTCAGCTCTGGCTCCAATTTCTGCTCCCATAATTAAAAAGATTAAAAAATAAAATTAAGTTGTGCACGTTTTATTCCTATTTAGATTTTTGGCAAATGTTTTTTGGATATTCAAAAAATTTGGGGCAACATGAATTAGTTTGATGTAAGATTGAGGGG
>CAYFOO010000039.1:0-13056 GCA_964344775.1 uncultured Candidatus Peribacteria bacterium
TTTCTCTGAAATCGCTTATTTATGCGGTTAAATGCGATGGGTGTGAAAAATTACGTTTTTATTTTTTTACAAACTATGAAACTCACTGAACCAATACACCTCACCAAACTCCAAAAAATACTTCTCTTTGGAGGACTATTTTTTGTTTTTATCTGGATGACATCTTCACCGGATGATGTTTCTCCCCCCAAACAAGCTACAAAAGATTATTCGAATACAGCTAAGGTTTGTGCCAAAAACAATGTTAAATCGATGCTAACAAGTCCTACTAGTGCTAAATTCCCTTTGAGCATAGGAACAACACAAAAGCTGGATGAAAAAGAATATATAGTGCATGGATCAGTAGAAGCTCAGAATGCACTTGGAGTAATGCTCAAAAACGACTATCTATGTAATGTATCAGTTATTGATGTCGTTGATTGTAATACGGAGTGTCGATTTATTGAGCCGTAACTCTTTTTTTCAGTTTTTCAAATAAATCTGCGAATACGAGTTTAAATTTAAATAGAACGTTTCTTTTCTTCTTCAATGAGTTTCTCCAGCTTTGCGTTGGCTTCAGTTCCATCCTCGTTCGTGAGATATATAAATGGGGTAAGTGTAAAAAATATTTCACAACCGTTGATTATGACCGAAAGGGGCTTGTTAAGGTTTTTCCGCTTTCGCAAGACAAGTTCTTCTAGTTTTTTCATATCTCCAGAAAAAGTGTAATTGATTTGTTGTTCCTGGAAGCGTTCTTTCAATTTTTCATGACTTTTTTTTAAAAAACTACGGGTATTTTTACGAGGTTTTGAATCAGAAATTTTTTTTACAACCCCTTGTTCTACTAAAGGAGCCAGTTCTTCATCAACACTGTCTTTTGCTTTATCTTTAAAGGCTTGTTTGTCTTCTGGAGACAGCTGGAAATATGTTTCGCTTTTCATACAATTATCATAACAAACAGTTTGTATCATGTCCAAAGACGGATTTAAAGCTTACAAATACGTAATCTATGCCCGAAAATCAGTTGATGAAACGGGGAAAGAAGAAAAATCCGTAGATCAACAAATAAAATACTGTAAAGAGCTGGCAGAACGTGAAGAATTAAATTTTGTAGATATTATCAAAGAAGAATGTTCAGCCAAAAAATCTGGAGAACGAAAAAAATTCAATAAACTTTTGAACGATATTGAAAATGGAAAATGTGACGGAATTATCGCATGGCATCCCGATAGATTGGCTCGGAATATGGGAGATGGGGGACGCGTAATCGAAATGATCGACAATCATGTCATTAGCGATTTACGCTTTTGTACTCAACAATTTAGCAAAGATGCCAATGGGAAAATGCTTTTAGGACTTTCTTTTGTTTTATCAAAACAGTATTCCGACAAATTAAGTGATGATGTAAATCGTGGGATTTTAGAAAAACATCGAGCAGGAAAAGCTATTGGAAGAAAAAAGATCGGCTATGAAATTGATGAAAGCGGTCGTTATATAAAAGGTGAGATGTGGAATTTGATTCGGAAAGCTTGGCAAATGCGGTTAGAGAAGATGCAACAAGTGGAAATATGTGATTGGCTTAATAAGAATGGTTTTTATGAAACGATAAAATCATCAGGAAAAAAACTTAAAATGGATACTTCCAAACTAAGTCGAATTTTTAAAGATCCAATTTATTATGGAGTATCACTTTTGAATGGGGACGATGCTATTTATTTAGGCGAACACTACAATTTTCCAGCAATGATTAGCGAGGAAGAATTTATTCAAGTTCAAAGAACAAGCCGAATTGTAGTGGGATCATTACAAAAAGAAGAATATTGGTTGAGGGGAAAAGTCTTGGATGCGGAATTTTCCGACATTATCGAGTATAAACCGGGAAAAACAAAGAACAAAAACGGAAAGCACTATTTGCATTTTAAAGTCGACAGTAATCATAAAAAACTGGTTCCCAAAGAATTTCGCAAAGGTTTGAAGTCTGTTCGGACACTTACTATTGTGGAGACTTTAAATGTGTATTTTTCGAGGATGCGAACGGATTATTCCCAAGAGGAATATCATGAATTTTTAGATCAAGCAAAAAAATATATGGAGGAGCGAAGTGCGGAAATTTCCGGAGAACTAAGAAACCTTCGTCAGGTTAGAAAGAAGGCACAAAATGAACTACATGAACTTTCTTTGAAATTTATGAAAGCGAAAGCCAATCAGCAAAAGAAATTAGAAAAGGCTTTCGATATTGAATCGAAGCGTTTGGGCAAAGAAATCGAAGAGCTTAAAGAAAATATTCAACAACTCGAAAAAGAGGATGATGATTTATTCCCGAAGTTTAAAAGTTTTTCAAACACGATGAAAACCCTTTCAGAGACTTACTTTGAGCTTGAAGAAGAAGCTATGATGGATATTGCTGAAATTATGGTTTCAAACATTTTTGTGCATAACGGAAAAGTAGTCGCGGTGCGGTTTAAGCCACCATTCGATACTTTGTTTGCTAACGAAATGTCGGATGGCTGGCCATACGGGTCTAGAACCATTTGTCTAGAATTTTTTTATTCTATTTGTCGTAGAAAATGAGACAAATGAGACACTATAAAAAGGGGAGGTTTTATTTTATTTTGAACAATTTTTTTGTTCAGTTTTTATAATCATTTTTCCATTCAGGAATTGGATCTTTTAATTTACCTCTCATCGCCTTTTCTACTTTGTTAACTCGCTCAAAATGCCTACCATAAAATTCACAGAGCCAATGCGGGTAGACTTTAATATAATCCAGAACACCCAAAATCTTGATTAAATCTGCCGGATTGCTTTTTTCTGGATAAGAACAAGACGCATAAATTTGATTCCCACGATTTGTGGTTTTAATTAGTTTTGGTTTCGTGGTGTAGTACTGCATGAAAAAAGAGATTTGCGAATCTTAATTTTGCCTTATTTCAATTTTTTGAGCAAAATTGAAATAACATGCTTTTTTATTTCATAGCGTAACGTCACCTAAAACATAATTCCGACTCTCAATTCCCCTAATTCTCCCATTTAAAATACCCATACGACAGCTAATTCCATCACTCATAAGTTTCCAATTACTCCCTTTAAGTGCTTTTTCTATAAGGATTTTAAGTTGTTTTTTTGCGTTGTGCTCATCACGAGAACTGTCCCCCTCATAAACTTTGAACTCACAAGAAACATCACGGCTCATATTTGGTTCTGCAAACTTAAGTTTGAGAAATTTTTTTCCACTGAGTTTTGTTTTTATCCGTTTTTGAGCTTCTAGCACTCCAATTTTTTCAAGCTTTTCTTTGTCTTTTTCTTTCATTTCTCCACTTGCTTCTCGTTCATCAATTTCTTCGAAAAGTTTTGATAGCCGTTCTAAACTACTCTTTGATTCTGCAAATTCTCTTCCCTCTTTTTCTGTAAGACAAAATCGAAGCTTGTCTCTCTCCATCAAATTTTCTTCTTTGATTTCTTCAGGTGTTTTTTTCTTGGACTTATCGCCTAGTTCCATTTCCCAGCTGTCTTTGAACTTACAACTCGGGCAAATTGAGATGAATTTTATCTTTGTCTTTAAACGTTTATGAGATTCTTCAAGAATTTCACGACATTCCGGGCATCTGGGTTTTTTTCTCTCCCAAATTTCTCCATCACTAAATTCTCCTTCCCTGAATTCACATCCTCGACACTCATACATAAAGAGAATTCGATCTTCATTTTCTTCAGAACCTATTGAATGAAAATCTTTATGAATAGGCTTCATACGATCTCCACATTGCCGACAACGTTTATCAGTTTTGGGATGTGTCATTTCCCAAATGCTTTCTCTTTTTTGATCTCTAGCCTCATCTCTTTTTATCCACTCATTAATCGTCTCCTCCCTTTTTAAGTACCTTTCTCCTGTTTTGAAATACAATATAAGTTTTGGGATGTTATAATGTGCTAAAAACTCTTTTTCTTTTTTTGATAACTTTTCATAATCTTCTCGATCTTTCTTGGCACTTTCAGCAGTTATCCATCGATCATTATCCCTATCTTGGAAATTTATCTTTTTTACTTGCGGATATTGTTTAAGAAAAATCCCTTCCGTTATACGACAATCTTTAACTGTTAGTTCGTCATATAAATTTTCGTAATATTCACGTGCTCGAAGATAATGAAAAAATGATTTCATAATTATAATTGGAGTTATTATTTAAATGGTTCAAATAACCCCCTGAATAAACTGTTCTCTTAAAACTGTCAAAATTTTCCCCAATAAATTTCGCCCTTTCCACTGTTCTGGTGAAACTTGTTTTGCTTCTGATTCCGTCATGCCAATTCCCCAAATAGTATCTCTTGGATTTGCTTCAACAATTAAAGTGTCAGTAGTTGCGAGTAATTGTTCTAGTAGCTCAGGATTTTGAGAAAACTTGGCATAATTACCTTTAAAAACGATACCTTTGCAAACATTATTCCATGCTGTTTCATCAAATGGAGTTACTTCTCTTCCTCGTTCTTTTTGCCTTTTTGGTTCAGTTTCTTGCATTATTCTTTCTGCCGTTCCCCAATCATTAAAGAACATAGCTTTTTCAAACATCATATACTGCTCAGCACAGTTAAAAGAAAAATCTCCTACAACAAATTCTGCCGGATACCATTGGGACAATGGATGATCTGCTTTACAAAAAAAAGTATGTTTATCGAATTCTAATTGTTCCAATATAGATTCTAAATCGGGAATTTCGATAAAAACATTCTGTAAAGATCGTTCCATTTTTATTCAGATTCATCAGGATATCCTTTTTCTCGTAGTAATCTCACAAGATCTTCTGCAAACTTAGGAAGATTTTCTGATGACATAAAGGGTGGGTTTGGCAAATTTGGGTCTTCATCTAAAAAACTATACCCCATTCGTCCCTCATCAAATCTATATCTATCCTCCTCATCTTGTGTTTTTGGTTTTGGAGAAGTAAACTCAGGTTTTGTGTAATTAGAGTATACGGAAAATCGAGTTCGATACCCTGTTGCTTGGTCTTCCACTATCAAATTAACCTTCCCCAAACCAAATAGATAACCAATTGGTTTTACTACTTTAAAATTCGGTTCCACTTCTTTTGCCAGATTTTCCCTCTCTACTTGAGGGGTAATTGGAGGTTCTCCCTCCTGCCGAGAGCCGAAATTTTCAGCATTCATAGTTATTTATAAGTTATTTTTAGCGTAGGATAATTTTTTCGCAAGCTTTCTACAAGGTCTCTTTCTGCCATTGGAACAATTAATTCTGTTATTTCTTCACCAAGTCTAATATTTCCAAATAATTGAGCCTCTGTATAAGCAACACTTTTAACGCCAAAGTCTCCTTCAATGTTTTGAATAGCCCTAGAATAAAGGGCATCTTCTAATGTTAGCTGAGCAGTTGATGGTCTATTTTTCCCTATCCCAGCATTAAATATATCATCATGAGTAAAAAATACCCGATCCCGAACGGTATTTATATCTATAATTGCTTGTACATCTCCCCATCTATTCGTTCCACCATCTAATCCACCAGATTTTGGATTCAAGCCATAGTATCCAGCATCTTGTTCTGTAATCCTTCGTTTTCTTTCTTCATCAAAAGAGCCTCGTTTTTCCCACTTTGGTTTATCAATCTCATGCTTTGTTTTAATCCTTCCTCTTCTCAAAATTGTTCCAAGTTTATCATGTGAAAAGTTGTGTGTGATTGGTAATTCTCCCCGGTTAAGCCTATCTCTAAGTGTTCGGACCTCCGCTTCAAGTCTTTCCCTTGCCATCTCTCTAGTTGGGAATTTATCTCCAAGCCATCGATCAAAAAACTCATTTTCTAATCTTACTCTTGCCATTCTCGAACGCCCAGGAACTACCTCCCTTAATTGCTGTAGCCTCCGGGCAAACTCTGGTGACTCCATAGGAATTAGTGCTTCTGAGCTTCTAGCTAAATCATCTACGGAAGTGGCCATTGCTTCAACTGCAGCTGTTGTTTTAACTGGAGCTTCAGTAGTTGCAGCTACTTCCGCTGAAGCAGTAGTAGTTCTAGCTGGTGCCTTTCTTAATTTTGATAATTTCCCAAGCCCTTTTGCTCCAATAACCATATCAACAACAAAAGCGGCTCCTTTCCCTACTAATCCTTCCCAAGGAGTGTTGTCCCAAGTAGTAGCAATATCTTCTCCTGTATTTTTAAAGAAATTTTTCGTTCCTTCCCAACTCATTTTTCCAAAGAAATCCCCAATTTTCCCAATCGTTTCTTTGGGTTCTGTGACTAGATCATAGGCTCCAACAGCTGTTCCTTTTATAACATCCCAACCAAAATCTACTACTTCTTCTCCAATAATAAGCATGTTTGATAAAGTAGCTGTAGTAAGATTCGCTGCACTTTTAATACCAGAAAGTGACCAATGATCATCTGGTTTTTTTTCCCAGCCTCGACCAGCAGACACCTCTGCAAGATCTGGAACAAATTTCCCAATAAAACTGTCATTTAATGCAGCTTGTCTTAATTCATATCGTTCCTGTGGAAGCAATACAGGATGTTCATCCATTTCAACAGGAGTAATATCCGCTGTTTCTATAAATGCAGAATCTGATCCTTCGACATCTTCTCCTCCCTCTGCAAGACCCAATTCCTCATCAAAACTAGCTTCAAATGCTGAAAACTCTTCTGCCTCAATAGATCTATTTTGAGCTTCTTGATCATGCCTTACTGTGGCGGCTGCATCTAATTCTGCCTGCCTCTCTGGAGCAAGTGGTTGGAATTGCTGTCTTTCTACAGGACCAGTTGTTTCCGAGCTGTCTAAGCCTCTGCCAAATCCTCCAACTTCAAAGCAAAATTTTGAACTTGGAAAGTCGTTTCTGAAATCGAACAAAAATTCTGGCATAAGATATCTGATCATTATACCAGAAAATGGCTTGTATAACAATCAAAATCAGCTTTTGTTCTCTCTTTTCTGCTTCTTTCCCTTTGACATTTTAATCACATCAACAACATTCCCCATTATATGATAATTATCACCATATTGGATTACTATAGGAGAATATTCATCTGAAGACTCTGAAGAAAGTATTATCCATTCTCTTCCCTGATCAAAATCAAAATTTTTAATATTTGCACACCCATCTACAACAGATAATACATATTCTCCCCCTTTTGGTTCTCTATTCGTGTGATCAACAACAACCAAATCCCCATCATTAATTTCAACTTTTTGAGGGCCCACTTTTGCCCGATTCATAGAGTTCCCTGTAGCTCTAACTAAATAATAATCTGCAACACTTCCTTTCGGAAAAATATTTTTAGAAACCTTTAAAAATCCCTCCGCCTGATCTTCTGCAGGGACAGTAGCACTGCCACAACTAGCAAGACCATAAAAAGGCAAAGATACAAAATCACCATTTTCAGAAGTGGCTTTATTGAGTTTCAAAAAACCATTCTGTTCAATAATTAATTTTTTATCTAATAATATTTCGATGTGATATTTTGTCGTTTGCGGATATTTCTCCCCAATTCTGCGACCAATCTCTCTATATTTTAGTGGTATTGATCCTTGGTCTTTTAGAAGAGCAATAATTTTTTGTTGTATTGGATGCATTTTGTTTATTTATTTGTTTTTAAAAATACGCACGTAATTCTACACGAATGTTATTTTTTGATCAAGCTGTATTTTTTGTATAATTTATTGACACCACTAAAAACATCTCTAAAATAGAAAATAATTACTATTTAATTAAATTTCAAATGGCAACAAACCCACCCATAGGCGACGGACACCGAAATGGTGCGGTAAGAAATCGTTCTCAACTCAAAGTCCCAAATGGAAATTGGACAAAAAGAGATGGAGACACTGGACGTTTTATGGACCAAAAAACGAGCGGCGGCCGTTTTAAAGGTGTTCGACGTGAAAAATAATTTTTTAATCTTTATAAAATGCATCTAAATTGGATACATCCAAACAGTGGTGATCATTATTCATTCCTTGCTGTTGATCTCACTCATTCACACTTTAATAATCTTGAAGGAGTATATATTATTTGGCACGGTGGAAATAATCCCCATGTTGTATATGTCGGGCAAGGAGAAATTGGACGAAGATTGTCTGACCATCGTAATAATACCCAAATTTTAAAATATAGAGGACTTGATCTTTATGTTACTTGGGCAGCAGTAAATGGACAACATCAAGATGGAGTTGAAAGATATTTAGCAAATGAATGGAGCCCATTAGTTGGAGATAGTTGGCCTGATGTCACACCAATTGAAATTAACTCTCCTTGGTAATAATGAATGCAACTATAACTCATCGCACACGAAAATTTACACCTCAACAACTGGAAACATCCAGGGCTATCTCAAAATTGGTTACTACGTCTGAAAACATAAGGGGGAATTTACCAGACGTGAGTAAAATAGTGACTAGTTCTAAACAAATACAAAGTCCAATCCCTAAAATAAAATTTCCTCTTGTTCCTCATCATCAAAAAGAACCTGCTGTTTTTCCACATCGAAGAGTAAGTTTCTACGAACACAATAGAACATATCCTGAACGAGAGGAACTACCTAATCAGATCAAACAAGAACTAGAATTTATTACACCTCCAATATCAGAAAAAAGAGAAGCATTATTAATCCCTTCAATTTTTGATTGGGATACGCTAGCCCTTGTTATAGAAGGAAAACATATAAAACTTACAGCAACTGAAAAAAATGTTTGTTGTGCTTTCTTTAAGAACAATCTCCGAACATGGATGTCTATTGAGGATTTGGAATATGCTGTATACGGAAGTAATAATTCGGCTTCACGAGCCTTTGATCAAGCGCTTAAAAGGATAAATCAAAAAGTTCGAAAGGCAGGTTTTTCAAATATTTTTAAAGTAGAAGGAAAAAACGTACTTCTCATTCGTTAAAATTTGTACCTAAAACCCCTCCATTTGTACCGCTGCTGTACCAGCGGTTTTTGATAATGGGGTTATGACAACTTACCAATCGGCATCGTTAAAAATCGTCTCAGTTCCGATCAATGAACTGAAAGTCGCTCAATACAATCCTCGTAAGTGGGATAAAAGAGCAATCGATCAACTCACCGAAAGCATCCAACGCTTTGGATTAGTTGATCCTATTCTCGTTAACGGTTCAGAAGAACGGAAGAACATCGTCATCGGCGGACACTTCCGGCTCAAAATTGCTAAAAACCTGGGATACAAGGAAGTTCCCGTCGTCTACCTCAACGTTCCAGATATTGAGAAAGAAAAAGAACTAAATCTTCGTCTTAACCGCAACACTGGAGATTGGGATTTTGAGATGCTCAAAACATTCGACATGGATCTATTACTCGATGTGGGATTTGATGATGGGGATCTTTCGGTTATCTGGGATGAAGCTTTGGGAATTGAGGATGATAATTTCAATACCAAGGAAGAATTAGCAAAATCCCAAAAATCCCCTCAAACAAAAGTGGGTGAAATGTTTCAACTGGGAAGACATCGAATAATCTGTGGTGACTCACAAGATTCTGAAGTAATCAACAAACTTTTGGGCGACACAAAGATTGATGTGGTCTATTCAGATCCTCCGTTTAATTTAGCATACGATTACCAGAAAGGGCTTGGAAAAAAGAAAAAATACAATTGCGAAAAAGTCGATGACAGAAAAACCGATGCAGAATATCGGACGTTTTTAGAGAAAACGATCCAGAACGGACTGGCTCATTGCAAATCCAATGTGCATGTTTTCTATTTCTGTGACCAGAACTACATCGGGCTGTTGCAGGATTTGTATCAAAAAAACGGCATCAAAAATCAACGAGTGTGCTTGTGGATTAAGAACAACCAAAATGTAACACCTCAAATTGCCTTCAACAAGTGCTATGAACCCTGCCTGTATGGAACCGTCGGAAAACCGTTTTTAAGTGATAAATCCTCAAACTTCACAGAAGTGCTCAATCCAGAAATTGGCACGGGAAATAGAACGCTTGAGGATATTGAAGATCTCCTCGACATTTGGTTGGTTAAAAGACTCCCCACTACAGAATACAAACACCCGACAGAAAAAAGTCCCACGCTTCACGAACGACCGCTCAAGCGATGTACAAAGCCCGGAGATACTGTGCTTGACCTCTTTGGAGGATCCGGCAGTACGATGGTGGCTTGTGATCAACTCGGAAGAAAATCTTTCTTGGTCGAAAAAGACCCTGCTTTTTGCGATGTCATCATCGCCCGATATTTAGCTCTTAACCCACAACACGATGTCAAAAAAATCAATTAATCTCGGAGATGTTTTTCAGCTTGGAGAGCATCGACTCATCTGTGCTGATGCTGCAAACGCTGATCACATAGAAAAACTGCTTGGTACAGAGAAAATTAAATTCATCTGCACCGACGTTCCCTACGGAGTTTCATTGGTGTCGGGAAAAAAAGATTTTGTGAAATCAAAAACTGAACACGGGCATATCCAAAACGATCACATTCAGTCGGATGAAGAATTCAGAACCTTCACGCAAAGTTGGCTCAAGCCGATTAGAGATAGACTGACGGATAAAAACGCCTTTGCGATATTTAATTCCGACAAAATGATGTTTGCCATGCGAGAAGCTTTGATAAAGGAAGGATTCAAGCTCTCGCAACTGCTCGTGTGGGTCAAAACAGGAGCGGTCATTGGACGACTGGATTATCTCCCTCAACACGAACTCATCGCTTATGGATGGAAAGGGCGACATGAGTTTATGAGATCGCAGGACAAATCCGTCTTGGTCACGCCAAAGATCAAAAAGAACACTCTTCACCCTACGATGAAGCCTCTTCCCATTCTTCGTCGATTGATTCTCAATAGTACCCGTCTAAGAGATATCGTCTACGACTGCTTCGGAGGAAGTGGATCAACTTTGATTGCTTGTGAGCAAACCCATAGGCGATGCTATATGGTCGAGATCGAACCAAAATACTGCCAAGTGATCATTGATCGTTGGGAAAAACTCACTGGACTTAAATCTATATTTCTTAACTAAATTTAAAAATGATTTTAGAAAAAAATCGGAAACGGCAAAAAGAAGCTATTTGTGATCAGCTTCGGAAAACACCCATTGTCCAAATGGTGTGTGAAAAGATCGGTCTTGGTCGATCGACTTATTATCGCTGGCGAAAGGAAGATGATGAATTTGCCGAACAAGTTGATGAGGCTCTTCTAGAAGGGAGACTTCTCATGAATGACATGGCAGAATCACAACTACTTTCTGCTATTAGAGAGCGAAACATGACGGCCATTATTTTTTGGCTCAAGCACAATTGCGATTGGTATATGAAAAAAGATAAGGAAGAAGAAAAAACAGGGGGAGAGATCAAAATGTTTAATGTAATTGTGGGGCCGCAAGATGAAGAGGATTCAGAAGAAGCTATCTCCCAACCCGCTCTCAAGGAGAATTAAAGATTTTTTATTTTTTCAATCCTTCGCAAGCTACCCCGTTGTTATCCCGATCAAGTTTGTGGATATCTCCTCCATTGATTTGATAACAATAGTCAAAGGCATTTTGAGCTTCTAAATGAAGTTTAAAATCCCCACAGTTATAGACATCCCCAGAGCAGTCATAGGATTTAGATGGACTGTTCTGGGGTGCTTGCTGGGTAGGTGGTTGAGTTGGTACGGCAACAGGCTCTGTCTCGACTTTTTGTTGAGGGACAGGCGGAGGCAAAATAACCTCAGAAACAGATTTCTTTGTTTCCTCAACCACTTCTTCTAGCGGTTTCTTTTCTCCACTACAGGTATCCGGAGACCACAAACCAACATTGTTTTCTCTGGCATATTTTTCTGCCTCATCGTAAACATCCATTCGCTCGTGAGGATAAGAACGATAATGCCAGGCATATCCCTCTCGGATCATTTTTTCTCCGTAATCTTTACCGTTCAGGAGGCGTAAATAAGCTAACAAACGACCATATTTTCCTCGACTTCCATCTGTCTCTAAATAAATCTGCTTCCCATCCAGTATTTCCTTCGCTTTTTCGCTCGCTTCTTTCCCAAAACACTGCACCGGATATCGTGGATCTTTCGTTTCTGGAGTATTTATGCCTTTGATTCTGAGACGTTCTTCTTTCTCTTTGTAGAGCACATCAATGGTGTCTCCATCTACGATTTTGAGGACTTGAACGAGGTTTTCGTCTTGAACTTTTTCTTTTTTGGGGGTCTGAATCGGTGCTTCTGTTTTAGCTTCTTCAACCACCACTTTCGGAGAAATTTCTTGAGTTACTTCTTTCTCTTCAGCAACAACTTTCTGTTCGATCTTTTGAATTTTGGTGGTTTGGGGAATGTGTTTTTCAGGCGTTGGAGATTGCTCCGATATCCCCGCAATAATGCCGAAGATAAAGAAGAATAAGATCGCAATAACTGGCTTTCTCCATCCTGAAAGGTTGTGCTTTGTTTTCTCTTCTAGTTTTTTATTTATGGGAGGGAGGAGGAATAAGCCCATAAGTAAGAGAAAAAAGGCGAATAATGGAGTTTCTGAATACATTACTATGCTGGTAATGATAAATACGCCTCCGAATATCCAACTAAGGATAAGGCCGATACTGTTGAAGAAGTTTTTCATGATTAGAAAATTACGAAACATAAAAAACCACCCATCACAAAGCGAGGGCGGTTGTGTCATGGTGCGACCCAATAACAACATATCCTTTCAGATACCTCGAGAACGAGAACCGCCCTCGTTCTTGTGGGTATCTGATGTGAAGATGCAAAGATACACCTTCCCAGAAAGGATTTAAAAAATATGTCATTATTGAGTCGCAAGGTGAATGTAACTACTTCCCCAAAAAATAAAAGCTATTTTTAGAGTTTTTTAACGAAAAAAGCCTAGACTAAGCCTTTTCCTTCGGCATCTATTAAGGTGATGAAGGAAACAGAAAGGATCCCGGAAGAGATCGAGCTCAAATACTGTCTCTATGCGAGGAAATCAAGTGAGGCAGATGAGAAGCAAGCTATGAGTATTGATTCTCAAGTGGCAGAAATGGAAGCTTTGGCAAAAAGGGAGAATGTAGAGATCGTTGAAACGATCCGAGAGAGTAGAGTTTCTGCACAATAAAAAAAGCGACAGGTGCATTATCCCCAATCCCCAG
>CAYFOO010000040.1:0-12955 GCA_964344775.1 uncultured Candidatus Peribacteria bacterium
CAGCTAAAATCCTTACACACTCGCTATAAACGACTTTCACAGAGTTTCCTTAACACAAAAGCTTCTTCTAAATGTTTTTTTAGTGTTCGATAGGTGTTACAAAAATATATTTTTGATCGAAGTACTTGAAGTGATTTTCTAAATTCTCGGAATCGGTAGGTAGTAAACTCCGGGAATGTTTTTTCCAATCCCCAAAATGACAACATTCCTACTGTATAACTCAAAAAAAGTTGAATATTTTGATCAATTTCAGTTCCAATAAGAGAAATAATCTCGAAAAACAAACCTCCTCCTACGATTACCAAAGAAAAAATGATAGAAAAACGAAGAATTTTTAGAAATACATAAGAAAATTGAAAAAATCGATGATGATGAATGGCATAATAAAAACAAAGTGCCATAGGGATTATTATCAGAAAAGCAGCTTGTTGTAAAAGCTTGATTCCAAACATATGCAAAAAAAGAATTATAAAATAGCCAAAAATACAAGAAGGAATAGCTACCCAAAAAGCGTATGTAAATTTCTTTTTATTTATTCCCTGTAATTTTATGCTTTTTCTAATTCCCAAGAGAAAAATTGCTACAAGCCCCAAAGTAATACTTACTGAATACAACTGATACAATGAACCATGTACTGCTTCTGGGCCATCAAGTGTCATTATTTCTTCTGCAGCTACAAAAGGAGTAAAAAGGGTCAAAAAAAACAACAAGACATAATAGAAAATAAAAGTGTTTTCTATCCATTTTTTAAAAGAAGGTTCTTTTTTGGGGAAATAATAGAAAAACAATACCAAACCTAAAGAAACAAAAATTCCCGAAGAATAATTTATTCTTCCCCAAAAAGTGAGCCAGTCTCCTGTGTCTACGAAGAAATAAACATAGAGAGTCGTTGTCCACAGAAAAATTCCAAATAAAAAGGTAGAAAAAGCTTGATGAATAGGAGATTTTGGATCTTCAAAACTGACCGAAACAAAAAGAACAAAATATATAAAAGCGGCAAAACAATATAAGAAAAATAGAAACATTTATTTAGTAAAAAAGACTTTTTGATTTTAAAAAAATAATAACGAATAAACAATTTATTTTCTAATCTCTTTCAGAATTTTTTTTATTTCTTTGCTTCGCCTAGCATAAAAAGGTCTTGCTCCGTCAGAAAATTCTCTAGCTAATCGAGCATTGGGAACTTCTAAAATAACTCTGTCATCATCGTCTACAGTACATACTTCCCGACAACCTCCTGCTCGAAGCAAAACATAAGAATTTAAACCTCTATGTGTGGTTAAAAAAGTCGGCAAATTCTTTGTTTTATCAGGCAAATTATCAAAAAAGGTTCCCGTTAGTACAAAAGGATTATCAATATTGCCATCACGCACGGGGAATATCTCTCCTACTTCAGCTATGTAGGAAATAGTAGTTTTTGCCTCTAATTCTAAACTGCTTCTTTTTTTTAACTGCCTCATCATCACATCAAAATCAAGGGAAGAGTATTGATAAGATTTTTCCCATTTTTCTTTCCACAGGTCCTGCAAAGAGGTTGCCCAACCATACCCAAATCCATGTGGTATACATTCTGAATCTATTAAAAATGAACCGAAACTATTATCTCTTTCAAATATTTGCCTTATTTCTTGGGATGTTTTATCAGAATCATAAAAAAGTTCCATTTCTTCGCCACAATCATCACATTCTGAATTATCATTCTCTATTTTTTCTTGTTTTTCTAATTCAGCTAAAAACATGTATTCAGAGACCTGAAATACATCTTCTACTGATCTTTTATTACCACAACCTCTACATTTCAAATATTCTCCCCAACTACTTCGGTCTACAGGTTCTCCATGACCAAAGATGTCTCGATACACCTCTGCCACTTGATCAAGAAAGATACCGCTTTGAATCTTTCTTTGATCTTCCATTACTCCAATATGTAATTCTCCAATATCCTTGGATTGCAAGCCAGATCGAACTATCCGTATCCCATTTTCTTCCCATAACTTCTCAGCCAGAAGTTCTTGAGGCGTTTTTGCTTGAGACAAGACCAATGGTATATGTGCCCGAGTTCTAGTCTGAAAGGTTTGAGAAAGAACAGGCTGGGGAGGAATTAAAAAAGGAGACACTTTTTCCCCCTCCTTTTCTTTTTGTTTGTGTTTTTGTATTTGTTCCATTTTTGAAATAAGAAATTTTTTCTTATTCCACAGTTTGCTTCATTAAAAAATCATTAAATTTTTCTACCCCTTCTTTTTTTTGGCTTTTAATCGCGATTTAATTAAGTTGTTTTAAAATAAAGAATATTGTTTATTTAATTTTTAAGGATGAAAAATCATTCAAAAAGTTCGATCCTCATGGACGAGTTAAATACTCATCGCGAAGTCCTCGAAAATGTCGGTATAAAAGTCGCTGAAATCGATTCTGAAAGAAAAGTGGTCCAACTCTCCCCTCCTCTGCAGATGTTATTTTTTGGTGAAGAGGCGATAGACAAAAAAAAATGTTTTTCTGCCTTCGGAGAAAGTTGTGAATGTACACAGTGTCCACTCAAGGACGGTGAACTTAGAAAAAAAAGAATTGAACGAAAAGGGCGGTATTTTGAATATACGGTTTTTCCCGTTGTAGATAATGAAGGCAAAGTGCAACTCGCTTTTGCGACTTTTGTTGAAATTACTGATCGGGTGATGATGGAAAAAGAACTCGAAAAATGTAGCCAGGAATTAAAAAAAGAAAGGGGAAAAAAGAAAAAAAATCATTAAATTTTTTACGAAAAGAAAACCCCTCCCCAACTAGGAAAGAGGCTCTTTTTTTAGAAGGCTTCAGCGAGAACATTCTGTTCCGCTTTCTGCACGAGGTTCGGCGTTTTTTTTAGAGTTTTTTAGGGCTAGTTCCCGGAATTGGAAAGGCAAAAGTAAAGGTTGATCCTTGTCCCACCTCACTCTCTACCTGCAATTCAGCTCCACAGAGACGAACCGCTAGAGCCGCGATAGGGAGACTCATGCCTGCCCCTTTGGCACCAGCGACAGGCATTTGGAATATTTCGTAGAATGGGTCGAAGAGGTGCTCCAAATGAGCACCATCAATTCCTGGACCATTATCAGAGACAACGAAAAAGAAGGTCCCATTGTCCTGATAAAGCAACACCCTTACCGATCCATTAGCCCGACTGTAGTGGACGGCGTTTTCGAGTACTGCCCAAAAAGCTGTGTGCACCAGAATTTCGTCTCCATTCACGATGAATCCATCCTCTTCAGAAGGAACCTGGATGTCTACCGAAATACCGGCCTCATTTGCAAGGGGCTGTAGACGAGGCAAAAGATCATTGACCATCTGGGCCAGATTAACCTGTCCACATGCCGGGCCTCGCTCCTTGAGATCCCGCAAAAAACTTCCCTGCTCGACCAATCGAACCAATCGAGCCGTCCCCAAGGATATCATGTCTACGGATGCCTTGATTCCCGACTTATCCTCTTTCCTTTCAAGAGCTAACTGTAGGAGCTCCACTCCTCCCTGAATTGCGTTGGCATCGGTGCGCAGATGATGTTGAATCCATCGCCAGTTTGCGTCACGGTAGTGATCGATTTCTTCGGCAAACCGCAATTGTAGGAGGCGAGCCACCTTTGCTCGTAAAATCTCTCCTCGGAAATTGGATTTTTCAATGTAGTCCAATGCCCCCAGGTTCAATCCCTGTACTTTTGCTTCCGGCATTTCCTTGGCCGAGAGCACGATTACTTTGGTGAATTTCAGGGTTTCATCTACTTGTATCGCCTGCAAAACCCCAAATCCGTCCAGCTTTGGCATCATAACGTCGAGAATGACCAAATCCGGAGTAGATTCTCGTATGACGGTCAAACCTTCTTCGCCATCTCTGGCAAAAGAAAGACGGTAGCCTTCCTCTTCAAGAGCGTCCTGAATGACTTCCCGAATAGTCGGATCGTCATCCACGATCAGGATGATGTTATGCGGTTTCATTTGGGCCCTCCACTTGGTTTCGTCGTTATTTCTAAAAAAAAATAATGTTTCTTAAATGCCGAACTATAAAAGAACTTTCCGAAATAACCTTGGAATAAGATAGACAAGTTATTGCGGAAAATGAATTTTGTAAAAAAAATGATTAAAATAAGGTGAAATTATTAAAGAAAAAGCCTCCTTTTCAAAAATGAAAAGAAGACCTTCTTTAGTTAGTCAGTAGTGAAACATTCTGTTGCACCAATGACATGCAAATTTCGACTTTCTTTTTTTTGGGAAGGTTATTGAGCAGCCACCAAAACATCGCTCTTCTCCAGGATTGGGAAGGCGAACTGAAAAATCGTCTGCCCCTCCTGACGTTCATGAGTAATAATTCCGCCGCAGAGTCGGGTGATGAGCGAAGCCATCGGTAACCCCATCCTCAACCCTTGCGGCCCTCCCTGAAATCCCACTCGTAGATCAATCGGTTGGAAAAGATGAGGAATCAGCTCCGGAAAAACCCCCGGACCATTGTCGACCACCGAAATCACAACCTGATTGGTTTCCCGTTTCAACTGCAACTTCACCAGACCTCCGGCCTCGGTGTACATCACAGCGTTGTCGAGAACCGACATGATGGCGTAGGACAAAAGTGCCGCTTCTCCGGAAATGAAAAAAGTCGTCGGTCCGGCTTCGGGGATTTGGACAACAAATTCCCGTCCAGGTTTCCCCAAAGCATCAAAGGAGACTTCTTCCCCCAGCCCATCAATCCGTACCTGAACTTCCGGAACAAGTTTCAGAAGTAGTTGCTTCAGATCTACAGTTCCCAATTCCAATGTTTCAGTAGAAAGAATTGTCAGAAGCTCCACTTCATGTACCAGCCGATCCAACCCCTTTGCCGCCTCAGTAATGAGATTGAGTGCCGAATTGCCGGCATTGCCACTTTCTTCTATTTCACCTGCCATTTCTGACATGGTTTCGCTAGTTTGAAGTAGCATACCATTCAGATTATCGACTCCCTGACGTAGGAAGCTCACTGTTCCTTGCTGATGCATGGCGATTTCTTCGGCAAATCGCATTTGTAAGAGACGAGTCACTTTTTCGCGAAGGACATCTCCACGGAAGGCCGACTTCACGATGTAGTCAAGAGCTCCCAACTGGTAACCTTCCAATTGAGCTTCCGTCATCGCTTTGGCCGAGAGGATGATCGCCTTGGTAAATTGCAGACGGGGGTCCTCCCGGATCGCTTGCAAAACCCCAAATCCGTCCACTTTCGGCATCATGATATCGACGATGGCCAGATCAGGTTGATGAGTCCGGATAGAATGGAGGCCTGCTTCCCCGTCAGAAGCAAAGAAAAGCTGGTATCCCCCTTCTTCCAGGGCATCCTGAATTACTTCTCGCAGGTCAGGATCATCGTCAATAATAAGGACCTTGTAGGTCATAGGTTTTCTCCTTATTTGGCCCCGTTTCTAGTTACGAGGGAAGAGTGAAGGTGAAGACCACTTGGCGTTCAGGAGCATTTTCGGCCCAGATTTCGCCACCATGGTCGGTGATAATGCTCTTACAGAGAGCCAGTCCCAGTCCGGTTCCTCCAGATCCGTTATTGGTAGCGGTGCTCTGGGTGAAGGGTTCGAAGATCTGCTCGAGTTCTCCTTCTGGAATTCCCACACCAATATTGGCAATGGAACACTCGATTCCCGTTTCCGTAGTGAAAAGATGGCACACGATCTCGCTTCCTTCGTCGGCAAACTTGATCGCGTTGCTAAACAGGTTTTGCAACACCCGTGACAATTGCGGCTCATCGCAACGAACCTGCTGTCCTACCGGTAACTCGTCCAAAATGGTAATTGCCAATTGACGGGTTTCTACAAGAGATCGAACCTCTTCTGTAATCTGCTCTACCAATTCTCGAAAAACTGTTTGAGAAAAATGGTATTGCAAACTCCCATCTTCGACCCTGCTGAGATCTAGTACATTGCTGATGGTGGTACTGAGCCGTTCTTCACTCGCCAGCAGACGTCCCAGTTTTTTCAAAATAAGAGCCCGATCACCTCCTTCTTGTACCATTTTGATGACTGTTTCTGTGTAGCCCCGGATCGCCATGATGGGCGTCCGGAGCTCGTGACTGACATTGGAGAGAAATTCGGACTTCAGCCGAAGACTTTGCTCGGCAGCTTCTTTGGCAGCTTCAGCAGCATCACGCTCCCTCCGTGTTTGGGCAGCATCCAGTACTTCGCTGATTTTTAATACTACCTCATCCTGAGATGGCGGCTTGATGAGAAAACTCGCACCACCGGCATCGTGAAAGGCAGCAGCTAGCTTGGCGGAGTCCTTACTGGTTAACATCACAACCGGGAGATACGGCACGATTTCTTGGATCTCCTCAAAGGTTTCTAGGCCATCCATGCCAGGAAGACCGTGATCCAGGAGAATAAGATCAATCGCCTCCGGATTCTGCCGCAATATCTTAATGGCCTCCTCACCACTCTTTGCCAACTCGACGGCAAAACCAGCCATGACGAGATTTAGTTCGAGAATATTTCGCGTACTCTCATGATCTTCAACCACCAATATCGTCGTTGTCATTGCTCTACTCCTCCTTTCGCGAGCAAGCTCGCGATCTGGTGTTCAAAATCATCCGGCAAGGGTTTCTGGATCAGGTGATCGCACACCCGACAGTGATCTGCATTATCATCCGCCGCTGTGAGACCGCAGATGACACTGGTAAAACCACGTGTGCGGAGTTCCTGTGCCACGGCGGGTCCATCCATGCCGGGCATTTCCTTGTCTAGTAGGACGAGATCAGGCTGCTCGACAAATGCAACCTCGACCCCCGTCCTACCATCTGTTGCAAAAACGACCTCATATCCAGCCATCTCGAGTCGAAGCTCTACCATAGACCGGATGTCAAGATCGTCATCGACAACGAGGATTTTTTTTGTCATCCTCTTTTCTCCTCGTTTGTGTATGGCAGAGTGAAGGTGAATGTGCTTCCTTCACCCTCCGTGCTTGTGACCATAACCGAACCACCATGTAGCTCGACCAACTTCTTCGTAATCGAGAGTCCAAGCCCAGTCCCACCATGGCGAGTGCCAACAACTTGCCGGAAGCTCTGAAATATGAACTCCAGCTGATCTGCCGGTATGCCACAGCCCGTATCACGAACTGAAATCTCGACCATGTCGTCCCGCTTCGCGGCAACAACCACGATCTCCCCAACATCCGTGAATTTGACAGCATTGGAGAGGAGATTGCACAGAATCTGCCCAAGTCGTGCAGGATCGACCACGACTTGGAGATTTTCAAGGTTCTCTGCCCGGATGCTCAGTGCAGATTTCCCTTTTTCTTCAGCGTAGGACTGAATCTTCGCGATCTCAGCCTGCACCAAGGGAGCAAGATGGAGTGATTCTGGATGAAGTTCAATCTTTCCAGCTTCGATCTTTGACGTGTCGAGAACGTCGTTAATGACACGGTTTAAGTCCTCGCCACTCCGAATCATGCCATTGGCAATGAGCCAAATCTTCTGAAGCAATTGGCTCACCTCAGACGAATAACCGAGCCCCACAAGATCCGGCAGCTCCGTGTCAGTATCTCCATACATCTCAAGCAACCTGGTAAGCGGCAATCGCTGGAGTCCTGCGAAATTGCACAGGTTCGGAATTGCCCCGAGGAGTGCCGCAAGCGATGTTCGGAGCTCGTGTGTCGCCATGCTGATAAAGCCTGATTTCACACGATGTGCCTCTTCCGCGTAGATCTTCGCCGCGATTAAAGCGGTTTCGGCTTCTTTTTGGCGGGTAATGTCCATAATGAAGCCGACAAAAATGATGCTCCCTGCAATCTTTGCATGACCTACGGAGAGATGGATCGGAAAAGTACTACCGTCTTTTTTTTGACCAACGGCTTCACGCCCGACTCCAAGAATATGTGCTTCGCCCGTCTCCAAATATCGCCGGAGATAGGTATCGTGTGCCGAGCGGTACGGCTCGGGCATAAGGCACGATACATTCTGTCCCACAAGTTCCCCAGTCGAGTAGCCGAACATGTACTCAGCAGCAGGATTCATCTCCTGCATAATGCCATGTTCGTCGATGACGACCACGCCGACCGGCGACGTGTCGAGCATTGCCCGTACACGTGCCTCGCTCACGGCAAGCTCCTGTGTCCTGAGCCGTACCTCTTGCCTGATAAGATTATTTCGAACCATCAGGTGATGAAGGAAAGCGGCCAACAGAATGGTCGAAACAATCCCACTGATGAAAATAATCAGCGAGTCGATCCCGTGGGTAGAAAAAAGATACCCCACGGTCGGTGTCGCCTGCAGCTCCCAGATCCGCCCGCCCACGATGATCTTCTGACGGAGAGTGAAAGCTGTCAGAAACGGCAAGTCGTCTCCAGGTGCGATGCGGTGGAGTAAAAATTTCTCCGCCTGCAACGTGTCTCTGATCGTGAGCCCGAAGTCCACTGAAGACTCTCCCAATGCCAATCGTACGAGCTCACCAATGTGAAAAACCCCAAGGACAAAACCCCGAAGTTGTTCCTGCCGGTCGGCGACCGTAATTGGCTCACCTTCGTAAAACGGGAGGAAAAAAAGCACACCCCGTTGACTACTCGCCTCCTGCACGAGCTGAATTCCGGCAGAGGCGATGAGCTCACCTGTATCCCGTGCCTCCTGCAATGCGGCCAGACGAGCAGGATCAGAGGCAAGATCATAGCCGAGCATTGCCTGGTTTTTAGCAAGCGGCTCAACAAAATAGACCGGGAAATATTCCGTGGCATTCTGCCGACGAATCATTTTCCCACTCCGACGCTCCGTAAACTGGAAGCCGGGAAGTCCATCCATCTGTGCCGCAAATTCAAATTTTTCACGATCTGCATGAGGCACACGTGGAATCCATTCGAGCACATGAATGCTCGAGTGGTGATCGAGCTCTTCAAGTGCGAACTCGCGGAACTCAAATCGCTCGACCTCTCGAGAGGAACGGTAGAGCCCCAGAAGTGCATAGAGTGCCTCTGTGTCGATCGCTACCTCCTGCTCGATCGCAGCGATCTGCTCTGCTGCATCGTACCGGAACGTTCCTTTGAAGTGAATGATGCCCGTGCCAAGGGAGAGCACGAACCCTAGAAGTACAATCGCGATGGCCACCCATCGCTGTAAACTGTCAGACGTGTTTTTGGTGTTCATCGACTTCTCTCCTTAGTTTTGTACAAGATCTCGCAGTTCAGGTTTGTCCATGATAGCTACGAACTGCCGTACCAGGTTTTGATCGAATTTCTTTCGTTCAGTACCAAGATACGCGAGTGCGTCTCGACGACTTGTTGCCCGCCGATAGGGTCTCTCCATAGTCATGGCAGAAAAAACGTCTGCAATCGCCGCCATTCGACCCTCCAGGCTGATCTGTTCCCCCTGAAGTCCCAGCGGATAGCCAGAACCGTCAAGTCGCTCATGATGTTCACTCATGACAGTCAACCACTGCCAAGGCGTGGGGTCATTGTTTTTTGTATTGTTATTGAGCATGTGCTGACCCCAGATGACATGCGTCTCAATCTGCCGGTGCTCGACAGGGGTCAATTGCCCCTCTTTGTTCAAAATGTCTGCATTGACCTTGAGCTCGCCTACGTCGTGGACGAAACCGCCGGTGCCAATATTTAGCACGTCATCGGGCGAATAGCCTTTTTTGTGGGTTGCCTGTGCGGTGAGATGTGCACCGACGAGAAGCAGATGGGGATAAATCCACCCATTCCGACCCTCGAGGCTCGTGAGAGCACGCCGAATATCTGGATCGTGAATTGCATCCAGCATACTCCGTGCATTGGACTGGAGTAGCTCTACCGGCAATATTCCTTCAGGCTGACTGATGAGCGTGAAGGTGTTCATCAGAACAGCTTGTGTTTGCAGGAACTTCCGGCGCTTCCCCAGTGACAGCCGTGCGATGGCCGGTTGGCCGTTGCCTTCGAAGATGTTTTTTGCCCGCAGGATAAAACTCCGCGGAGAATATTTTTTTCGAAGGAAGACATCGACCCCCAGACGCAGGGCTTGATTGACAGTATTCTGTGTAGGCATGGTTGCAGTCAGCATGACCGGGATGTATTCCGGTAGTTTGCGGATCTCGTCCAGGAGATTCAGACCGGTCTGGTCACCATTTAGATTGACATCAACAACCACGATATCAAACGTGGTGCCTGCAAAGGCAGCCATAGCTTCCACATAGCTTTTGGCCTGCTCTATGTGGCAACCGAAATCCTGTCGCAGGATCTGCATAGCAGTTTGTCGATCTCTGAGCTCGGGATCGACAACTAACGCTCTTCTTTGTCTTTCTCTTTTCATTTCCTTACTCCTCTAGCTCCACATAAAGTCAATCCCAAGCAGACAACCGTTGATGGAATTTTGCAGATCTGACAGAATGATGGCAAGGCTTCAGGCAAAAAAGTTCTAAGGTCATTGGCCGACTCCTTTTTTCTGCTGTGCTACTAAATTAAATATCTCAACCAATTTTTTTGATTTTTTTAATTAGAAAGCCGAGATGTAAAAGATCAAGGCTTGATAGATTTGTTTTTGTTTTGTAAAAAAAATTGACAACCTATCAAACACCTCTTTCCCTTCGGGAAAGAGACTGAGATTGTAAAAATAGAAAAATTAAAAAAAGATGAAAAAACGGCTTATTTAAGGTATTTTTAATGAAAAAATCTTAAAAGAAAAATCGGCTTTATTTTTTAAAAAAATAATTCATGCAAAACCAATCAAATTTGCTAACTCTTATTTTGTGATTTAAAATGAAGTTATATGAACTACGTTCAGGTTGTTTCTCAGGCTTGGAAACTGGTAATAAGCCATCCAAAATTTAAATGGTTTGCTTTTGTCCCCAGCTTTGTCGCAGTTTTAATCTTTGTATTAGAGGTTTTTTGGCAACTGTATCTTTATTTCACAGAATTTGGTATTCTAGAAAACAAGCTTTCTTTTGAGCTGGTTGGAAACCTTTTTGCTTTTCTTTTTCAGCATCACCTAATGATTTGGGCGATTTTGGCCGTTATCTTTGTTCTGTTTTTTGGCTTTGTAGTCCCCTCTTGGATGCAGAGTGTTCTTATTTTGAGTAGTCATCAGAAGTTTGAAGAACCAGAAAAATACCTCTCTCTTCGACAAAAAATGATCGATGGGTGCCGTTATTTCTTCCGAATTTTTGAATTTCACGCTATTTTGGGACCTTTCGAATTCATTTCTATTATCCTTTTTGCAGCTACTTTTTATCGATATTATCACGACAGCTTGTTCCAGTTTATCCTACCACTTCTCATCGTTCATATTGTTATTTCTTTTTTTCTGCAGATATTTTTGGCTTTTACCCCTTATTTTGTAGTGGTAGAGGATATCAGTCTAGGAGAGGCAATGAAAAAAAGTATAAGTCTGGTTTTTTTAAATTTTGGAGCCACATTATCTATTATTTTACTCATGATTTTGGTAAATATTCGGATTATTTTTAACGTCATTGTTATCCTGGGGGTTCCTATTGCTATCTTTGCTGCTTTTTTCTATTTCACTTCTACTTTGGTGATTACTCTGACTGTTCTTTTGGGGATTGTGGCCATGGCGTTGGCAGCCTATCTGACAGCTATCGTAGAAGTTTTTTCTACAGCCGCTTGGGAGAGAACTTTCATATCGCTCCGAGATAGAGAAAAATCACTTACTTCTCATGAAGAAAAAGCTTGAGATTGGTCTTTTCGCTATTTTGGGAACCATTTTTCTCGTTTTTGCTCGTGATTATTTTTTGAATTATCACTCCCTGCTTCAGATTTATGGAGAAAAAAACGCCTTGCTGATCAAAACTGAAAATGGAGAAATTATTTTTTTTGGGAAAAAATCAGATAGCACGGAGGCAATCAGGCGAGCTATTTCTCCTTATTTTTTGGCTCAAGAAAATTTAAATATCGAAACAGCTGAAATTGAAAAACAATACGAGGGAAAAGATTTTACGGTACAAAAGTTATCTGAAAACATGGCCCACGGAACATTTAATGGTCAAAATATCTTTTTCTTTGGCAAAGCGGATAAAGACGAAGAAACCAATCTCAAAGCACAAAAAATAGGACTAAATTCAGATTTTTGGGTGCTCAAAAGCAGCTATTTCCCGGATTTTTTACCCGCTCCAGAAGTGGCGATTATTTTTCTCGGAGAACGGAAACCGGGAAAATTGATACGTAATTTCGCTCGAGAAAACAAAACTCCCCTACTCTCTTTCCGAGATACTCAAGGATTTGTGTTGGGAAAAGAAAAAGACGGGTGGGAATTGAAGACGAGATAAATTTATGCCTTTTTTTCTGCTAAAATTTCATCTAAAAAAGTTAAAGCTTCTACTTTTTTTTTAGTATTTTGGCCGTCAGATCCTGCTATTGTACAATTATTTGAAGCTGTATGAGGGATGTCAGCACGAAAAGTTACTGTTTGATTTCCCCCATTAACTTTTAAAACTTGTTCTATTCGAAAAGCAATTTCTGTTGTACGTATTTCAAAAGTTCTATTTTCAGTGGTACAACCTACCTCATAACCGTAATTTTCACCATTTGCATCATTCATTTCGCAATTTCTTCTATTCTCTTCGAAAAGTTTTGCTACGGCAGCACCCTTTTTTATATCGACTCCACATTTAGCGAGGAGAACCTGAGCTAAATCCCTGATTTCATCTACATTTCGTGGAGTAGGAATCTGTCCACTACTCCCAGCTAGGGTTAGATCCATAGCCGCCTGTGCTTCCATAGTAGTTTTTCCAGCCCTATCAGCCCAAATAACTGCTGCTATTAGAGAGCCAACAGTCGCATAAACCAAAGCTATTTTTACTTGTTCTTTAGGCTGAATTTCAATTTGATGTGATTTATCAGATTCCGATAAAATTGGTCGTCTCATTTTTTAAAACATTAAAATTTATAAAAACAATGCAGATATAAGAAAAAATTATTTTTTGTCAATCGATAAGGCCTAAAAAGACCCCAGTTTTTTCAGCAGGTGATAGGGAATCAACGTGAGTTGTGC
>CAYFOO010000041.1:0-12080 GCA_964344775.1 uncultured Candidatus Peribacteria bacterium
GAACCCATGTTAGGTCTGATCTTGCTGGAGATGTTGATCGACTCTTCGCTGATGTGAAGATGAAAGGTACTGAAGGCGGAACGACAACAACAAGCACTACAGAAAAAATTGGTGGTGTAGATGTGACGATCAATAAACCAACAGAATACGAAGTCGGACAACTTGGAACATATGCTGGTAGGGCAGATAGAAAAGAAGAAGTAGATAAAATTATAAAATCAATCGTCTCTGCAGAAGACATCGCAAAAGTTACTGATATAGACCTATTAACTGATAAAATAAAAGCTCGTCTCGATACTGCTATTGAAGGCGATGCAAAAATCACAACTGATCAAATTAAAAAAGTTTTGAAGAGAATTAAGGATTCTGCTCCAGCTTCAACTGGGGGTAGTGCTCCACGTGATGGAGGATCTGAAACTCCTCAAGACCCAACACAAGCACCTCGCTAAAAAAATTTGACTATTTATCTCCAAAGTAATAAGAAAAAATAAATTTCTTATTATTCAAAAAATGTCCAAATTTGAATCAGGAAAAAACCGAAACTTGGATTCTGCTCCAGTAATTTCTTCTCGAGTGAAACATGCCGTAGGAATCCTACTCACAACAGGACTAATCTTCTCGGCTTCTTCGGCCGTAGCCGGATGTATCTCCGGAGACTGTGAAAACGGAAGGGGAACAAAAACATGGGAGACTGGACATCGCTACACAGGGCCCCATGAAAATGGCTTGAGAAAAGGATGCAACGGACAAATGGAGTACCCAAATGGAGATATGTATAAAGGTTGTTGGAAAGATGGCAAATGGGAAGGTTTTGGCAAGCTTGTTTATTCAAATGGAAGTATTTATGAAGGAAATTGGCATAACAATCAGCGTAAGGGTCACGGTAAACTAACCTTTGCCGATGGTCGTATCTACGAAGGAGAATGGCAAGACGGTCAAATGCACGGACAAGGAACAGAATATTATCCCAACGGAAGCTACCATGTCGGTAATTGGTTCAAAGGAAAAAAAGATGGAAAAGTGAGATTTTTTGCTTACTCAGACGATGATACTGCAACTCTACAAAAATGGAGTAACGGTAAATACATCGGCTACTGGGATGAAGATAATAATTTCATTACTGCAGAAGAAGCAAAACGAAGGCATGCAAAACAAGAAAGAGAAGTAGAAAGAATGAGGCAACAACGCAGAAGACAAAGAAGGGGGAATTCCTCTTCCTCTGACTCTCCATCCTCCCCCTCCGACCACTCCGTCAAACCTTGGAATAACCTGGGAGATAACTGCGGACTCTGCTATCCCAGCGGCAGAAGCCTTTGTGCTCATTGGGATAGTACCTCCGAACAGTATATGGCACAGGGAGGAGCTGGTCTCTATGGCACATCAGACAACTCTGCCTACGAAGCAGCACTAGATGCCTGCCAGAATTCACAATAATCTTTCAATTCCGAGTGCCCTCCCTCAGCAGTTTCAAGTTGTGATTTTTTTGCGATCCCGGGGCCCCCGGGCGGCGACCGATTAGGCGACGGCTGGGGAGAGGCGGAGGTTGCGGAGTACTGGAAGTCATCCCGAGCATTCGGGATTACTGGAGGTACGCAGCCACCGACGACGAGATCACTCGGGTCCTCGTGCTCTGGCTCCTCATGATCGTATCTCCACTCATCGTCGCCGGAGGAATCATGGGATTCTCCGGAGGAGGCGAAGCCAAGATCGGTGAGCGACTCGTGACAAACCTGATTATGCCACTGAAAGTCGCCGCCGCATTTGCCCTCTCCTTCGTGATGGTAGCGGCCATGATGGACTTCAATCCCGAGACCGGCGTCGACTTCATCGAGATCGGAGGCGGTGGACTCAGCCAGTTCGGTGTCTCCAGCCTCTACGGCCTCATGTGGAAAGTCGCCACCGTCGTGATCTTTTGGCAGGCCGCGTTTTGGGCGATTTCTGGATCAGAAGCCAGCTTCATTACTGATAAAATCAAATCCGGTGGACAAGCTGTCGGTAAATACGCCGCCACTTTTGCCGCTGATCAAGTTCCATTGCCGCTTGGAAAAGGACAAGGACTTACATTGGCAAATATCGGAAGTTTACCGAGAATCCCTGGAGAAATGCTAGATAGAAAAATGAGAACCAATATGGATGAATTTAAAAAAGCAAACTTCCCGGAGGCTTTTGGGGGAAGAGCTGCCATTGAAGCTCAAGGCCGGCTATCTGAAACTATGGGGAGCATGAAGGGCCGAGAACTCAACACAGATTTGGCCACCAAACTGGCTCAAGCGATCAAAAAAGAAGGTCTGGGGGCTATCAATACTCGTGACTCAGCTCAAGCAGAAATATTCAAAAAATTGGAAGGAAAAGCTGGATTCACTTTTGCTGAATTTGAAAGAGCTGATGCGGGTAGAAGAAAAGAAATGTTAAAAGGAGCTCTGGGAACGTTTAGTCCTGATGCTGCAAACATTATTGGAAAGGCAGAGACTGGCACTGGGACAACTGCCGAAAACGAAGAAGGCGAAAATAAAATTATCACTGCTGGAGTAGAAGGACATATCCGATATGATCACAATGTCACCATGACCAATGCTGAAAATATCGTTGCCGCCAACGAAGCTGCTGACCTAAAAGTGTTTTTGGAAAATGCGGGCCTCACAAAAGAAGAACTCGCAAAAGTTGAAAATATAAAAGCAGAAGGAGGCCTCTTGAAATCTCTGCAGGACGATCTGAAAGAAAAACGAGATGGAAGAGATCTTAGTGCAAGAGAAAAAAATAAACTAAAAACACAACTGGAAGAATTGGTAAATCAAGCGAGGGCTGGAGCAAGTTCTGATGAAGGGGGTGGAGAAGAAGGAGTTGGAGGGTAAAAAGCAAAAAAAACTTTGACTGTAGATTTGTTTTGCAATATATACAAGAATACATTTTTGTAAATATATTTTTATTAAAGTTTATGGAAGTTTTTCGTACAAAAATTGAAAAAAGTTATTTAATTAGAACTTTTAGAGGCCTATCTTTTGCTGTAATTTGTGGTGCTACCATAATATCCCCAACAAAAGACTCTATCGCTAAAATTATAAACAAAGAGTGTATCAGTGGACAATGTGTTGATGGAGAAGGAACTAAAAGATATGTAACTAATAAAGGAGATATTTATGAACTTAAAAGTAAATGGGATAATCAAGGAAAAGCCCATGATTGTGAAACCACTCTTCGCAAAAATGACATATTGTCGTATAAAGGGCCTTATTGGCATGGCAAACAAGACACTCGTGATTGTCCAAATCCTGGGATCACCCATTATTCAGATGGATCAATATACAAAGGAGGTAGAAGAAAAGGAAAAAAACATGGCACAGGATGGCATTATCTCTCCCCCAATGATACTCTCCCCGCCCACCAAAGATGGGACATGGGAGAATACAAAGGACTAATCCCTGATCCAAAACCAACCCGCCGTTCAAGCTCTCCTCGCTCATCCTCCTGCTCCGTCCAAGACATCTCCCCCTCTAGTGGCGGCAAATGCGGTACCTGTGCTGGTGGAAGCTACCCCGGCGAGACCGTCTGTGCTACCTACTACTCAGGTGGCTGGAACACCGTAGGTGGATATGGCGGACATGCCACCGACTACTGGGAAGCCCTCAATAACGCCTGTTGTCGTCGATAATTTTCAATTCCGATCACCCACCCTCAGCAATTTCAAGTTGTGATTTTTTTGCGATCCCGGGGCCCCCGGGCGGCGACCGATTAGGCGACGGCTGGGGAGAGGCGGAGGTTGCGGAGTACTGGAAGTCATCCCGAGCATTCGGGATTACTGGAGGTACGCAGCCACCGACGACGAGATCACTCGGGTCCTCGTGCTCTGGCTCCTCATGATCGTATCTCCACTCATCGTCGCCGGAGGAATCATGGGATTCTCCGGAGGAGGCGAAGCCAAGATCGGTGAGCGACTCGTGACAAACCTGATTATGCCACTGAAAGTCGCCGCCGCATTTGCCCTCTCCTTCGTGATGGTCTTTTTTTGGGGCCCCCGAGAAACCGGAGTGATAACGGAGGTTTTTTGGGGAGAGGACGATGGACGGAGACAATGTAGTCCCGATGCATCGGGACGGAATAGGCGTAGTCCACGAGGACGAGATGGATTTCAATCCCGAGACCGGCGTCGACTTCATCGAGATCGGAGGCGGTGGACTCAGCCAGTTCGGTGTCTCCAGCCTCTACGGCCTCATGTGGAAAGTCGCCACCGTCGTGATCTTTTGGCAGGCCGCGTTTTGGGCGATTTCTGGATCAGAAGCCAGCTTCATTACTGATAAAATCAAATCCGGTGGACAAGCTGTCGGTAAATACGCCGCCACTTTTGCCGCTGATCAAGTTCCATTGCCGCTTGGAAAAGGACAAGGACTTACATTGGCAAATATCGGAAGTTTACCGAGAATCCCTGGAGAAATGCTAGATAGAAAAATGAGAACCAATATGGATGAATTTAAAAAAGCAAACTTCCCGGAGGCTTTTGGGGGAAGAGCTGCCATTGAAGCTCAAGGCCGGCTATCTGAAACTATGGGGAGCATGAAGGGCCGAGAACTCAACACAGATTTGGCCACCAAACTGGCTCAAGCGATCAAAAAAGAAGGTCTGGGGGCTATCAATACTCGTGACTCAGCTCAAGCAGAAGTTTATAAAAAATTAGGGATTCTCGAAAAATTACAAGGAGCTACTACTCCGGAACAACAAAGAGATATCTTACAAAAAGCTCTTAAAGACAAAGATCATCATGGAGCCGCAGATATTATTGGGAAGGCGGAGAAGACGGGCACTGGAACAACTGATGCAAGTACAACCGAAGAAAGACGTACTGTTCATGTAGGTCTCACAACGGAAGGAGCTACTATTAATTATTCTCAAAAATTAGCCAAAGAAAATTCTGATGTTATTGCAAAAGCTGCAACACCAGATGCTCTCAAAAAACGACTGGGAGAAATTGGGCTTGGGGAAGATGAACTCAAAAAAGTAGATGCAAGTAAGCTAGATCAAAACAACAGTCTTCTCAAAATGCTCGTATCTGATTTGAAAAAAGCTGGAGAAACTGTGGATGAAGAGGCTCTCAAGAAAAATTTGGAAAAAGTTATAAAAGATGCTCAAAAAACTAAGCCTAGTACTGCCTCTGGTGGAGGTGGTGGATCTGGCAGTGGATCAGGAAGTGGAACAGGTAGAGGGCGTATTTCGGACGGAGATTAATTGACTATTTTAAAAAAATAATTATAAGGGTTGTAATTTTATAATTATTTTAATTTTTTAAATATGCTTGAATTATTCAATGAAAAAAAGGACATAACACCAATAGAAAAAAGACATAAAAAAAGTAAAATCAGAAGTTTACAATTAAGAAAATTAGGACAAGTATCATTAATACTTTTTGTATCAGCTTTTGCAGCCGATACTGCAGATGCTATTGAAAAAAAAAGAGAATGTATTGAAGGAGAACCAGGAGCAAATGGTAGATGTGTGAGTGGGTATGGAGTAATGAAAACTACTAGTGGAACTAATACTTATTTGTATCAAGGGGGTTTTGACAATTCTGGAAACCGACATGATTGCGACACAAAAACTACAAAAAATGGAAATCCATTCTATGAAGGGCCTTTTCTGTATGACAAAAAAGATACTAGTAACTGTCCTGATACAGAAGGCGTTTTTCATGCTCACGATGGAGGAAAATATGTTGGAAAATGGGAAAATGGTCTTCCTAACGGACAAGGTATAGAATATTTTCCTAACGGAGGTAGATATGAGGGAAAATTTAAAGATGGCTTCGCACACGGCCAAGGAACAGAATATTATCCGGATGGTTATCGCTACACTGGTCCCTGGTACAAAGGTAAAAAACATGGAAAAGGAGTTCGCACATCTCCTGATGGCATTGAAAGTTGCCAAAAATGGGAACATGGGGAATTTATAACCAGTGACAGCTGCGTCGCTTCTCTTGTTCCTACTATTTCCTCTCGTCCTTCCACTAGCTCCACCTCCTGCTCCGTCCAAGACATCTCCCCCTCTAGTGACGGCAAATGCGGCACCTGCTCCGGTGGAAGCTACCCCGGCGAGACCGTCTGTGCTACCTACTACTCAGGTGGCTGGAACACCGTAGGTGGATATGGCGGACATGCCACCGACTACTGGGAAGCCCTCAATAACGCCTGTTGTCGTCGATAATTTTCAATTCCGATCACCCACCCTCAGCAATTTCAAGTTGTGATTTTTTTGCGATCCCGGGGCCCCCGGGCGGCGACCGATTAGGCGACGGCTGGGGAGAGGCGGAGGTTGCGGAGTACTGGAAGTCATCCCGAGCATTCGGGATTACTGGAGGTACGCAGCCACCGACGACGAGATCACTCGGGTCCTCGTGCTCTGGCTCCTCATGATCGTATCTCCACTCATCGTCGCCGGAGGAATCATGGGATTCTCCGGAGGAGGCGAAGCCAAGATCGGTGAGCGACTCGTGACAAACCTGATTATGCCACTGAAAGTCGCCGCCGCATTTGCCCTCTCCTTCGTGATGGTCTTTTTTTGGGGCCCCCGAGAAACCGGAGTGATAACGGAGGTTTTTTGGGGAGAGGACGAACAGACGTAACTAGTGGAATCCCGACCCCTGTCGGGATGAAACTAGTGAAGCCTGTGAGGACGACGGGCCAAATTTTTTAAAAATCAAGCGAAAAATAATCCAACCCCTATGCACCGATATAAAAATATTTTGAACAATATATTTATTCAATTATTCATTCTCATTTTCTGGAACCTCTTCTCCTATAAACCACCCACAAAGCTCCTCTGCCGCTTCTTCGTAGCTTTTCCCTTTCCCTACAAAAGAACCAATCACACACTGATCTCCCTGATAACACTCAAATTCCAGTCCATTACGACAGTATCCAATATTTCCTGATTCTGAGATAAATTTATACAGAGGGTCTTCTAACTCTCCAGCTTCTTCTGCTCGAACACTTTCTACCCCCGCCAGAACCAAGGCCACTGTCAGAGACACCGGCAATACCAATTTTTGGAAATCCAAATAAAACCCTCGAGGAGTCACGATTGGTTTTATATTTCGGAATTCATCTAATTCTTTCATCACAAAAATAAATAACCAATTTTTTAAAAAAGCCAAGTCGCGTCTCCGTGAATCCGAAAATTAAAATACCTATTGTACAAGAGGTTCTTTACAAACTAAAGTGGTATGCTTTGCAATTTTTATGGACGACGACCGTAGGGAGGATCCAATAAAAATTGCATTCTTGCGAAAATCAGACTTAAAAGTTTTTGTTTTCTTGCAGAGCAATCCACGGTATAGCCTTTTTTACACGAGAAAAACTAATTTCCGGATTTACGGATGTCTAACTCCCAATTTATTGCTCAAACCCCGGCGGCGTGACGTTCTGAACTCGACCATCCGGACGCACCACAAAAGAATGTTTGTTCAGATCACACTCCCCATTGGTAATCACGCACTTATCTTCATTGGACTGAGATTGTTCTCCTGTCTCAGGATCCACGGAGTACTCGGGATAATACCGTCGCATGAAATGTAGATCATACTTCTGTGCTTCCGTTCGATCTGTTCCTGCTCCCCACGGACTGATAAGTGGCTCCAGCATACCTCCCCCCAGAGTATTCCGTGTGAGAAGCGTCCCTTCCAACAAGAGCTGTGTCCCCAAAATATCAGAATCCTCACGATCTAGTCCATCCAGTATGTTGGGATTGGAGGGATTGATGGTGGACGTCAAAGAACCATCTGAAAAATAGGTTCCAACAAAATTCTTTACGTTATTTAGCACAAAAATATTTCCAATAATTGGTTTCACATCCGCCTGGTTGTTAATCAAAATAACACCAAAAGAATCATCCACACTTGCGTACCGCATATCCCCTGCCACGAGTAAGTTTCCATCTTCGATCACGATCGTGTGTCGTCCATCATCAATGATCCGAGGGGATTCAGGGGTGCCTCCATTCCCAATCCGAACAGTCCCTCCTTTGAAATACGTTACTTTGTTGTCGACAAAATCAGTCACATCAAAATCCCGTGTACCAGATCCTTCATTGGCCGGCAGACTACGAATCAGTTCATAAGCATTTCTGGTGATATCTTCCCGCATATCTGTCACGGTGATGTTTCCCATGCGAAGCACCCGAGTATCATCCACTCCCCCAGTTTCTTGATAAGAATAATTATCTCCCTGCGTCAGCACCTGCCCTTCGATATCTGCCCCCACAATAATTCCAGAAATGTCGGTATTGTCGGCTCCAATTGCTCCCTGCATCGCCGAAAGATCAAAAAGTGTGGATCCCCCTACATTATTCCCCAGATTCCCCCCCGGATAGAGTACCGTCCGAGTACCATCTGTTTCGTTGACATCGTACTGCACTCTGGAAGTAAAAGCCACGGCAATGTCTTTGATCGCTCCCCCTGTCGCTTGTAAATGCGTATCTGCACTATCTTCCTGAGCATTGGCCCCGCCTCCTGTAAAATCCTTTTCGAGTCCCCCCTCCTGATCCAAATCCTCATCTACAAAAGTCGTCCCCGCCGGAGCAATTCCGCTCAAAAAAGTTTTGAAAGCATTCGGTAGTATCTTGGTGCTTTGTGTGGTTGCATACTCATATACTCGCTGCAATTCTCCAAACAAAAACTGCAGTGGATTGGTAGGAAGAGCATTGCCAGGTTTGTCACTGAGGAAAAGTTTGATCCAAGGATCAAACTGGACCGGAGGAGAAACTGGATTAGAATTACTGTCAAATATCAGAGTGGTAAAATCATCGGCAATCAAATCTCCATGCCCATCCACATTCTGCACGTCTATTTCGAATGGAATATTTTTTTCCGTTGGTTTCATGAGAAAAGTATCCGGCTGAGACCCAGTGACAACCTGACCAGAGGGAACAATCGCCCGAGCAGAAAATTCTACTTCTCCATCAATATTGCTGATGAAATCAAATTTTTGAGTATTTTCCTCCAAATAAACTCCCCCGGGACTCTGCGTAGCAGATAAATCGGTAAACCGAAGTCCGTTGGCAAAACTCTGATCAGCATTACTCGTCACGTCATAAAGATTTGTCCCCCCCACCGTGACATCTTGGTTTCGGAATGCACCAGTCCCAGGCCGATCAGATATCACGTTGGCAAACACTGTCCCAGAAATTAACAAGCTGATCCCTCCCAACAGAGAGAAAGATTTTTGAATGTTTAATGTGCTATTGAATTTCATTCGGGGAATTTTTAATTTTAGAAAGTTTCCCTTTTTGAAGGGAGATTTAGAGGGTTATGTTGCACAAACAATGTTTGTTATAAAAACGACATTTGCACTCATAATCCCCCTCCCCCCTTTCTCAAAAGGGGGTTTGAATTTCGTAATTTTTAATTTTTCATTTTTCATTAATCAAGACATATTCCTGGCTCAAATTCATCATAAAAAAATCGACAATCCATCCCCTCGGGCAAAATATCCCCCGAAACAATATTTCCAAAACCATCCCGTAGGGTTAACCGAAAATGACATTTGTCCACATTGTCTGCTACGAGGCCTTGAGGTTCTCCACAATTATCGGCTTCTTCATCTATGGAATTTCCCGTTATTTCCAAGGTAGAACGATCTTGGCTGACATTACCTGGGACAATTCGAACAAAAAGGTCTCCCGAACTCGTCATTCGACCTGCTTTGTCATAGAGAAGAACTTCTATTTCGTATAATCCCACCTGCGTCATTGTCCGCAATGACTCCCCTGGGAAAGTGATGTTGATATCAAATTCAAAAATATTGGTCCCCTCGGCCGGCTCTTCTGTCCAATAAATAACAGTTTCTTTAAAATCTTTTACCCGTCGGAACCGAATCTGACTCCGCGGAATACTCGTGTCCGTAAAATTCAAACCAGAAATCCCACTCGTATTGGTACCATTGGTACCAGCTGGATTATCTGATGCTTGGAATCCTAATTCTACCACCCCATCAGTAGCCCTAAACACTTTTGCATCGGACATATCTCCCACAGAATTGAAGGTTTCCTTTCCAAAAAGCCCTTCCATGTGTTCGATCTGAACACTGTTGATTGGAGTCACCACCGTATCTCCGGTGTAGTCCAGAAACACCGGATCCAACCAATCAATCTGAGCTTCTGGCATATTTGTACAAGCCACATCTTCAAGCCCTCCATAAGGATAAGAAGCTATCGCCGAACCAGCACTCCCACTATCAGCCAATTCTGCTGGATCTTTTGCGATATCACAGGGCTCATCGATCGGCAACCAAGCAGATCCATCTCCTACGATATCTTCTTCGATGGCACAGGTCGGACCATAATCAATCGCACTGGTGGTCCACTGTCCATTGAGTCCCTGAGTCTGCGTATCCGGATAACAAGCCAGTCGAAATTCATCTCGCACTTGAGGCGTGAAGTCAATCCAATCTGTTTGTAATTGAGCATCTTGGGATCCAGAAAGACCATTAGTATGCAACAGAAGAATAACTTCATCATCCGCCGTCACATAATCCAACACATCCTCCGTCACCTCCACCGTCTCCGGTGTACTTCCGATACTCCCCAGAGTATTAGTAAGGATTTCCTCCCAAGCCCCCGAATTACGATTCCAGATTTTGGCCGTCACTCCATCTCCACTCTCAGAAGTCCCCGCCGCAAGGATCTGGAAAACCAGCTTATGAATCTGGCGAACATTAGATCCGTCTAGTTTGTAGAGTTGGGCCGCATATCGAGCCGTCGCCCCGTAGCTGAAGGTGATGTTATCGATTTGGGGGGAAGCCGTAGTTCCACTATCCGCTTCCAAACCCGTCGCCACATCCACGGTCCCCACCTCAAATCCACCAGTCTCCGCCCACTGGGCCGAAGAAATCGACTGAAACTCTGTCCCACTCATCTGATTGACTGTCACACCAAATGCCTCTGAAAGGCAATCCTCCATGTCATTGGAAGCACAACTACTCCAGCTCTCACCCCCAGATCCACCGGAATTGTATTGCCAATCTCCGCTCAAAAGTGCAATCGATCGCCAAGCTCCCGCTGTATTATCCCAGATCTTGAACGTGGTACGATTGTCAAAAGAAACCGCATAATAAATATTGCCGTCATTCAACACCTCCGTGACCGTCACCCCACTCATATTTTCCCAGTCATTAGAATCCAGCTGTGCGGCAGCAGTGACGATGGTGCGGATGCCAGAGGGAGCAGCTTTTAATGTCCCCACCCCCTCAGCTACCTCCACCTCACTCGCATCCTCTACCGTATAATTCCCGCTCCCACTAGACTGGGTGTAGTTGAAACTCACATTGTCGACTTCGGGAGAAGCTACAGAACCACCGCCTGACTGTCCATCACTCCAATTCCCCATAGTGATTGGATCCCCCCCCGGATCATTCGCCGCATATAATGCAAAATAAACAGGCCCGGTCATGTCAGTTCTTGGCTCCCCTATAACACTTCCATTAAAAATTATTTCTGTTGTATCCCCTATCCTTCTCACTCCATGAGTCCCAATAAGAGATCCAGCCGATCCATTATTTAGCTGACTGGCATTTCTATAGGTCCGCCAACCTCCAGCGAGCCCCGAATAATAACCAGTATAAGAATCCTGTGCCGAGGTAGCGATGTGCCCTGAAGCGGGGGTTTTTACAATTCCCCAATAAAAATCAGTACTGCTATAACTTGGACCAGAAGACACCGTAAAAGAAATATCAAAATCTCCTGTATAGGATTCTGTCATATAGGGCATGTCTCTATTTCCCGTGCGGGAAAAAATTGTCAGGTCTGGATCATCCCAGCTAAGCCACTCCGCCTCCGTCGTCCATTTGTCGAGACTCGGCAGAAAGGGCGGATCACTAGGAGCACCTATCAGACCCGTCGCCAGATCCACCGTCCCCGCCACGAACCCACCAGCCTCACTCCAATTGGCACTAGAGAGCCCCTCCAGTGTCGTCCCGCTCATCTGATTGACTGCTTGACCAAACGCTTCAGACAGACAACTCTCTTGATTATTGGTGGCACAGCTTGTCCAAGTCTCACTGCCAGAACTCGCTGAGTTGTACTGCCAAGTGCCGCTATTGTTT
>CAYFOO010000042.1:0-11609 GCA_964344775.1 uncultured Candidatus Peribacteria bacterium
CTACCGCACGAAACGTGATGTCGGCTAGGTTCCCAATTGGTGTCGCCACGATGTAAAGTTTTGACATGATTTTTACAGTGAACAGCTAGCAACTAACAACAAGCAACAAAGTTTTTAAAAATTAAAAATTTACAAAATCTATAAAAAACTTAAGGTTCGTACACTATAATAATTACTCTCATGCAAGAAAAAATACAAGCTGCTCTCGCTTCCACGGTCTCAAAAATTGAATGCCCAGGGGCCACCGATCACCACTCCGGAAAAGTCCGAGAAAGCTTTGTCCTGCCAAATGGTAACCGAGCAATCGTCGTCTCAGACAGAGTTTCTGCGTTTGATCTCGTCTGGGGAACTATCCCGTTCAAAGGGCAAGTACTCAATCAAATCGCCGCTTGGTGGTTTCGGAAATTGGATGGCATCGTACCCCATCACCTGATCGACGTACCAGATCCAAATATTTCGCTTGTGAAAAATGTAAAAACACTCCCAGTAGAAATCATTGTACGAGGCTACCTCACCGGAAGTACAAAAACTTCCTCCTGGTACGCCTACCAAAACCTCGATCGTATGATTTGTGGACTCGAAATGCCAGCAGGAATGAAAAAGAACCAAAAATTCGAAGCTCCGATCATCACTCCTACAACCAAACCAGAATACGGACACGATGAAGCTATTACTCGAGAAGAAATTATCAACCAGGGGTTGGTAAGTGAAGAAATGTACACGCAAGCAGAAGAATATGCACTCAAAATGTTTGCTCTCGGACAAAAAGTAGCCGCCGAGCGAGGAATGATCTTGGTCGATACGAAATACGAAATGGGAATCGATGCGGATGGCAAACTTATCGTGATCGATGAAGTGCACACACCAGATTCTTCACGCTATTGGGTCGCTGACAGCTACGAAACTCGCTTCGCAGCCGGAGAAGAACCAGAAGGGCTTGATAAAGAATTCGTACGAGGTATGCTCGTAGCGAAAGGAGTGGATCCTGGAGCTGACCCAGAGACATTTGATGTATCAGGGTACTTGGATGATGAGATCCGAACTGCTGCCGCAGAGAAGTACATCCAGCTGTATGAAAAAATGACCGGAGAATCGTTTGTATTCCCGGAAAATTTGAATGCGAAGGAGCGGATTGAAGAATCTCTAAAAAGCTTGGTATAAAAAACAAAAGTCATTCCGGCTTGTCCGGAATCTGATCAAAGCTGGCCTGCCAACCGACCTGTCCCCCGAAACGTAGTGAAGGGGGAAGTTTGCGTTCAAAACTAAACAGTCCGCCTTCGCATAAAGCTTCGGCGAACAGCCTTCTTATTCCTGCTCTCCCGAGGACTCGGGATCGTAACAAACGAAGGCTGGAGCCACCATCGAGATTTGAACTCGAGACCCCTTCCTTACCATGGAAGTGCTCTACCACTGAGCTATGGTGGCGTGGAACGAAGTTTATTTTTGGGGTAAAAAAAGTCAATTTTACGACTTCTTGATCTCTCCCAACTGTCCCTGATTCACCTTGTTCACATATTTCCCAGAAACAATCTGAACCGTCGCAATCCGCTCTTTGCAATTTGGGCAAAGAATATCCGTCCCCACCGGAGATTTATCTGACTCAAAAATTCGCGTGAAGTCCTCCGCAATTCGATCTCGATGAATTTTTCTGAGACGCCCTTTTCCACATTTCCGATAACGGACGAGTTTTTCACCGCATTTGCACCAGACCGTGATGATTTTGTACTGAGAAGTTTTCATTGTTTGCAAATTGTTCCACAATATTTTATTAATTTTTTATGTCAGAAGAAAGTCCAGATTTTGAAGGGAAAGTACTTTTTGATAGAGGTAATCCAAATAGAATTTGTGTTTATTCTCACGGGCTAGCAGGGGAAGGAATTCATCCAGATTTTTTGAGATTTTTTCAGGGAACTGAAGAAAATTTAGCTGCTTTGGCACGAAATGATACAGCTATTTTATCACAAGAAGGAGCTAACGAAAGATATTTAAAGGCTTTTGAAGATTTTATTCGAGAACTTGCAGCTAAATATCCCGAAGTTAATCTAATTGGAAATAGCTTTGGGACCTACTTATCTTTGCTTTTTGCTTCCAAAACAAAATTAAAAGTTAACAAAGTTCTCGGAATTTCTTCTTTGGTCGATCCATTTGGGCTTTTTGAGCGACAAATGAGTTCTTCTATTCCAGGACTAAAAACAAAGCCAAGAGATGAATTAATTACAATTCCCCTTTTGGAAGGAAAAGATATTGATATTTGTGCGGGAAATATTTGTGATTGGGAAGTAGCGAGGTTAGCACAACAAAAAATTCAAAGAAGAGCTTTACTGATTTTAGGTGAACTTGATGAGTTCGAAATCCCAGAGTCCTTAAAAATTCTAGCGGCTCAAAATGATTCTGTTGGTTTTTCTATTATTCCAGGAATGAAACACCGAAATTGGCATGAATTTCGTGAGGTTATTAGCAAGGCCCAAGAATTTTTGTTTTCAAATTCCTAATTAATTGTTTTCATTCCGCCTTCTACCTTCTGCCTTCATCATTCCCTAAAAATCCCACGTTCCATTCATCGAACTTGATTGCGTGTAGTTCACCACGGTGGACTCAAAGAAATTTGTTTTTTCTGAATTGTTGTCCTGCATGGCCTCCAGATGTTTGTACGGATTTTTGACCACCTCCGGGTAGAGTGGATCCATTTTGAGGAATGAAATTCGTTCATTGGCGAGCCATTTGGTGTATTGTTCGGTCGTTTTTGGATTGATCCCGGCAATCTTGTCTCCCAGGATGTGGTTGGTCCATTGGATTTCCTGATCGACCGCTTTTTTGAACATATCTTTGATCAATTTTTCATCAAACATTTCTGGGAATTCTCGTTTGATTTCTCTGAGAATATTGGCAAAAAGGGCCACGTGCGTGAGCTCGTCTCGTCGGATGTAATTGATCATTCGTCCGGTAGCGATCATCTTGCTGTGGTAGCAAAGCGTATCAAAGAAGGCAAATCCGTTATAAAAATACAGCCCCTCGAGCAGGTAATTCCCGATCAATCCTCGAAAAAAATTGTCATCCGTCGGATTGTCCCAGAAATCTTGGTAAATTTTCCCGATGTATTCATTTCGTTTGAGCAGCACCTTATCATCCCGCCAAAAGTAGTAGATATCATCTCGTTCTTTGGCATCGACGACAGTTTCGAGAATCGTCGTGTAGCTCTGAGAATGGATCGCCTCCTGGTAGGATTGGATTGAGAGCAGGAGATTGACCTCCGGAGAGGTAATAAAGTCGGCGAAGTGTGGCAGATTGACCGTCTGGATACTGTCGAGGAAGGTCAGGAACGAGATAATCCCTCGAAATCCTTTTTGTTCGGCGGGGCTGAGATTTCGATACATGGTGGCATCGTCTCCCAGGCCGCTGACTTTTTCTGGGACCCAGAAGTTTCCGATCATCACCTGGTACATGGATTTGGCCCAGGGGTATTTGACCGCATCGAGATTGAAGAGCCCTGTCACGTTCCCCTTGATAATGGTACGATTTGCGACAGCGTCATCTCCGGCAGCGTTGAAGATTTGGTTTTGTTTCATGGTGTTTAGCAGTTAGCGATTAGCTTTTATAAATTAATTTTTAGTAATTTTTTTACAATTTTTTTAAGGATTTTCGTTTGCATTTTTTTATATTTTGGGGTAGCATGTACACACAAATGTCCTTCGGGATCTCTCCCCGGTAGCTCTGGGGAGGTAAAAAGAGCTCAGAACAGCAATGTTCTGAGTTTTTGTTTTATGGTTTTAAATTCTTTTTCTGCAACAATTCCTATATGTTGAGTAAATCGTTTTTTATCCATTACTCTTACTTGAGAAAGTATGACATGTGAGCTGTTTTTGTATTTTTTATTTTTTTTATCCAACTCAACTTCTTCGAGCTTGTGATAAAAAGAACTGTTTATTTTTTCTTTACTGGTTAATGCGACAGTAAAAAAAAGATTTCCTACTTTTTTGAGTACGAGTACCGGTCGCAGAAATTCATCTTTTCCATCTTGTTCAAATCCTACATTCTTTCCCATTTTCGTGAACCATATTTCTCTAGTATTGATGTATACATTAGGAATATCATGTTTGTGGATGTGTTTTTTTTCTTGATTCCAGAGGTCGAAGGTTGAGTCGGTCATGTTAAAAAAGGTTGATAATGGTACGATGGGCGACGGTATCGTCACCAGCCGCATTAAAGATTTGGTTTTTTTCCATGGTGGTTTAGTTATTAGAACTTAGAGCTTAGAACTTAGAGCTTAGAACTTAGTTTTTAGAAATTTTTTACAAAAAAATTAGGGGGTTGCTCAGGCCCCCAGGTTACTCGGGAAACCGGCTCTTAAGGCTGTTCGTCGGCCAGTTCCCACGCGTCTTCGTCCAGGATGTATACTCCGGCAAGGGCCTTGTCTGCTTTCCAGAGGAAAAGTGCTTTTCTCACACCGCCCCCCACATCCAGGAAAGTCCACTTGCAGAGAGGTTCCTCTCGATAGCCTTTTCTGTGTAGACATCCCCGAACTTCCGGGTAGTTGGCATCCCCTACTGGTATGAGGGGATACATAGAGGGAATCTTGACTCCCTCCTGAAGCTTGTACGCTGGTGCGGCACATGCAGCCAAGCTTGCTGCCATTAGTGCCAAACCAAAAATTCTTGAGGAAATCCTTCTCATTTCCTACTTCCTCCATGTTTCTGATGGTGGATGATAAGAGCATTTTTTTTGTAAGTATTTTATTTGAAAATGTCAAATTTTATTTTATAAATATTTTATCCACTACAGCTTGCACAATCCTCCTTCACCTCTCCGCTCATACTCCGTACATAATACACGGTCTTGATCTTCGCCTTCCAAGCCTTGATGTAGTAGTTGTACAGATCCACCGGAGCGGTCTTGGACGGATTGATCATCCATTCAAACGAGATCGATTGGTCGATCCATTTGTAGATCACACCGATCATGTCGATCACATCGTTCATGTCGAGATTGATGTATTCTTTGTAGAGCCAGAAGTTCTCCTGTGAGAGATTTGGGGCGACCGTAACGGTTGGTGCGATCACATTGGTTTCGACGAAGAACTTCTTGTACACCGGGAGCAAGCCTGCCGTCGTCCCCACCACCCCAGCCGTACTCGTATTTGGGGCAGGAGACATGTGGTAGGCAAACCGAAGCCCATCTTTTTTGATCTTTTTGATCAGATCGGCCCAGGCTTTTGGATTTTTTGCATTTTTGGCATACCATTTTTCTTCTCGGCCAAAAAGAATCCCTTTGGCCCAATCACTGCCTTTGAAAAATTCGTATTGGCCTCGTTCCACGGCCAATTCGTTCGATGCTTCCAATGTGGCGAGGGCATATTTTTCAAATAACTCATCCACATGCTCTCGGGCATCGGCCTTGTCATACGCGTATCCATTGCACGCCAGATATTCAGCCAATCCCATAAATCCCAGTCCCACACTTCGGTATTTTTTGGCCGTCCGTTCAGCTTCTTTGATCGGGTAAAAGTTGAGTGTGATCACATTGTCCAGGACTCGCATGGCGATGGGAAAAACAGCTTTGATATCTGCATCTGAATGTACCTTAGCCATGTTGATCGAAGCAAGATTACAGACCACGGTGTCGCCGGCTTTGTATTTGATCTGGATTTCTCCGTTTTCATCTACTTCTTCGAGAAATTTGGATTCGGACGTGTTCTGGCAGATCTCGGTACACAGCTGCGTGGAGTACACATTCCCCACATGTTTGTTGGGATTAGCTCCATTCACCGTATCTCGGAAGAAAAAGTACGGCATTCCGGTTTCCACGGTTGTTTTGAGAGCCTCTTTCATGAGATCCTTGGCTTTTACTTTTTCTTTGAGCTCAATTTTGGGATCTTTTTCACACTTTTCGTAGAACTTATCAAAATCTTTGTTGAAGTGATCTTCCATTCTTTTTCCGGTCACCGACTTGATCTCATGCGGGTCAAAAAGGGTCCATTCTTCATCATTTTCTACTCGTCTCATAAAAAGATCCGGAACTGAAATCGCTGGGAATACATCGAAGGCCTTAGATCGGATATCTCCGGTCTCGGTCTGCAGATTGAGAAAGTCGTGGATGTCCCGATGCCAAATGTCCAAAGTCGGTGAAATAGCTCCGAGACGAGATCCGAGCTGGTTGACCGCACAGGCGGTGTCGTTGATTACTCGGGTCCATGGGATCACTCCACCAGAGGAATTTTTCACCTTTCGGATAGCGGATCCCTTACTTCTGATATGTCCGAGGTAGACTCCGACTCCACCTCCAAATTTAGAGATTTGGGCCATGTTTTCAATATTGTGGTAGATCGACCGGAGGTCGTCATCGACATTGAGTTTGAAGCAACTCGAGAGTTGGTGGAAGTTGGTTCGGGCATTGAGTAGTGTTGGCGTCGGGAGGCTTAATTTTTGGTTGGAGGTTACGTCGTAGATCTGTTTGGCGATTTCGAGTCTTTTTTCGGCTGGTTCTGGAATTGCGAGAAAAAGGGCCACACTCATGTACATCTCTTGGGGCAATTCCTTCACTACCTTGTTCGGATTGAGCAGGTACCGCTTGTCAAAAGAAAGATGCGTCGAATAAACGTACGTGAAATCTCGAGCCCCATCGATGTATTTGCCCGCTTCCAGGATGTCTTTTTCTGAGTAGTGCTTATAAAAATCCTTGTAGTACAGATTGTTTTTGATGTAGTCATCGAACAGAGCCTTGTAGCTTTTGGCCGAATAAAGATCCGAGGTTTTCATCTTTCGATTGCTGCAGGCCTGACTGTAGAAATCCATCGCATAGAGCCGGCCAGCGACATTTTGCCAGCTCACGTTTTCCACAGTTATTAAATCTAAACAGGCCTTTCTTAGCCCCTTCATCACGTCTTTGGTTTCCATGCCATCCACGATGGAATTTTTGAAAATCTCATAACATTCTTCGAATTTACACTCTTTTTCGTACCCTTCAGCCGCTCGAGCAAACACCTTTTTTATTTTTGCCAGAGAAAAAACCTCTTTTTTCCCACTATTTTTCGTCACTTTGAGGAGATTTTTATCAATTTTCTCCAGTTCTTTGATCCGCTTTTCTGCTCGGATACGAGCGTGATCGGCTCGGTAGAGAATGTAGCTTTTGGCGATTTCGTAGTTGCCGGATTCAACAAGTTTTTGTTCGACGAGATCTTGGATTTCTTCCACGGTGGGGATTCGCTTGTCATCTTCAAATCGCCAATTGAGCTCCTCGACCACTTCTTCGGTTACCAGGCCAGGCACGTGCTGAACCAGGAGGAAATTCGGTTTTCCCACCGTCGCTTCAGCGGCTTTTTTGATCGCACTTTTGATGCATTCCTGATCGAAGGCCGCAATATCACCATTTCGTTTCCGGATTTGTTTAACCGTCATATTTTTTTGTTTAAAGGATAATTTTTCTTAAATTTTTAATTTTTGTAATTTTTAATTTTTAAATAATTTTTTAAGCATTAATTTTTAAACTTTTATTTTAATTTTGATGTTTTAAGCATTAAAAATTTAGATTTATTTAAAAATTTAAAATTGGAAATTAAAAATTTTCTCAGATACTATATTTCGTAGGGCAGATTATGATAACCTACTAGATATTGTGACGTCAAGAAAAATGCCCAAAAAATCGCTTGACCGGAATAACCTTTGATTTTGCTTGTTCAAAAATTTAATTCCCCAAATGCGAAGCACTGAGTCCTAACTTTTCCCGTACTTTTGCGAGTTTTTCATTCGCCATTTCGCTTGCCGTGAGGGCTCCTTTCCAGAGGATTTCCTCGACCAATTTTGGATCTTTCTCGAGCTCGGTTCGTCTCTCCCGAGCCGGTGCGAAGTAATCCCACACCAATTCAAAAAGCTGTTTCTTCGCATCACCATACCCGATCTCTCCATTTTTGTAGCTCGCACGGAGATCTTCTAGATTTGGATTTTCAAACAGTTCATGAAACTGAAATACGAGACAATTATCCGGATCGAGCGGTTCTCCCAGATCTTTAGAATCCGTTTTGATCGACATGATTTGTTTCTTCATAGTCTTTTCGTCTGCAAAAATCTCCACCGTGTTTCCATAACTTTTGGACATTTTTTGTCCGTCAAGCCCTGGAACCGTCTGCACTTCCTCGGAAATTTGTGGTTCTGGGAGGACAAAAGTCTCTCCGTACTCATGATTAAATTTCTGAGCAATGTCTCGTGCCATCTCTACGTGCTGTTTTTGGTCTTTTCCGACCGGAATCACCTCCGCATCGTAGAGTAGAATATCAGCCGCCATTAGCACCGGGTAGGTAAAAAGCCCCGCATTAGCTTCCAATCCTCGAGCTTTTTTGTCTTTGAAAGAGTGTGCTCGCTCTAGCAGCCCCATCGGTGTAAAGCAAAGCAGGTACCAGGTGACCTCTGCATGAGCCGGAATATCTGACTGCCTATAAAACGTCGACTTTTCTGGATCGATCCCCACAGCCAGCCAGTCGAGGACCACATTTTTTTGGTTCTCGCTAAATTTCTTCGGATCTTTATTGGAGGTGAAAGAATGCAGGTCTGCTATAAAATAAAAACAGTCATTTTTACCTTCATTTTGCAGGTCCACAGAAGGCTTCATCATCCCAAAATAATTCCCGATGTGGGGATTTCCGCTGGATTGCATGCCGGTCAAAATTCGCATTTTATAAAAAATTACTCTTAGTTATTTTAGTATTAAGTATTAGGTATTAAGTATCAAGAGTTTTTGTTCCCATAATTTTTTATCGCTTGATACTTGCTACTTTATACTTAATACCAATTCAATTTTGAATTTTGAACTTTTTATGGTATAATGATCAGATATGGAAGAATTATTTTTTCACGTTATCGAATGGATTGCACTCTGGATTGGGGTGATTGGAATCCTCGTGATCCTCTCTGGAGCGATAAAAGGTGCTTGGGAATATTTAACTAAACCAGCAACACACTTTCCACACATCCGATTAATCCTCAGTTCCCATCTGGTTTTGGGCTTGGAATTTTTAGTGGGAAAAGATGTGATTGATACCATGCTCCTAGGAGTGACTGGGAAACCTTTTTATGAAGATCTTCTGTCTCTGATAACGATAGTAGCTATCCGAATCGTACTGGGCCATGTTCTCGAAAAAGAACTCAAAGAACTCCGAAAAAATCCGATTGCCAATCACGTACCAGACGAACCAAAAAAGAAAAAGAGGAAATAATTTTGTATTGTGATTCCCATAAATTAAGATGCTGGTATGCCTAGGGAATTATTTCGAAATAAATACCGAACCGATTCTGCACGATTAAAAGGATGGGATTATTCCTCGGATGGGGCCTATTTTATCACGATTTGTACAAAAGATCGGGAAGAATTTTTTGGGGATGTGAAAAACGGAAAAATGGTTTTGAACGAAATAGGGCAGGTGGCCAATGAATTTTGGAAATCAATGCCTGAAACATTTGATAATTTAATTATTGATGAATTTGTGGTGATGCCAAACCACGTACATTTAATATTGTTTTTAGAAAACCCGGCATCGGTAGATACACGCCACGGCGTGTATCTACAAAAAACACCACAAATAAACAAATTTGGCGGATTGGTACCAAATTCGGTTTCATCAATTATTAACCATTACAAAGGAAACGTCACGAAATATACCAATGAAAAAAATATTTCTTTCGCCTGGCAATCAAAATTCTACGATCATATCATTAGAAATGAAAAATCATTAAATCGCATCCGTGAATACATCCAAATGAATCCTGAAAATTGGGAAAATGATCGAAATAATTCTGAAAATATGTTTATGTAGATTGTTCGGCCGATTTTCTAAATTTCACCAACATCTGTGACATTTCTCTTTTTGGTGCCTGCACATTTTTTAGCCGTTCCTGAATTTCGTCGTCAGATAATTGGACGTTCAATTTTCGGTTGAGGATATCGATTTCGATGACGTCTCCATCTTGCACAGCCCCAATCGCACCTCCCAAATATGCCTCCGGCATGACGTGTCCGATACACGGTCCGGCCGTCCCGCCAGAGAATCGTCCATCCGTGATTAGTGCCACTCGCTTGAATCCGGCTCCTTTGATCGCAGAGGTAGGAGTAAGCATCTCCGGCATCCCCGGGGCTCCAGCTGGCCCCATAAATCGAATAACAACCACATCACCCTCTTCGATTTTTTCATTCTCAATTCCGTCCAGGAGATCTTGTTCACTTTCAAAAACCTTTGCTGGTCCGGTATGGGTGAGCATTTCTTCTGGAACGGCGGTTTGTTTGATCACAGAAGAGTTGGCTAAATTCCCCTTGAGACAAGCTACCCCTCCCTCTGGATAGTATGGATTATCAAGGGGACGAAGCACGTCATCATCGAGTACTTTGGCTTCATTCGCAATCTGTCGGATGGTGGTACCATTGATCGTCAATTCATCATTTAATTTATCAGCAAATCGGTTAAGCACCGCCGGAATTCCTCCAGCTCGATCCAAATCTTCCATCACATGTGGTCCAGCCGGTCGAATGTGGCAAACATTGGGAGTAGTTCGGGAAAGTCGATCAAAATCGTCCTCTGAAAGTTTGATCCCGAGTTCTTTTGCGATTGCGATGAGGTGTAGCACCACGTTGGATGATCCACCGATGGCGTTGTCGATCCGGATCGCGTTTTCGAATGCCTTCGGGGTCATAATATTCGAAGGTTTGTATTTTTCACCCGCTTTCACGAGTTCAACAATCCGTTTTCCAGATTCGTAGGCTTGTTCTTTTTTCTTTGGATCTACTGCCAGGGTGGTGGCACAGTTGGTCATGCTCATCCCGAGCACCTCAGTCATGCAGGCCATGGAGTTAGCAGTAAAAAGTCCCGAACAAGATCCCGCCGTCGGACAAGCCTCACATTCGATTTCTTTTCCTTCGGCTTCGGATATATTTCCAGCTTTGATTCCTCCCACCGCTTCAAATCCAGTGATCAGATCAATGTTTTTTCCGTGGTGTTTGCCGGCTTTCATCGGCCCTCCAGTGAGCATAATGGCTGGGAGGTCTAGTCGTCCCGCGGCCATGAGCATCCCGGGAGTGATTTTGTCACAGTTGGTCACGCCGACCCACCCATCGAAGGAATGTGAGAGCATCATAATCTCAATATTGTCCGCGATGTGATCCCGTGAAGGAAGTGACAGTCGCATCTCCGCGTACATCGCAATCCCATCGCACACTCCCGGAACTCCCCAGACGAAGGGCACGCCTCCGGCTTCTCGGATGCCTCGCATGACTTCTTTGGCTAATTCGTTGAGATGAATATGGCCAGGAATCACGGTGTTGTACGAATTTGCCACCCCGATGAAAGGCTTCTTGAAGTCGTCATCCCCCAGCCCACTAGCTCTGAGAAGTGAACGATGTGGAAGTGTTTCTACGCGATTTTTGAGGATGTCGGATTTCATGGAATAGAGCTTAGTTATTAGAGCTTAGCCATCGCCATTCGGCGAGGCTACTACGCTGGAGAGCGTACGTAGAACTTAGTTTTAAAATTTAAAACCAAAACAAGTAGGTAATAAATAATGATTAACTGTTTAAAATCGTAACTTCTCACACCCCCGAACAAAAAACTTGTTCTAAATATTTATGATGTGTTA
>CAYFOO010000043.1:0-11599 GCA_964344775.1 uncultured Candidatus Peribacteria bacterium
AGTTAAATTTTCTCAATTTTACCAGCTTTTAATCAGTTTTGCAGAGTTTCCTTAATATAAATTATGCCCTACAACCTATAACCTCCCACTTACAACCTGAAAAATATTTCTTTAATTCATCCAAAAATGAAAAAACAACTACTGGCTCTCGTACTCGGTACTGCTATCATCAGTACCACTACTCTCGCACTCACTTGGCCGGCTACCCCGACCGGAGAAGTAACAGGAGGGAAGATCGGATCACTTATCACGGCTGACACGGTCAATAGTCGAGTGGGGATCAACAATACCTCCCCAACTACAACATTGGACGTCACCGGGACTGTCACAGCGACTGCCTTCTCTGGAGATGGATCGGCTCTGACGGGGATCAGTGCGGGGAAATGGGATGATGCGACAGGAGGGATTAATTATGCTGGGGGCAACGTCGGGATTGGGACGACGAGTCCATCTACCAAACTAGACATTGTTGATACGGCAACTGGCGTTGGAATTGCTGTAGGGGTTACCATGGACGGACTCCAAACTGGTTCTATGCTAAGCCTTACTGGAGGAAGTAGTGGTTTCATGGGTACTGCTGCTGAGGTAATAGATATAAACATACAAAACGGAGCTTCCAATGGTGCTGGGATTAGAATCACAAACGCTGGATCAGGGAATGCAATAGAGATTGATACAAGCGAATTTGTTGTGCGAGCAGATGGAAACGTCGGGATTGGGACGACGAGTCCAGGGAGTAAACTTCACATCAGATCCGCAAGTGGAACTGGGCCAAATTCTACAGCAAAACTAACATTGCAGGGAGATGGAGCTGGGACAAATCCAAATGGGGTAGTCGAATGGCTAGGAGATGGGGGGACGGGAGGAGCTAAATGGGCATTGGCAACAAATAGTTATTATTCAGGAGATTTTAATCTTAACTATGCAGCAGCTAGTGGAAGTTATTCGGGATTTATAAATGTTCTCACGAGTGGAAATGTGGGAATTGGAAAAACTAATCCATCTACCAAGCTTGATGTAGATGGAACCGTCAAGGCCACCGCGTTTGTCGGAGATGGGTCTGGGTTGACGGGGGTTGGGGGGGGCCTACCTTTTATCAAATATCTGTTACTCCAGGTAGCGATATTGAGTTGGCAACGGCTTCCTCTGGGGGAACTCAAATTGGTTCTGATATTACAAATGTTGCTCTATACCAGCAACAGGATATATAAAAACAACTATCCTAAATGCAGATTTGAATGGAACTGGAACACCCAGTGATACAACGTTTGGTGTAGATGTTGGTGGGACAAATGATTTTGTATCTTTTGTTGACGCTGTTGGTTCCACTAGCTATGCCCCTAGATGGTATCAAGCTGTTTCTAGCATTACTCAGATTAGACATAGTACGGTAAACTCTGGTACTACATTTACTAAAATATCTGATATTGCTACCTATTTTTCAGGTGAAGCTGGAACTACAAAAACAATAAAGTTTTTAATGGCTGATAACGCTCTGTCTAGTAGAACTGGTGAAGGTCAAGTTGTTTCAGGAACACCGGTTATAGCGTTAATAGAGATTGGTGAATATTAAAATCCACGCAGCCACGCAGGCTCCATAGTGTCGATTAGACCTAGGCAGGCTCCATAGTCTTGAAAAGCTGTGGAGCCGTTTTGCATTTTAGCTCCACAATCCTTCATTGTTTTTTTTCTGAGTTTTTCGGAATTATGGAGCCTGCATTATGTCATCTGACCATCAGCATAGTGATATTGTTAAAAAACCTTCCCAAATCCCATCTGTTTTAACTTTTCATAAAAATTCTCTCGACAATCAATTAAAAGAAAAATGATTTCTTCAGCCTGGTGATTTACCGTGTAAGCAATGCGATAGTCGTTTTTTTGATACGCAAAAGATTCACTCTGGATTTTGTATTTTCGAAAAGGATGATCCAGGTTTTTTCCTTTTTGCGGATCGTCAATTATCAAATCTACTTGTAATCTGATTACTTCCAAAAGACGTTTATCCGATTTTTTTACAAATTTTTTAAATTTTTTATGGAAAATAGGTTTCATTTATTTTTTACCAAAAACTTCTTCATAAGAAACAAAATGATTTTCTTTGTCTGACTCATAATCCAACAATCCGTCTGTTATTTCCTTTTGGAGCTGACTATCTACCGGTTCAATCTGAAAGATTGGTTTTGATCTTTTTACGATGGTTAAAGAAATCCCTTTTTCCACCAATTTTTGATATTTAGGGAAATTGGTGCGAAATTCCTTGGAAGAAACAATTAGAGTATTCATTTTTGTAAATTTAGATTTACTAAAAGTATAACTTTAAACAACTTTAAAGTCAAATATTTTTTATTCTTCCACCGCTACCACTTCAATCTCTACTTTCGCATTCTTATGCCACTTCCAGAACTTTCACTTCCAATTTTATTTTCTCAGACAATGCTGCTTCTTGTTTTTCCAGATCGTATTTGGTTTGCAGATTGAGCCAGAATTGCGGGCTGTTTCTAAAATATCGACTGAGCCGCAATGCGGTGTCTACCGTGATGCCTCTCATTCCATGAATGATTTCATTGATTCGTCTTGGCGGCACGTGGATATCTTTTGCCAACCGATATTGGCTGAGACTGAACGGTTTCAGAAACTCTTCTTCGAGAATTTCTCCAGGAGTGGGAGCCGGTAGTTTTTTAGCAGTCATAGTTTTTGGAATTAATGATAATCCGTAATTTTTACATCATAGGCATTGTTTTGATGCCAGGTGAAACAGATTCTCCATTGCTTGTTTATGCGGATACTATGTTGTCCAGATCTATTGCCATGCAGTTTTTCGAGACAATTTGATGGGGGAATTCTCAAATCATTGATATTTATTGCCGCATCCAGCATCCAAAGTTTTCTCAGAGCTACTTTTTGAATGTTTTTTGGTAGTTTGGTGGAGATGTTTCTGTGAAAGATCTTTTCCGTTTCTTTGCAAGCAAAAGTTCGAATCATTTATTTGTTGTAAATATATTAACGGATTGCGTTAATAAAGTCAAATTAATTTTTTTCTACCGCTACCACTTCAATCTCTACTTTAGCATTCTTCGGCAGCTTTGAGACCTCGATCGTGGACCTGGCGGGTTTGTGATCACCGAAGAAATCGGCGTAGATTTCATTTACTGTGGCGAAGTCAGAGATGTCATCGAGGAAAATTGTAGTTTTGACCACGTTTTCTTTTACCAGATTTTGCGATTCGAGGAGTGCGGCGATGTTTGCGAGTACTTGTGTAGTTTGTGCGGCTACGTCTTCATCGATAAATTCTCCCTCCGGAGTGAGGGCAATCTGCCCGGCAAAGAAATAAAAACCATTGACGGCGACGCCTTGAGAATAGGGGCCGATAGCGGCTGGGGCGGAGGAAGTGGAAATGAATTTCATTTTCTAAAAAATTAAAAATTATTAACAGTTGGTTGTTTACCGAAAAAACCTTGACTTGCAACCTTTTAACCCTACAATCGGCCGGCAAATTTTATCTATTTTGAAATGAAAAAAGACATTCATCCACAAATGCACCCGGTTATTTTTCGCGATACAGCGGGGAAAAAAGACTTCATCATGCACTCTACCCTCACGAGTGAGAAGAAAGAAAAAGTGGGCGGGGTAGATCATTATGTGATTTTGCTCGATGTTTCGAGTGCGACGCATCCTTTTTACACAGGAAGTCAGCATCTCGTGGATTCATCCGGACGAGTTGAGAAATTCAAAGCCAAAATGGCAAAAGCAAGACCGGTAGAAGTGAAGAAAACAACGAACAACGAACAACAAGCAACGAGCAAAAAGGAAGAAAAAAAAGAAGAACCGAAAGCAGAACTTAAAGAAGAAGATTCTGAGGACAAAAAAGCTGCTTAAAAATTTATAAATTATAAAAAAATGGCAAAAGATTATTCACTCTCGTTTAAAGATTGGAAAGAAGTTGTACACGCTTCTTTTGCCGCCTTTCCGTATGTTTTTTGGCGGATTGTAGCGGTAAATATCTTTGTGATTTTGATGATGATATTGGGAGGGATGATTTTTGGTGGAATCGGATTGGTGGTGCTCGGAGGAGTGACAGAGATTGAGAGTTTGATCGCAAATATGACCATGGGAGGAAATATTGGTAGTACGATCATCATTGCGGCGACTTTGGCTTTTTTGTTGATCAATTGGGTCCTTGTTTTTTCCATCACGGGAAAGATTGGGAATCTCGTGGTGATGAAAGACTACGTGAATAAAAAACCAAAAAATCCATTTAGAACTTATTTTGTAGATACATGGCATTATTTTTGGCGGTATGTATGGATTGGGCTTCGAGTTTTTTGGTATGTACTTTGGCCAGTATTGATTATTGGGGGGGCTGGATTTTTACTTTCCCTCGTTGCGGGAGGGTTTACTCTAACCATTGCTTCTGTATTAGCGGCAGGGGTTGGGATCTGGCGAGTTGTTCGAGTGGTTTTTGCTCAGCAGATGATCGTTCATTTTGACAAAGATTCTACCAAAACTTTCCCTTCAGCCATCAAAATGGTCAATGGAAACTGGTGGGGCGTACTTTTGTCCATTATCCTTTTTGTTATTCCTGTGATGCTGACACGGATTATTTTTTGGATTCCGATGATTTTGATGAGCTATGATGTGATGCGGCCAGATGAGAATATTGTCGATATCTTTTCTACCTTAGATTTTCTCTATACTTTTTGTGTACTAGCTCCTTTGATTATTGCTTTTGTTTACTTTTTAATGCTTCATCTCTCAAAAGTTAAAAAAGTAAAACCTTAATTTTTTCATTTTGAATTTTTAATTTTTAATTATTTAACCCATGTCAAAAAAACCAACGCCGAAAAAGAAACAAGCCGTGAGTTCCACCCGTTCCCGATATGGGGCATACGTTCGTAAAAAGAGAGTAAAACTCGAAAATGGCGTAGTACTCGATAAATGTCCTGATTGCGGAGCAACCAAGAAACGACATTTTGCCTGCCAAGAATGTGGGAAATACAAGGGTCGCGAAGTGTTTGAAGTGAAAAAGGAAAAAGCACCGATCCAGGAGATTGAAGCGTAATTTTTCATGGGAAAAAAAGTAGTTGATCTTAAAATAAAAGAAGTTGAAATGAGGCCTGGTACATTTGTGCTTACTTTTGTAGAACAAGAACAGGGAGATGTAACTTTTTTTTCACCAATCAAAGAAGGAATGCCAGAAAAGTTTGAAGTAGGGGAAGAACACGTAAAAGCTGCGGAAGAACATGTTTGTAAACTAGTAAAAAAAACTTTAGAATTAGAAGAGGAGGATGAGATAGATATAAATATTCAAGGACTCACGGAAGCTCCGGTAGAAATTTTTTTGATAAAAAATTATGCAAAAAGGAGACACGTACCGGGGCGAAAAAGAAAATCAGACCTTTGTCATCAATTATTTTTTAGAAGTTTTGCTTCTTAATTTTTTGAATAAAACGATTATAATTTTTTTATGACAGACAAAAAAGCACGTCACGAGAGTCGAGTGTTGGCAGTGGAGACACTGTTTGCTTTTCTGGAGCGTGATCAGGAAGTGAAGATGGATACTTGTTTCACACACGTGCTCAAAGATGTGGAAGAGCGTAATTCTGATGATTTTGCACGAGAATTGCTCAAAAAAACAGAAGAAAACCTGTCTTCGATCAAAGTACTCATCAAATCTTTTGCCTCAGAATTTCCGTTTGAAAAAATTGCTCCGATCAACCGAGCGATTCTTTTTCTCGGCATCACAGAAATGAAACATTTTGATACGCCGCCAGTGGTAGTGATCAATGAATATATTGAACTGGCGAAAGCGTTTGGAGAAGAAAAATCTGCTCCGTTCGTAAATGCAGTTCTCGATGGGTTTCGGGAAAGTATTGGGAAAGAGAGGGAGGGGAAAAGTAAGAAGTAAGAAGGCATCATCCTTTGCAGTAGCTTTGGAAGACAGGTCGGCCGACAAGAAAGGCGAATTTTAAAAATTAAAAGATTTAAAATTTCTGTTTGATGTGATATAATGCACGTACATGGAGAGATTTGCACCATTATTCAAAAAAATCGGATTCCAGATCGAGGATGAAAAGATTTTGACCGAAGCTTTTACTCATCGTTCAGTACTGAATGAAAAGAGGGGATTGCAGCACAATGAACGGCTAGAGTTCCTCGGAGATGCGGTGTTGGAACTAGTGACCACTGATTTTTTATTTCATAATTACGATTCACAAGAGGGGATTCTCACGAATTATCGTTCAGCTCTAGTAAAAAAAGAAACTCTGGCACGAATAGGGCGAGGTTTGGAATTGGGAGAGTTGCTTCATCTCTCACGAGGAGAGGAGGCATCTGGAGGACGAGAAAAAGATTATCTTTTGGCGAACACATTGGAGGCATTGATCGGAGCGATTTATCTGGTGAATGGTCTGGAACAGGCTCGAGAATTTATCGGAAAATGGATCTTGGTCGAATTGCCGGCTATTATTAAATCAGAAGCACACGTGGATGCAAAATCCAATTTTCAGGAAGTGGCTCAGGCCGAGTTTGAGGTGACACCACATTATGAGGTTCTTTCTGAGTCAGGGCCGGATCATGACAAGACTTTTGTTTTGGGAGCTTTTTTGGAGGAGGTACAGGTAGGAGAGGGGACTGGTGGATCCAAACGAGAAGCACAGATGAGGGCCGCAGAGGATGCACTCAAAAACAAAAAGAATTGGAAGAAATAAAAATTAGGTTGTGCAGGTTAAAGCTTGAAAAATAAATACTTTACTTGTTATTTATTTTATGTTACAATTACAAGAGTAGCAAAAAATAAATGCAAAAAAACATAGATTTAATTGGCCACACCCCCACTATTTTACTCGAAAAATTTGCCCCAAAAGGACAGATCTTTGCAAAAATTGAGATGTTCAATGTAGGTGGGTCAGTGAAAGACAGAATTGCTCGATCAATGATCGAAGATGCGGAAAAAAAAGGAAAATTGAAACCAGGAGGAAATATTGTAGAACCGACTTCTGGGAACACCGGGATTGGTTTGGCAGTTATTTCTGCGATCAAGGGCTACAAACTGACTCTTGTGATGCCGGAATCTATGTCTGTAGAACGAAGGAGTTTGATGAAATTTTATGGGGCAAAAATCGTTCTCACTCCAAAAGAGAGGGGAATGAAGGGGGCAATCGAAAAAGCCGAGGAAATTGAATCAGAAACTAGTGCTTTTCGGCCGGATCAGTTTAGCAACCAGGCTAATGTAGCCGTTCATTTTCGAACTACGGGCCCGGAGATATATGAAGCGATGGAGGGGGAGGTAGATTATTTTGTAGCGGGGATAGGGACGGGAGGGACGATCATGGGAGTGGGGCAATTTCTCAAGTCAAAAAATTCAAACGTAAAATTAGTCGCTGTGGAACCAGCGAAATCTCCAATTTTATCTGGAGGGAAGTCAGGGCCACATGGAATTCAGGGAATTGGAGCGGGTTTTGTGCCATCAATTTTGGATCCAAACTTCCTCGATCTGATAGAAAAAGTAACGGAAAAAGAAGCCGTGAAAGTCTCTCAGGATTTAGCGAAAAAAGAGGGAATTATTGTGGGGATTTCTTCTGGGGCAGCCTTGGTAGCAGCTCAAAGAATCGCAAAAGAAGACCCAAAAGCACGAATTGGAGTAATTTTGCCAGATACGGGAGAGCGGTATCTTTCCACGATATTGTTTGAATAGTTTTATGAGAAAATTTCTCGAATAATTGGGGGCTTTTTTTATGAAAAAACCTTTTGCGTTCCTCGGAATATTCAGTAAAATCTGGGGGATCATTTTTAACCATAAAATACAACATGGCAGACCAAAATTACGACGCAAAAAACATACAAGTACTCGAGGGACTCGATCCAGTGAGGAAGCGACCTGGGATGTACATCGGTTCGACCGATGAGAGAGGGCTGCATCACCTGGTGTGGGAGGTGCTCGACAATTCCATCGATGAGGCGATGGCAGGACACTGTCAGAACATTTTGGTAAAGATTCACAAGGATGGGTCAGTGTCTGTCACCGACGATGGACGAGGAATTCCGGTAGAAAAACACCATCAAACCGGTATTTCCGCTGTAGAAACCGTCCTCACCGTGTTGCACGCGGGAGGGAAATTTGGGGAAGAAGGTGGATACAAGGTTTCTGGAGGACTGCACGGGGTGGGGGTTTCCGTCGTAAATGCCCTTTCAACTCGTACAGAAGTGACCGTGGATCGGGATGGAGGACGACACTTTGTGGCTTTTGAAGCGGGAGAGCCAGCTGAACCTTTGAAAAAAATAAAAGATGCTGATGGGCATGGGACGATGGTTCAATTTTGGCCAGATGGATCGATCTTTGAGACGGTAGAGTTTGATTTTGATACGATCAAAAAGCGACTTCGACAACAAGCTTATCTTACGAAGGGGGTGACGATTACTTTCATGGATGAACGGGAAGGCAAAGAAAATGCCTGCCAATTTTACTTCGAAGGAGGGGTGACTTCATTCGTTCGTCATCTCAATGGAGATAAAAATTCTATTGGACCAATCATTTCTTTTGACGGAGACAAAGATGAGGTGGCCGTGGAGATTTCTATGCAGTATACTGAAGAATTTCGGGAAAATATTTTTACCTTTGCGAATAACATTCAAACGACTGAAGGAGGAACACATCTCACCGGTTTTTCCACCGCTCTCACGCGAGTGATGAATAAATATGCTCGGGACAAAGGATTTCTCAAAGAAAAAGATCCAAACTTCGTCAATGAAGATGTACGAGAGGGACTGACTGCCATTATTTCTGTAAAAGTACCAGAACCTCAGTTTGAAGGACAGACAAAGGGAAAATTGGGAAATTCTGAAGTACGGGGGATCGTAGATCGGTTCCTTGGAGAACGATTGGCAGAATTTCTCGAAGAAAATCCAAATGATGCCAAAGCAGTGGTGAATAAATGTGCGTTGGCTACTCGGGCCCGGTTGGCAGCACGGGCGGCACGAGACACGGTGATCCGGAAGGGAGCCCTGGATGGTCTCACTCTGCCGGGGAAATTGGCCGATTGTGCCTCAAAAAAGCCAGGGGAATGCGAACTCTACATCGTGGAGGGAGATTCTGCGGGAGGTTCTGCGAAACAGGGGAGAGATCGTCACACACAGGCGATTTTGCCGCTTCGTGGAAAAATTCTTAACACGGAATCTTGTCGACTAGAACGAATGCTGGCCAACAATGAGATCAAAAGCTTGGTGGTGGCCCTCGGGACTTCGATCGGAGATAGTTTTGAACTCAACAAATTACGCTATGGAAAAGTGGTCATCATGACCGATGCGGATGTAGATGGAGCTCATATCCGGACTTTGCTTTTGACTTTGCTTTTCCGACAATTTCGGAAGTTAATCGAGAATGGAAACGTTTTCATTGCTCAACCACCACTCTACAAACTGCAAAAAGGAAAAGAGGTTTGGTATGCCATGACGGATCAAGAAAAAGAGGAGATAGTGAAAGAAAATGAGGTAAAAGGAGACAATATTCAGCGATACAAAGGACTTGGAGAAATGAACCCCGACCAACTCTGGGAGACCACGATGGATCCAGACACTCGCTCACTTGCTCAGGTGACGATGGAGGATGCAGAAGCCGCAGATCATATTTTCAAAGTGCTCATGGGGGACGAGGTGCTTCCACGACGAAAATTCATTCAGACACATGCAGCAAATGTGAAGGACTTGGATATTTAAATTAACGTCTTCGTGTTCTTTTTGAAATATTTTTATTTTTTTTTCTCCGCAATCTACGTTTTCTTTCAAAAGGATTTTCTGGTCTTGTATTTACGAGAGCCCATTGAATTCTAAATTGTACGTTTCCGGAAGTATTTTTTGCGAGTGTTTCAAAATTATTTCTTTCTTCTTCGTTTAATTCTCTCGTTGCATCTAGTAAATCTTCAGGATTTGCAAGTATTATAAGTGTTTCAAATGCAGCTAATTCTGCAGTGTTTAGATTTTTCATAATTTAAAAATAATAAAAAATACAAAAAAGTCAAATATGTGCACACACACATTCCTCAAGAGATGTTTTTTGGGGTTTGTTTTTTCTAAAAAATATGATGAAAATCTCCTGGAAATTTTCCTAGAAAAAGCTTGTATCTTTTCTATTTAGAATTGGTATTACGCAGTAATTTTGAGATTTTTTTCGCACCCAAAAGATTCCAGAATGTAATAATTTTTTCATTTTTTATCTGGAGAAATCATTCGCAAATAATCTTTGAGATTTTCGTGTACCACATCTGCAAAAAATTCCAGAAATTTTGATTTTGGTATGGCGGAATTAAGACTCGAAATATAATCAGCCCGCCTAACCATTGGGATGATCACCAGCGGAAACTCCTGTTGCATCAAAATCACATTCGTTAAAATCCGAACTGTTCTTCCGTTCCCATCAATAAATGGATGAATTTTTACAAATCTGTAGTGAAATTCTGCGGCCAAAATGACCGGATCGGCTTTGTTTTCATTTTTTTTAAGCCATTCCAACAACTCATTCATTTCTTCTGGAATTTTGTTGGGAGGAGTTGGTATTTTTTCATCTCCAGAAATGTAAACCTGAATTTTTCGATAAACCCCAGCGTTTTCATCATCAATATTTTTAAGTACAAATTTGTGGATTTTTAAAATTAAATTTTCATCAAGTGATATTTTTTCCTCAACCGCGGAATACAAAATTTCAAAAAGTTCATTATGATTGAGTGTCTCATTAATTTCACGGATGGTTTTTCCCGCAATAGTAAGCCCGTCTTCAATGACCAGTTTTGTTTCACTTCGAGTAAGCGTATTGCCCTCTATCGCATTTGAATTATAAGTAAATTCTACTTTGAGTGATTTTTGTAATTCAGTGAATTCGCCTTTTGAAAGAGGACGATGTGCACTTATTTCTTTGAGGATTTGATTAATTTTCTCCAAAAGATCAGCATATTTCATCTATTTTATTTTAAATTTTTTCTTTAAAAAATCAAAAGTGGTTAATTTACCTCCTCCAAATAACATCGCTCACAATACACTTTCTCCGGTCTTTCTGGAGCGAAAGTCGTCTGAATATCCACACCACACTTATCACATGTCCGATCAAAAAGTGTTCGTGGATTTCTGAGTTTCATCCGATCGGCATGTCGACAATCCGGACATTCATGCGGGATCGGCAGGCTCATTTTTCGATAAAAAGAAAGCTCCGCTTTTTGAATTTTGTAGTTTTTGCCACAGGTTTCACAGGCAAGAATTTCTGTACAAATTTCATCTAGTACATCTGTGATATTATCTGGGATTTGGTAGGTTTGGGGTTGGTAGTTTTTGTCATCTTCATCTTTCCATTTCCATCCTTTTTTCAAGCATTCTTCTTTTGTCATGGGAAAATATTCTTGAGCAACAGTCTCGTTGTACGCAAAAGGAGACAGCTCGATCGGAAAAAATTCACCCCATTCTACTGCCTGCCCGCCGTAGCCTTGGCGAAGGGGGGTAGATTTCATATGTTCGATAATCTTGGGAACTAATTCTTCGTATTCTTCTTTTTTATATTGTTTATTGAGGATGCAGTATTTTGATTTTCGTAATCCGACACAACCAAAACAATGATGAC
>CAYFOO010000044.1:0-11309 GCA_964344775.1 uncultured Candidatus Peribacteria bacterium
ACACATCATAAATATTTAGAACAAGTTTTTTGTTCGGGGGTGTGAGAAGTTACCTGATTGCTACACCTCTTGTCAAAATTTTACCTTTTTGTACATTTGCCTTGCATGCACATACATCGTATCCGCAGACGGCCTTCTCTGTGGCGAAGAATTAAGTCACTTTTTGAAGGTAAACAACCACAAAAAAAGTTTCCCTGGGGGCAGTGGTTTTTGATTCTGTGTGCTGTGGGATTTGGGGGGACTTTTGCGTATGGTTCTTTTTTTCTTCCTTCCGTAGATGATGCGGCACAGCTGCAATTTGCAGAATCAACCGTAATCTATGACAGAAAAGCTCTAGATCCGACGGAGGATCCAAACGAGCACGTACTCTACGTGATTCACGGAGATGAAAACCGAGAATACATCCCGCTGGAGGAGATCTCTCCCTGGATGAAAAAAGCCACTATTGCGATTGAGGACGATCAGTTTTATTCCCATTTTGGGTTTGATATTGGAGGTATTATCAAGGCCGTGCTTAATGAATTTTTTGGCATCGGGACGGCACGAGGAGGATCGACGATCACGCAACAGTTGGTGAAGAACTCTTTCCTCTCTCGAGAGCGAACAATCACCCGTAAATTTAAGGAGCTACTTCTCTCTATGAAGGTGGAGTGGTACTACGACAAAGATGAGATCCTCGAGCTCTACCTCAATAAAATTCCATACGGTCACAATGCTCATGGGATCGAGGCCGCGGCCAAAACTTTTTTTGGCAAGTCAGCACGAGAGTTGACCCTGGGAGAGTCTGTTATTTTGGCTAGCTTGCCGGTGGCCCCGACTCGATTTTCTCCGTATGGAGCGAACAAGGATCTCCTGATGGGGTTCTATGAGTACGACGAAGAAACAGGAGAAAAAGAATACAAAAAAGGACGAAAGGATCTGGTGTTGCAGCGAATGCTAGATCTCAAGATGATTTCCTTCGAAGAATTCAAGATTGCGTGGGCGGAAACCAAGGAACTGGAATTCAAAATCTATCGAACCGATATCAAAGCCCCTCATTTCGTATTTTACGTTCGTGAGAAATTAGAAGAAAAATATGGAAAAGAGTTTATCAAGCAGGGAGGACTCCGGATCTACACCACGCTGGATCCAGATCTACAGGAAGCGGCGGAGAGAATTATTACTGAAAAATCAGCTCACTATCCGAGTACTTGGGATGCCAAAAATGCAGCTCTCGCTGCCCTCAATCCTGACACGGGAGAGATCTTAGCTTTTGTGGGGGGGAAGGATTATTTCGACGCCGCTAATGATGGGCAGGTGAATATTCTCACCGCTCGACGGCAGCCTGGATCAAGTTTCAAACCCTATGTTTATGCGGCCGCTTTTGAAAAAGGTTACTCGCCAGCAACGGTACTTTTTGACGTAGAAACCGACTTCGGTGGGAATTATCAACCACAGAACTTTGATGGGGAATTTCTCGGGCCCGTATCTGCTCGGGATGCACTCAATCGTAGCTTGAACATTCCGGCAGTGAAAACCGCCTACTTAGCCAATCCCAAAAATGTCCTTGATCTGGCAGATCGAGTAGGAGTGAAATTTGAAGGAGATGCGGAGCATCATGGAGTGGCAATTGGGATTGGGGTGGCTGAAGTAGAGCCTCTCTCGCACATTGCCGGTTTCCAAGTTTTTGCTCGAGATGGGACTTATTTTCCACCAGTGGCGATTCTGGAGGTTCAAGATGGAGAAGGAAAAACCCTCGAATCATTTGATTCAAACAGAGAAAGTAAAGAGGGGATTGGCCCGGAGATTTCTGCCCTGATTCGACACATTCTCACAGATGAGACCACGCGTCCTACTACAGAGGGATTTGATTGGAATGTACTACTTCAGTTGCCTGGACTAGACAACGGATCCAAGACCGGGACTTCAAACAGGACGGTGGAAAATCCAGAATTTAACGAAGAAGAACCAGAAGATGAGGAAGAAAATCCGAAAAATATTACCGTGCCGGGAGATTCTTGGACGCTCGGATTTACACCACATTTGGTGACGGGGGTTTGGGTGGGAAACAATCGAGGGGAGCCTATGAAACCCGGAGCTACCGGGTTGGCGGTAGCGGCACCGATTTGGAAACGGTTTATGACAGAAGCACATGAAATTTTGTTTAAAAAAGGGGCCAGCAAAGAAAAAGCGTACCCAGAAATTGAACTGGAAACTCGAAAAGTGAACAAATACTCTGGAAAACTCGCAACCGATCTGACGCCACCGAAGTTAGCGAAAGAAGAAGTATTTGCTTCCTTTGCTGTGCCAACTGATTTAGACGACTCAGTGGAAATGGTAGAGATCGACAAAATCTCTGGACGACAGCGGACACGGTTTACACCTTTCTACGCCCGGACCCAAAAATACATATTGAAGCTTGCTTCTATCCGTCCGGAAATGTCAAACTGGCAGAGTCCGGTAGAAGAGTGGATCGAAGATCATCCGCGGTTCATGAGTTCTCTGGGAGCGATCATGGATTCGGAAGAAGAGATAGAAAAAGATGAAGAAGAAAAAGAGAGAGGAGCACGAAGATTTGGTCGTCGTAGCACTCTGACTTCTACTGCTCGATTGAGAAATCTACCGGATGACGTACACAATGCTTTTACTCAAAAAAATGTGCCTCAGATAGAAATCATGAGCCCCAAAAACCGTGGTTCACTTGCTCCTGGGGAGGTGGAGGTGACGGTCTCTGTTGCTGCGAAATTTGGAGTAAAAACGGTGGAGTTTTATTTTGATGATGTGTTGATTTCCGAGGCCTACAGTGCTCCGTGGACGGGGCGGTTCATCCTGCCGAAGTCTGCCAAGATTGGCACGAGCCATGTGATTCGAACAGTTGTTGTGGATAAATTATTAAATATCAACGAAGACGAGATAGAGATAAATATAGAAGGAGACTACGAAGGTCCAGAGATCATATTCCTGGGACCGAAAGGCAATCAAAAAATCCCAAAGAATTCCGTTTTTCAGATTTTGACCGAAGTTCGGGACTTCGAATCTCGGGTGGATCGAGTGGAATTCTGGCTTGATAATCAAAATTTGGGAGAAATGACGGAAGCCCCATTCCAAAAAAATGTGGTGGCAGATGGAAAACTTGGTCGACACTTCCTGATGATTCGGGCGTGGGATGTGTATGATAATTTTTCAGAAAAATCTATTCCGATTAGTTATGAACGAGAGCGGTTGATCTTTGATACCAGCCCGGTGATCGAGAAACTCACGAACTACAAAAACTCCATTGCGGTGGATATGGTTTTTCCAGAACCGAACAAGGTAGAATGGGCTGAGTTGGTAGCGAAAAAAGAAGGAATTGTAGTCTATGATCAGAAATTTACAGTAGTGGGAAAATCGGCCCAATTTCACATTCCCAAGGCGGGAAAAGGAAAAATGCGAATCCAAATGATGGTGAAATTTGTGGGAGATGGAACGGTGTTCAAGAGTCCGGTGAAGGAGATAGAAGGGTAAATATTATTCTCCCCTTATCTAAGGGGAGATGCCCGGAGGACAGAGGGGATAAATAATGATGACACAATTTATATTTCAAAATTCCGATCAACGAGAAGTTAGGAAAAAACTAAGGAATAATGCTACAGAAACAGAGCAGATTCTTTGGCAGAAACTGAGAAAGAGAGGAGTGGCTGATTGTAAATTTATTCGTCAGTATAGTGTAGGTAAGTATGTTTTAGATTTTTATTGTCCAGAATATCGTCTGGGTATAGAGGTTGATGGAGCTCAACATGATGAAGAAAAAAATAGAATTTATGATGAAAAAAGAACGGCATTTATCGCAGAACAGGGAATAAAAATTATTCGTTTTTGGAATTCAGATGTTTTCAACCGGTTGGATGCTGTTTGTGATGAGATTTTTCATCAATTGGAGTTGCAGAAAAAGGAAAGTAATTAAAATTGTGTCATCATTATTTATCACCCCTTTTTATTCCCCTCTGAACCCCTCTGTTCCTAATAAATCTAATGTGTCTCCCCTTGTCAGGGGAGAAAAGAGGGGGAAAAGTCCTGTACATAAAAAAAGACCCCGCCCCGGCACTTGAGCTTCTGCTCTGGTGCCAGGAGGGGGCTTGGGCTGCATCTGATGTTGTCTAGACGTTCTGTCTAGGGGCGGTCTTCGGGATCGATAGGGGCCATTTGTTGTGTGGCTTCCACATCTTCTCCCTCAGGAGCTGGGGGAGGGGCGGAGGCTGCTGCCCGACGTGGCGGAGCAGAAGCTCAAGGAGCCGAAACGGAGGCTTGGGTAATCATGCTGGCCATATGATCGACCAGGAAGTGGGTTGATTTCCGCAGGAGTCTCTCCGCGGAACGGGGATGGTGTTGAAGTACGACCTTTTGGAAGGTCTCCATCCGCTCCTGGATTTGCCCAAGGGTTGCACCGTCCAGGAAAAACAGAAGCAACGGCTGAGAATCTTCACCGTAAGCTCCAACCACTTCTTCCGGATGGAACTTCGCCACCACCTTCATGGCAACGCTGACACTTGCCGGATGATCTTCATGGATTGTCTTGATCATCCCGGGACCTTCCACGAGAAGGGTGGCAAATGTCCTTGCGGATTCTTCGTTGTCCGTGTTGGCGATCAGGAGGGAGGTCGAAGGGGCTTCTGTTTTTTTTGTCGGACCCTCCTCTTTGCCTTCTTCGGTGGGTGCTGTCCGGAGCTTGGGGCTTCCTTCGAGAGGAGGATCAGGACGATCGGGGATATTGCTGGTTGGCTTTTTTTCTTTCTCCGTTTTCCTTTCCATCCACAAAAGGAAGACGATCATGCCGATGATGACCAGGATACCGACTCCCAACAGCGTCAGGAGGGCATTTTCTCCGATGCTTTCGATGCCGTAGGCCAGGAAAGCTTTCTTCTCGGCCTGCCAGTCGGGGGCGAGGGAAGCCCACCCCCCGAACCCCAGCACTCCGAGGAGTGACAGGGCGACCAATCGCAGGGGGCCGAGGCGGATGAAAAGGATCACCGCCAAGAAGAAGACACAGACTGCCATTCCGATGGTTCGGGGTAAGACGGGGTCAGCACCTAGGATTTGGTAATCCGTAGGGACGAGGGGGTATTGATAAAGATACATGAATACCCCAATGAAAGGAGCGGCCAAGACGGCCGCAATGAGATTTTTTGTTCTCGTCTTCATGGCTTTTCCTCCTTGCCATGAGGGTGAAAGGATGCAGGAAACGAATTCCTTGTACTTGCCTCTGCTTGCCACAACGGAAAATGTAAAAGAACATCAGATGCAGACGTACTGCAGACCGATATCCCTATTTTTTCCGAGGAGATTGACTCCAGGGGCAAACAAAAAGAATCCGCTCTGCAGATGTGTTTTTTGAATAGCGAATGTTTTACAGATTGTCAATGTTATTGGTGAGTGGTAGTTTTTGTTGAGGATTGTACTCAAAACCCCTCTTAAATAGCTTTCTCTCTGGTATCTCCCCTTAAAAAAGGGGAGAAGGGCGGGTAGGTCTTGTTTTTTAAAATTATTTGTGCAAAATGGCATCACTTTTTAACCCAGATAAACATGCTTGGAATTACAGATCTCAAAGTCGGCACGAAGGTACAACTCGATGGTGATCCCTACGTCGTCACCTACAGCCAGCATTCCAAACAGGCTCGAGGTGGGGGAGTAATGAAAACCAAACTCAGAAATCTGATCACCGGAGGGACGGTAGAAAAAACTTTTCAAGGGAATGATAAAGTTGAACCAGCAGAGATAAACTTTGCTCGAGCTCAGTTTCTCTATGCCAATGGAGATGAATATGAATTTATGGATCAGGAAAGTTTTGAAACCATTTCTCTGGATAAAAATCGACTTGGAGATGTGACCAATTTTCTTACAGAAGGAATGGATGTGGATATTCAGTATTTCGAGGGAAATCCGATCAATATTCAGCTCCCTCCAAAAATGACCCTTGAAGTGACGGAAACCGATCCCGGGGTAAAAGGGGATACCGCTACCGGGGGATCAAAACCAGCGACCATCGATACGGGATACGTGCTTCAGGTGCCGCTTTTTATCAACGTGGGAGACAAGATCGTGATTAATACGGATAATGGAGAGTATTGTGAGCGGGCGAAGGAGTAATTGCAGAAGGCAGAAGTTAGAAGGTAGAATGAAGAATTGTTAAAAAGCTCAAAACTTAAAACTCAAAGGTTAAAACGAACGAAAAACTAACAACTAAAGTTTTAAAAATTAATTTTGGCCCGAATGAAAGAGGACAAAATCAAATAAAGTTCCGAGCTTTTTTTGTGCGTAGTCAAATATGATGGTTTTTGATCTATTTTTTGCTATTCCGGTGGAGACGACTCGGGCTTTTTCTGGGGACATTTTTTCGATATTTTCAAATTTGAAGTCTAGTGTTTCTGTTTCACTCATGTTGGTAGCCGAAAAAAAGCAGGTTTGTTTTTCTTCTGGAGTGAGGGAAGTGAAGAAGTCGGCAATGGAGACCAGTGGAAAACTATTTCCATCTACATTCGTAAAAGTTCCTCGTTGCTCCTGGAAACTTAAAAATTCTCCAACTTCTAGCGTATTTTGGATGCCCAACGTTTTTTGATCTTTTTGGCAGAAGATCTTCCACTGCCAGATTTTTTCATTGTTAAAATCAGTTTCTGCTGCTACTTGGAGATCCCAACTGTCCACCGCCTCTAGAGTGGTTGTTTCAGATGGGTCGAGATCTTTTTGGAGGCGGAATTTTATATTGCCTTTTGGCGGCAGAGGAAAAGAAAATGCTTCTTTTAGATTTTCAATATTTAAGATCGTTTTTACTTTGTTTCCAAATTCAATTTTATGATCTTTCAGGTATTCTACTGGTTCATTTTTGAGCTTGATGAGAGCTTTTTCTGCTCCTGATTCTGCGGCAAAGTAGGCTTGTTCGGAAAAAAGTAGATCAGCAGCAAAATGTACTTCTTTCGCAAAAATTCGCACCAGATTGAGCCCCAGTGAGAGCACGATAGCTCCCAGGATGATGGCGACAATGAGGATGGAACCGGGGGATTTGGTTTTCATAGGTTGGTATGTGGGGATTGGTATATGGTACATGGGGTGTTTTGACTTGTGTGAATTTGCTTTTTGTCGACTATTTTGTTCCATTTTTTCCCTACTATCAACCCCTCTATTCAGGACTTTTCCCTGTGTCTCCCCTTAATAAGGGGAGAAGGGGGTATTTTATTGGTAAATTCTGGAAGAAATAGTGGTTTGGAGGGTGGTTTTTATTTTTGGATTTTGACGGGCCACTGCGGTGAGGAAAATAGATACTTTTGGTTGGAGTTGTGTTTCTTTTGTTCCTAGATTTGAGGGAGAAAAAGGATCCAGGGTAGGGGAAACGGAAAAGCTAATGTTTTCCACTTTGAACTTAGGGGAAAGGAGGGGGGCATCATTCATTTTTATGGTGCTTTCAGCGATTTCAAAAATATTTTCTGTGCCATTGGCACCTTTCAAACACAGTTTGTGGCTAGAATCGATATCCACTTCGCCACAGTTGCCATCCAGTGCGTACGCTTCATAATTTACCGAATATGCACGGATTTTATCAGCCATTCGGATGAGAGCGAAGTGTACTTCTTTTTGCAATTGTCGTGAAAGATTAGTAGTGTTTTCTATTTTTATCATTTGCCAGTAGGTCCCCATGATTGTCACCAGGATGAGACTGGTGATGGTCACGGCTATGAGTGTTTCGATGAGGGTGTAGGCGGGGACTTTAGTTTTCATTATTTTTTGGGTTGTAGGTTGGAGGTGGTAAGTTGTAGGGGGTTAATTAAATTATGCCTTACAACTTATAACTTACAACCTACAACTTTATTTTTGCCAATTGGTGAGGATTTCAGAAATTTGGACTTTTTCTGTTTTGTTTTTTGTTTGCCAAGAAATCTCGCAGGTGATTTTGATTTCGTCCGGGTTTTCTAGTGATTTTTCCGTAATCATTTGTCTTTGGAATCGAGATTTTTGGCCGTCCAGCCAGGTGATTTTTGTATTTTCATTGTTTGCGAGTTCGATTTTTGTTCCTAGCGAACTTTTGCAGTCTGTTTCACTCATGAAATCTGGAGCGGAATTTTTAATAGCAAATTCATTGTTGAAATTTTCATCCACTTCAAAAGCACAATCCCAGGGGAGATGTTGTCTGACAGCTGAATCTCTCACATTTCTAGCGAGTTCTAGACACTCCTGGGTGAGATAGGTGGCAGCAAATCGGTTTTTATTTTGTACATTGGCATTGATAGAGATCACCAGCAGAGAAATACCGCTGATCAGAGATATACTGATGATTCCGATCAGGATGACGGTTTCTATAAGAGAAATTCCTGTGTTTTTATTTTTCATTATTTCATTTTTTGTGCCCCGACCTTGGTTTCCAAAACCCCTCTATCCCGGTTTTTTAACCAAGTATCTCCCCTTATCAAGGGGAGAATATTTCGATAAATCCCGATTGTTTGTGAATCTTGAGGGACTTGGTTTCATTATTTTTTGTAGTTATTTCTAGGGTCAGTTCTTCCCCTGCTAGTTTTTCACCGGCTTCATCGAAAAATTCTATGTCTCCATGGGGTGGAAGGAACCGAATATCAAAATATTCTGAAGTTTTGATTTGAACACCGCCTTCGAGTTTAGTGATAGGAAGAATGTTGAGTGGATCTCGATCAGCACAATTAGCTTCCTCACAGCGAAAAGTGTACACTTTATTACCATTTTCTGTTCCAAGAACTCCAAAAATGGCCGGATTTGAACGAGCTTGAGAGAAGCTTTTTTGGAGTGTGGATTCGAGGATTTGAGCCGAGAGATCGAGATTGGATTTTTCCCGAAAATGAGAAAAGGTGGAGAGAGAGACCACGGCGAGTATGCCGATGATGATGACGGAGATGATGATCTCCACGAGGGTAAATCCAGGGGTTTTGGAGGGCATTTGATAAAAGTAAGAAGGGAGAAGTATGAAGTGTGAAGGAAGGAGAATTTATTGGATGAAGACTTCTTGGAGTTTGAAAATCGGCATCATGATGGAGACGGCCATGAAGATCACGGCAACACCAACAAGCAGGATAATGAGTGGTTCAATGAGAGTAGTAAGATTTTTTAGTTGATGGTCCACCTCTAGCTCGTATTGTTCTCCCACTTTTGTGAGGATTTCGACCATGTTTCCACTTTTTTCTCCTACTTCCAGTACTTCGGTCAGGATGGGGTCCAGACTTTTTTCTTTGGCAAAGCTCTCGTGCACTTTCATTCCGTGTTGTACGTTGTTTTCGATAGATTTGAGAGCGGATTTTATCACCGAATTGGAAATAATTTCGGCAAGGGTCTTGAGTGTTTTATTAATCGGGATACCCGATTTCATCAGTGTGGCAAAGTTTGTCGCTATTCGAAGGGTTTGAATATTGCTAATTAAAGTCCCCACAAACGGTGCACGGAGTAGAAAACCATCCCATTTTTCTTTTCCGGACTCGGTAGATTTCCAGTTTTTGAAAACTTCCCACGCAGCCCAGAGAACAATGAGTGCCAGCCACCAAAAATGTACCAAAAAGTCGGAAATCCAGAGTACAATCCTGGTGAAGATCGGTAATTCCGTAGAAAATTCAGCAAAAAGTTCTGCAAATCGAGGAATTACAAAAAGACACACAATAATTCCGGCCAAAACAATAGCCCCAATCACGGTGATCGGGTAGATGAGGGCTGAGCGAGTTTGAGCTTCTAATTTTAGATTTTTTTGTAGTTGAATAGAGATGGACTCTAGGCTGTCTTTCATTTTTCCCGTAAGTTCTCCGGATTGGATCATTTTTATTTCATAATCCGAAAAAACCTGTGGATATTTTTCCATCGCTTTGGAAAAATGAAGCCCATTGTTTTCCATATCGTGATGGATGGTGTGGAGTACGCGTTTGAGTCGTAGATTTCTCGTCCTTTCGGCCAGCATTTCCACGGCTCGAGTAAATCGAACACCGGAATTAATCAAGAGTTGAAGTGAATGGAAAAAGAGTCCCTTTTCTTTGCCGGCTACTTTGGAGTTATCGATAAAAAAATCATTGAGCTTTTCTAGTACTAGATCATCACTGCGATCCGTCACACCATAGATTACTTTTTTACGTGAAGAGAGTCGCAGACTTTGTTTCCACGCAGGCATATCGTTTTTTGTATGATTTTCGGTCATTCTTGATACAGAGCATAAACAGAAAGGGTGAGGTTTGTGACAGATTTATTTGCACTTTCAATCGTACTTACGCTCAAGCTATCCATTCCGAGAAATCTTTCATTTTGTTCAATGAGTGCGAGCAGGTTTTTTACATTTGAGCGGTCTCCTCGTGCAGAAAAATTTGCTATCAAGTGTGGGGCGTTGATCTGACTATTCTGTCCGCGGGAGAATTTGATTCCAGAAAAAGAAAATCCGGTCTGCGTAGTGATTTTTCTCAAATCGCGAATGAAATTTTCCTGGCTTGAATCGAGAGGAATCTGAGCTTGGATGTTTTTGATCCGATCAGCGAATTCTACTTTTATTTCTTCCAATTCTTCTGTTTTTGCTTCTTTCTCTGCTAAGATATTTTCCAAACCTTGGTTCTCTAGACGGAGGTCTTGTACTTCGTTTAATAATGGGAAGGTGAGGAGTCCCCAGACTCCCGCACAAAAAGCAAAAGAAAGTATAATCCAGGTTTTCATTAGTTGGTGTAATCAAAAGTAAGCCCGAAGGAATAAGTAGGCTTCCCTCGTCCGGCAGATCGCTCCAGGATAGAGTGGACAAATGGATTTTGAAATTTTGGGTTGGCCTTCAGTCTTTCAATCATTTTGGATACTGATTCCCAGTCAAATCCTTCGCCTTTGATGGCAATTTTTTTATTTCGAGAACCAGAAAAAGAGAGAAACTTGATCGTGCTATCTTCTTGTCGAAGCACTTCCCCGACAAACTGAGACCAGGAAATACGGTATTCTTTGGCTTTTTTTAATATTTCTGCAGCTTCCTGTGCGTAGGCGACTTTTTCTGTTTCTGCGAGTTGGTAGATAGATTTGTCTGCTTCGTCTATTTTTTTGGCAAGTACTTCATTGTCATAGCGAAGTTGAAATTTTTCCCACATCAAAATCCCAGTGACCCCGATCGTCACGACTATCAGGCCGATAGTTAGTTTTTTTAGAATAGGAGGAGTTTTTGTTTTCATGGGAGCACTTTTTGTTTTGCTTTGAACCGCTAGTGCGGAATTTTTAATTTTATAATTTTGTAATTTTTAAATAAATTCTAATTTTTAAATTTTAAACAGGTGCAAATTATATTTTTATTTATTAAGGAAACTCTGTGAAAGTCGTTTATAGCGAGTGTGTAAGGA
>CAYFOO010000045.1:0-11215 GCA_964344775.1 uncultured Candidatus Peribacteria bacterium
GCACAACTCACGTTGATTCCCTATCACCTGCTGAAAAAACTGGGGTCTTTTTAGACTGATTATTTGACTTTTTGTAAAAATTGTATATTTTATGATTAATGGAGAAATTTGATCCAGCCCTCTATGAAGCCGATTGTGAAAATTGTGCAGCCATTTGCTGTGTTTTAACAGAAATACACGGCCCAACCGGGACAATCACAAAAGAATCAGGAGAAATATGTGAACACCTCGATCTAGAAAAAGAAAGATGCAATATCTATTAAACAAGAGCCGAAAAAGGCTACCGAGCTTGTGTTAAATATGATTGTTCTGGTGCAGGCCAAAGAGTAACTAAAAGATTTCTTAAAGGGCTAAAATGTGGTGAAATTAACTGGAGTAATCCAGAAGTTGTAGGGCACCTTACTACTATAATATCAGAAGTGGAAAAGTGCCATCAATTAGTATTACTTGCGAAAGACCATCCTGAATTTGGAGTCCCCGCAGATGAACTCCACCGAATTAATTTTGAAAAAATAGGCCCATCGCAAAGATTGGTTGATTTTATTGATAGTCTTGTTGAAGAAAAAGAAGGAACCACTACTTAGTACTCACCACCTCTTCCCTACCCCCCGGCACCGGCACCCACAGCACCCGATCCGGACGACGAATCCCAAATCGCTTCTCTAGAATCCCTGCCCACCTCTCTCGATCTTGCTCAGAAGTAAAATGATCTTCAAATTCGCTCCCTCTCACGATCTCGGTGTTTCCAAGTGTATTCAATAAATATTTCTGCGTTTTTATCTCAGCGATCAACTCATCCGAAATCCGTGAAAAAGATACCGGCCGCAGGAGTGAAACTACTCGATTATTTCGATGTTTGCGAAGAAAAAGCTCGAGCAAACTTCCTGATCTGATCTGTTTGAATTGTTCTTCCACCAGGTAATCCTGATAATAAAATTTTGCTCCTGGAGCGAGTACTAGCTTCAACGGCACTTTTTCTGATACAAATACTCGCTCAAAATCATGGATCTTCCCATATTTTTCTGTGAGAATTGTTTCCAGATCTTTGACCACTTCTGAATCATTTTCGAAGAAGAAATTCTTTTTTCCAGCGAGAAAAACAACGTGTGTCTGTGGCAGAGCATTGTGGATGGAAGCCGCAATATCTCGATAAAAAGAATATCGGTACACAAACCCAATCACCCCCAGAGGGTGCTCTTCCCGATTCAAAACAGCGTAAAGTTCTCGAAAATGATTAATCCGATCTGTGTAGTTTTTGAGTCTGAGTCCATCAACTCGAGAAAATACTTTTTCTGGTAGTTGCCACACAAGTTTTAGAAATTTTTGATTTGATTTTTTGAGTTGCAGGTCCCAAGCATTCCCAAACATGAGTTTCCCAAATCGCACAAAAAAGAGCCGATTTACAAACCGAGCACATTCATTTGAGTACGCACTCTCGAGAAAGCTCGCTGCCAGATCTCGATAAACCGGATACTTCTCATTGTCGGTAATGTCTACCTGGATCGGAATCTCAGACTTTAATATTTCCCCTGCTCTGCCATCATCTGCCACTGCCACATTAAAAGTGTGTAAACTTAAACAAATCCCGACAACAAATAATTTTTTTAACATCTGGCTATTATAGCAATTTTATCAATAATTAACAATTGTATTTTTTGTAATTTTTCACACCTGCAATTTTTCTGATATTCTTCAATGTTTGTTCTAGTCCTATCACGTCCCTTAAACCCGAAATTAATTCCAGGTTAACGGACGAAGGTTGTTATCGTTGTTAAGTTTAGATGTGTGAAAAATTACTATTTTTTCTAAAAACTAAGTTCTACGTACGCTCTCCAGCGTAGTAGCCTCGCCAAATGGCGATGGCTAAGCTCTAAGTTCTATCTTCTCTAAAATTCTAAAAAATCTTCCGCCGTCGCCACTTCATCAGTTTTTACTTTTTTTGTCGCATGAACGACAAAATCCACCTCAAACTTTTTACCAAAAACCTCTCCCATGGCATTCTGAATCGGAATCCGAACTGATGCTGGGGTCAGCTTTTCTTGGTGAAAATTTGAATCCGTCTGAAAGGTCACTTTATCCCCCACAATCTTGGGTTCTGTGGTCGTGAAGGATCTTTTTACGAAACTTGGCAGTCCCGCTTTCTGAGCAATCTCTGATAATTTTTCCTTAATTTGAATTTCTGTCACCTCTCCGCCATCTGAAACGGATTCTGAGGGTTTGATCGCAGAAGGTGTTTGCTTAGACGATTTCGCTTCAACCGTTATTTCCGGTTCCGGTTCTCTGTCCTCCGACTTGTCTACCGTAGCTTTAGCGGAGGTTGAAGCCTTGGCGAAGGAGGATTCACTTCTTACTTCTAACTTCTGACTTTCAACTTCTACCTTTTCCTCCTCCTTTCGACTTTCAACTTTCGACTTTCGACTTACCTCCGTCTTTTCAACTGAAGTTTCAACAAAGGAAGAACAAAGATTCACCACCGCAATCTCAAGTGGCAACTCCACGATCGGAGAGGTCTTGAGTCTCATGAGAGCTTTTTCGGTTTCTTCGATCGCCGGTAAAATGAGGGCTAATTCGCTTGAATCAGAAAGATTCTGATGGAGTCGTCCTCGCAAAAACCCCAAAAAATCGTGACCAAAGGTCCGAAAATCTCCGCCCTTCTCATTAATCTCACGCAAAATTTTAAATCCTTTTTCCGTATCTTTTTCCAGGATGGCCTGCCAAAAATTTTCCAACGTCTCGGCTGGAGAAATCCCCAGACTCTCACGAACAGCGGCTTCTGTCACCTGATTGTCTGTTTCGGCCGCAATCTGCTCGAGCAGTGAAATTGCGTCTCTCAGCCCTCCTTCTGCTTTTCGGGCAATGCACTCGAGTGCACTTCTCTCGGCGGTGAATCCTTCGATCTTGCAAATATCTTCGAGCCGGTCCACTAGTTGTTCGAGAGAAAACCGATGAAACACAAACGTCTGACATCGGGAAACAATTGTCTCAGGAATTTTGTGCATTTCCGTCGTCGCAAGGAGGAAGAAAGCGTGGTCCGGCGGTTCTTCCAAAGTTTTAAGAAGGGCGTTGAAAGCCCCCTTCGAAAGCATGTGCACCTCATCGATGATGTAGACTTTTCGTTGTGCGTAGGTGGGCGTAAATTCTATTTTTTCGATCAAGTCCCGGATGTTATCGACTCCGGTGTGAGAAGCCGCATCGATCTCCATCACGTCGATCAAATTTCCTTCAGCGGTGTCGGTACAAATTTTACATGTTCCACAGGGATCTCCGTCTTTTATCCCTTCGCAGTTCAGAGCCTTGGCAAAAATCCGAGCTGTGGAGGTTTTCCCCGTTCCTCGGCTTCCAGAGAAAAGGTATGCATGGGCTGGTTTCTTCGCTTTGATAGCGTTCTGTAGGGTTTTCACGATCGAACTCTGACCGATCAGGTCGGAGAATATCTGCGGACGATATTTGAGAAAAAGGGTGGCCATAAATCAGTTAAAATCGAACAACAAACAATTAGCAATTCTGAATTTGTTTGGCAATGGAAAAATTTAAATTTTTCCCTCGTTGGTTTATTACTCCAAAAAATAAACAATAAACATTGATAAATAGAATTCCATAAGTTAAATTCAGCTCATGAAGGATAAAAAACATCAAAAAATACTGAAATTAGCACATGAAATTATTCAAACTTTTCCAAAAGCAAAAAACGGTCAGCCGTTTTTAACACTTCAAAATGGAAGAAAACTCTTTTTTAATCGATTTATGAAGAAGTATGGGATTAACGGAGATAGTTCTGATTATAATACCAAAGATATAATCCGTAGAATACGACTCGTTGAATTTTTTGACTATTTTATAAAAGACTATCCAATCAAAGAGAGCATAATTATCAAAGGTCAAAAACGATACATCGTTGAAAGCTATTTTCACCGCATGGTTATCATCGACAAAAAAATCGGTACAGCAAATAAATTAGAACTTCTCAGTTTTTATCCTCTATAAAAGAATCCTCCCTGTACAAGATCTTTCACTTGCATTGAACGGGAGGTTCTTACAGGTTCACGAGGAACACTTCATTTATAATCAGAAACATAAAAAAATCAAGTTTTTGTAACTTCTCACACCCCCGAACAAAAAACTTGTTCTAAAGAATGAAGGTATGATAGGATGAGGATAATGAAGTTGAGCAAAAAAGAAATAGAGGCCTACGAAGAATTCTCAGAAATATACGAGAAGCTCAGACAACACATTGCCGAGCCATTTGATAAAAAGAAACGAGACAAACAAAAAGCGGAGTTATGGGCACAAATCAAGATATTCCGTGCACCGCAAGCCAAGGATCCCAAAAAGCTGGAGAACTTACGAAAACAGTTCTTCACGTACGAATCTGAGTGGCTCAACTGCATGGATTACAACCAAGTTCCATGCGATAACAACAAAGCTGAACGAAAATTACGCCACTTCGTGATCAAAAGAAAGATCAGTTTTGGTACAAAAAACGAAAAAACTTCCCAAAATTTTGAAACCCTCGCCACTGTTTTTATGACTTTTTGGAAAAAAACCGAAAAAAACTTTTTCTCTGAAATCGCTTATTTATGCGGTTAAATGCGATGGGTGTGAAAAATTACGGAAAAATGATTTGACTTTTTGTGTTTTTAATATAAAAAGCCAGTAAGATCTGTTCTTTAACATAATCCAGGTACAGAAGTTTTAGAAAATTAGCTTCCAGAACGGAAGGTTCTGACCGCAGAAGGCAGGAGAAAACACGCTATGAGGAAAATTCCCTTGATTGTCATCTCGGTCGTATTGGTCGCAAGCTTGACCATGAATACGACAGCACAAGGAGGAGAGCTAGAGCGACTAAAACGAGGAGGAGAGCTAGTCAACGATTGCCTCACGGACCCATTCCAACATCCCCCCAACAGAGAATTCTACGTCGGAGCAACGCTTGCCAAGATCGGTGCAGTTCCCGGAGGGCTTGTGAAGGAGTCGGGAATATTTCTGTTGAACGGAAAAGAACAAGTTCCTCCGATGGCTCCAATAGGAGCCGTTTTGTACGGAGCAGGAAGTTTGCTCTGTGCCGCAGGAGAGATCGGCTTGGGGACGGTAGGGGTGGCCGCAGACTTCGCCTACCTGATCCCCTTTGAACTGGGCAAAATCCTTTGGGAATCCACAAAAAAACAAATTCCGAAGGCATCCGCCACACCCCGCTGAACACCTAGCGGGTGATTCTGTGCAATCTTTGTGATTTATGCCACTTGTTCGGAAGGACAAGCAACATAAGTCAACGAGGGTTGCCCATTCCCTAGCACTTCCCGGACCACCACCCGGGGAGTGCTTTTCTTTTTATTAAAAGAAGACGTGCCTCCCCTCACACGCCTTCTTGATTTTCCGTTCGCTCTTTTATCTTTCTAATTCTTCCCCTCCAAAAACTGTAGACACCTCATTTTTGCCTCACCAAAAAACTCTGAAGTAAAACTTCCAATTTCTTTTTTTACTAAATCCTCATGCAACGTAAAAATCTTTTGAATTCTTAAAAAAGATTTGATTGGAAATGTAAAATTTTTGCAAAACTCGTTCTCAATTTCCAAATCATTTCGAGAAACCCCAAAACTGGAAGAAATCGGCAAACAAACAACATCTTCATCTACTTGATCCCGCAGAACTAAAGCCGGACGAACTTTTTTGTCCGACAAATCACTAAAAGGGAATGAAATGAGTACCACCGTGTTAACTTTTAAGCATTTCTTCATACTGGTCATTAGAATTATGATTCCAAAAATCCAAACTTTTTTCTTGTGCCTTTTGCCAACCCTGCTGTTCTTCTTGAATTAGATTTTCATAGGCTTCTTGGCTCAATATAACCACAGACACTTTATTGTGTTCAGTCACAAAAATAGGTTCTCCCGTGGTTTTTGCTTCTGTCAGGATTTCCTTCGCTTTCCGCTGAAGTTCTGAAACGCCGTGTATCTTGGGAATTGCCTTCATTTATATGTAAATAATCATGTATTTCTTTATGTATTATATTTCATAACTAAACAAAAAGCAACTTTTTTTAATCTCTTTTACCTTTTGACTTTCAACTTTCTACTTTTTCCTAATCCTCACACACTTCCCATCCTTGCACCGGATCCTGAATCTTGCTTTTGATTTTCTTTTTCTCACTGGTTCAACTCTTTCTTTGGTCTCTGGAGAAAAAGTTAAAACCCGATCCGCCGTAGAATCTACTCGCCCCAGGAGAAAATACACCGTCCGCCCGGTACCAAAATTGCTCCGCATGTTTCCCAGGACTTTTACGATTTTTGTTTCCCCTTCCGGGATAACCAATGTTCTCTTGAACCGGATCCTTGCTACCCCATCATGAAGTACACTAGAGTTGTAGGAACGACGACCATCCACCATCCCCCAAATCCGCCCAAAATCTGTCGGAGCAGAAAGACCTCGTTGTTCCACATTAAATTCATCTACTAAAACATCTGCCTCCTTGGCGGTCATCTCCAGTGTGAGAAAAGGAATGGATATGCCGTTCTTTGGGATGAATCCTTGGTAACGGGAAATCCCTACTTCAAGCTCCCCGCCTGTGGCAAAAACAGGAGAAATTAAAAATCCTACCACGATACCGAAAAACAAAAACAATTTCTTCATTCTAAAATTGGTTAAGAAATAACTAGTAGCGAGGGATACTAATTTCTGGCAAAAAAATCACGAATAGCCCCCTCTGCTTCTTGTAACGTTTGATACTCAAAAATCGTTACACCTGGACATCCCCCGATCATCCCGGAGAGTCTTCGATCCTTTTGTGGTCGATACAAACACAAAATTTGTTTCCCCATTTCCACGGCTTTTGCAATCTCATATCCGACTCCCAGACTCGGTGTCGTCACCTCGGCAATCATGACATCTGATTCCTCCATCCAGACCAAGTCTCGATCGTGCACTTCTCGATCAGAAATTACTCTTTCTCCTTGTTCAAATAGATTCTTGTCTCCCACATGCTCGGTCAGCACCTCACCGTAAGTTTGCAAGTACTTGATCAAATCAACATACAAATCCACATCTTCCCTCCCTCCACGAATCGAGCCGGCAAAGTAAATTTTCATTGTTTTTAAAATATTTAAAGTAAAAATGGCCTGCCAGCCGTAGTTTGCGTCCAACCCTGAATAGTCCGCCTACGCCAAGGCTTCGATGGACAACCTTCTTGTTCCGATTCACTTCCTGCTACATTAAAATTTCGCAGGACAGGTCGTTCGTCGCAAACGAAGGTTGGTGGGCTGACTGGGATTCGAACCCAGGACCAATTGCTTAAGAGGCAACTGCTCTACCAACTGAGCTACCAGCCCGCAGGTTGGGATTGTATGAATCAAAAGTGGAAAATCAAATTTTGCCCTTTTAATTTTCCTCAATTTGTCATTCGTAATTCGTAATTTGTAATTCTCTGTGTTCTACTACTTCATGTACCCTCATCCCCCACGCTCCCGCCTCAACTGCTATTTTTGCTGCTTCCAGATTTGGCTTCATTTCAAATCGATGTTCTCCGAGGAATCGCTTTTTTGAGTGGCCAATCAGTACTTTTTCTTCTGGGACTAGTGCTGAAAATTCAAGAAGTTCCCAATTCAGCTCCATGGTTTTCCCAAATCCAATCCCAGGATCAAGGATAATTTTTTCAGCAGAAACTCCTGATCTCAAAAGGTCTGCCTTTCGTGACAAAAGCTCTTCTCGTACCTGATTTATTGAACTAATTTTTTGTTCATGCACAAGGTCCGCAGTTTTTCCAGGAAAATGATTTACGATACACATCGGCTGAAACTCAGCTGCCACCTCAATCATCCGAGGATCTTGAAATCCCGATACATCGTTCAACACTGTACCACCAAGTGACAAAAAATTCTCTGCCGTTTGCCAATGCTTGGTATCCAAAGAAATCTGATCTGGATATTTCTCGAGCAAAGCTTCGATCACCCCTCTCACCCGCTCCCACTCTGATTCCCAACTGATTTCTACTGCTCCAGGCCGCGTGCTCTGCCCTCCCACATCCACGTAGTCTGCTCCATCAGTAAATAATTTTTCTGCTTGTGCCAATGCTTTTTCCGTAACCAAAAATGCCCCCCCATCCGAAAAAGAATCAGGCGTTACATTGAGGATACCAAATATTTTCACAGGCTTTTTCATGGGCGAATTCTAGACATTTTCAAAAAAAGTCCAAAAAAAGTTTGACACACAAACAAAAAATAAATAAAAACCTCGCACCTGGCCGGCTGAATATATATTTCTAAGCTTGTGCCAAACGATATAAAAGGACCCGGTACGCATGTGTTGGGTTTTTTTATGCCTAAATTTTTGACAAAACCGAAACTGAAGAATATCCTGCCCTCAGATGCAAAATCTAATCGCAATGATGATGTTCATGATGATGATGCCCGCTCGGGTGTGGTCGCGGTGAACATTGATTTCTGATTAGAAATAAGCAAATGCTCCCCGGTCACACTCGACTGGGTTTTTTGTATGTATTAAACTTCGCAAAAATCATGGAAAAATTTGAAGATTTGCAATCGGCTGCCAACGAGTTTACACCTGAACAACGACAAATCAGAAAACAACTCATTCTACAAAAAAGAATGATCCCCGTGGAAAAAAGAATCGAAATACAAAAACAAAGAGAAGAAATCAAAGAAGTTCTTTCTGAAATATCTGATGAAAATCTACTTTCTGGAAATCTCTCATTTTCTCCTATTAATCTAAATCCAAATGTTTTTTTATTTGAGGCTTTAAAAAGGCTTAGAAATCCCTACTTAGACCAAAAACACGGGTGGGAAGAATTTTTGACAGCCAATGAAAATCTAGATGCTATTGAACGAGAACTAGAACAAATAAAAGCCTACCCACTTGATTCTCCAGAACGAAAAAGGCGAGAACTTGTCCTTCAAACACTCAAAAATCAAATCGAAGGTAAATTGCAAGTTCCAGAATACTTGGTGAGATTGGGGGTTTTGGGATTGCTCAATGCTTCTCCAAATACCACCACAAAAATCTATTATCTCTCTGATGTCATTGCCCCCTCCGATGTCGCAAAAACCAGAATTCTCAATCACTACGATATCCTCGAACAAACTCTTGGTGTAGATCTAGAAGTTATCCCTCCCTTGGGCTCTACGGCCGGTAGATCTCTTCAGACGGGTGCTCAAGCACTTCAACTCATCGGAAGCCATAGTGAGCTCGAAGCAGATTATCATCGACGGCGACAGCCATCTCATCTTTCTATTTTTGTAAACAATGCCGACCGCTCCAAGCATGGAGGCAAAGAACTAGCCGAAGGCTCCAAGTGTCTCTGGGCTAGAGTCCAAGATCCAAAAACAAATGTCATCCATGATGTCATCGGCGTAGACAATGAAGTTTTTGCTCCACTCTACGATTATATCGTGGATCTTTTTGTGATCGAGGGTATTCCGAGGGATGAAAATTTTGGAGACCTCTCCAATGGTACCCAATTTCGATCACTGAAAAAATTTATCTACCCACAAGCACTCAATGCCATCTCTGGTGGAGGTGCTCCACCGGGATTTGAAATCCGTAAGGTAGAAAAATCAGAAGTAATCCCCAAAATAGAAATCAAACCAAACGAGATGATTCTGGTCGATCCAGATCATTATGGAAACGGCAAATCTCTCTGTGCTCATCCAGATGGAATTATTGGGATTTGTGAGTATTTAGGAGTCGAGGTAGATCCAGATGATCCAGAAAAACAAGAAAAACTAGTCGCTACTTTTTACCATCCCGATACAGGCGAAAAAATCGACACACAAGATTTCCTTCCTACCAAATATCTTGGAAAGCACCCTGGAGAAAACTGTATCTGGAATGGCTCCAGCCGAGGACTAGATGGAGTAATCTTGCCAGAAATCGGCATCTCAAAAGAAAATCCAGATGATGAAGTAGAATTAATAAAAGAACTCCACATCGGTACTCGGATAGTACTTGAAAAGAAAAATTAAACACTGCCTCAAGCCTTCTTATAAACTGAGCAAAATCGGATAACTCCAACTACTGGCATTCTCCGTCTCGACAAAAAGGGGGATCCCAAAAAACTTCTGTATCTGGGAATGCTGCTTGTTCACAGGGAGTACTATCCAAATGACAAGCCTTATTTAAAAATTGAGTACAGGTTATATCTAACATTCTTCTTATTCCTTCTTCGACTTCTTTGATTCGAACTTGTACTTCAGGATGCCAAGGAGTCAATCCTCTTCTTTTTTTATTTTTTTCATAGCCTGGTTTGCAGGTCAAAATAAAACATCTGTTGAAATCTGGATCTTCTCCTCGCATATGATCTGCCACATCACTTGGAGAATGATGTTTGATACCAAAACGTTCCTCAAAAGACATGATAAACTTATTTTCTTGATACTTAATACTTATCCCTTGCTACTGTAAAATCTCCAATTTTGCTTACGGCAACGGAGTGATCACACTGAAGTCCTCTTCCATACCTTTTTCGTCATCTTTCCCACGTTCAGAGTACACCGTGAAGTTTCCCGTTCGTAGATTGGTAGTGAAAACTTGGACTTCCCCCGGACGAACTTTTCCAAAGTTTTTTACACCGCTGATCGCAAAGTCATGTGAAAATCGACCGTTGTTTTGTACTTCAAAAGCAATTTGTCCACTTGGAATTTCTTTGCTAGAAATATCTACTCCCCATTCGTAGAGATAAACTTTCACGGTTGTTTTCCGTCCAGAGGGAGCCACTGGTGTTCTTGGTGTCACCGGTTCAGTAACCGTTCGTCTTTTTGGTGGAGTATAAACTGGTAATTCTTCTGTCGGAGAAGCCACTTCTTCCTTGTCTTCCGAAGCTTCAGCGGAGGAGGATGGTTCTTCTACCACTTCTTTGGCTTCATCTTTTAGTTTGTCGAGCAAAGTTTCCGACTTAGTTTCTTCTGTCTCCACAGAAGTTGGAGTTTCTTCTGGTGTAGTTACATTTTTACTTTTCCAGATGAAGAATACTCCGAGAAACACGAGAATGAGAATGATAATTCTTTTGGCCATTTTTTTAGAAATTAAGGATTAAAAAACAAAAAATAATTTTCGAACAAACCAGTGCCAAAGCTTTTGAATCTAAAGGCTAGCACTTTTTGTTTTAATTTTTGTATGCCAACTTATACAACTAAATTTTCAAAATGCAAATGTTTTTTGGATATTCAAACAATTTGGGGCAAAAAGTTATGTAAAACAGTGGAGAAGG
>CAYFOO010000046.1:0-7254 GCA_964344775.1 uncultured Candidatus Peribacteria bacterium
TTTATTTAAGTGTTTCTAATTAAATCCAGTTTAAAAAATTGGGGTCTTTTGAGATCAGTAAGTTTAAAAATAAAAAGAACAATTTTATCACCCTCCTCTCAATCTCCTCCCCTCAAGGGAGGAGAGGTTTTTAGATTTAGGGAAAACTCGAATTGACGATTTTGACAAAATTGCTAAAGTCCTCGGGCTTTAGTTTTTATCTAACAACATGGACAATCTATTCCAAAAAATTCATCAGATCTGGACCACCAGAGGGCTTCGTGACAAGATTTTATTTACCGTCGCAATGTTGGTCGTTTTTCGGATTCTCGCTCATATCACTATCCCCGGAGCGGATATTGAAGCTATTCGACAAGTAATCGATACACAACAGCAAGGATCAATTCTCAGTGTGTTTTCTCTCCTGACCGGAGGGGCGATGGAGAATTTCTCCATCGTGCTGATGGGACTCACGCCGTACATCAACGCGTCCATCATTATGCAGCTTCTCACCGTGATTGTACCATCTCTTGAGAATCTCAAGAAGGAAGGAGAAATTGGACAGAAAAAAATCAGTCAGTACACCCGAATGTTGACTGTGCCATTGGCTTTCATGCAGAGTTATGGGATGATGCTCCTCATCAATCGATTTTCCCCCGTACCGATCATCGATACGGATATCATGAATATGCTGCCAATGATGGTGACGGTGACAGCTGGGACAATGTTTATCATGTGGCTGGGAGAACTCATCAGTGAAAAAGGTATCGGAAATGGGATTTCAGTAATCATCTTTGCCGGTATCGTGGCGACTGTACCACAGCAGATTGCTGGATCTTTTCAGGCAGCTACAGCTCCAGTGATTGCGGCTTTGATTGTAGCGACTTTGCTTTTAACGCTTTTTGTCGTGTACGTTTCTGAGTCAGAGCGTCGTGTGCCCGTGGTGTATGCTGGCCGGAAAACCACTGCTCAGCAAAAGTCTTTTCTTCCGCTCAAAATCAACCAAGCTGGGATGATCCCGATCATCTTTGCGGTTTCGATGATCTCTATGCCATCCATTTTGTCACAATTTTTCGTTCAATCGGATTCAGCTGTGTTGCGACAGTTTGCGGAATTCACGCTCAAACACCTCAATCCAGGTTCTCCGACTTTTTGGTACAATGTGTTTTATGCCGCGTTAATCTTTGGATTTACGTACTTCTACGTGTCCATCGTCTTCGAACCAAAGAAAGTAGCCGACAACATCCAGAACCGTGGAGGATTCGTCCCTGGGTATCGTCCAGGTACCGAAACCGAAACATTCTTCGACAAAGTGATCAATCGGCTTTGTTTCTGGGGTGGAGCATTTTTGGCCTTTGTGGCCGTGGTGCCGCTCCTTTTTCAGAACTGGGTGGGGGGCGGAAGTGGTTCGATTTCACTCTTCATTTCTGGAGCAGGGATGATCATCGTGGTATCTGTGGTGTTGGATTTGATCCGTCGAATAAACGCACAGCTGGTGATGCATGATTATGAGAAATTATAGGAAAGTAGAAGTTAGAAGGCAGAAGGTGGAGCAGGATTTTTAAATATTTTTTTTTGTGCTATCCTTTTTTTGATGCACATCCATTTTATTGGGATCGGGGGGATCGGGATTTCTGCGTTGGCACAGTTTTGTCATGAGCGGGGAGATCAGGTTTCCGGATCTGATTTGTCAGAGACGGGGATTTTGGCAAAACTTAAGGAGCAGGGGATTAAAGTTTTTGTTCCGCAGAAAACAGAGAATATTCCAGAGCAATGTGATTTAGTGGTTTATTCTGAGGCGGTATCAGTGGATAATCCAGAGAGAGTAGAGGCTAAAAATCGAGGAATCCGGGAAAAATCCTATTTTGCGTATCTTGGATATGTTTCCCGAGACTTCCGGACGATCGCGGTGTGTGGGACGCATGGGAAGACTACGACAGTAGGACTTCTGGCTTCGGGGTTTCAGGTGGCTGAGTTTGACGCCACTGTTTTCGTGGGATCGAAGTTGCGAGAGTTTGAGAGTTCCAACTTTCACCCAGGAAGTAATGATTGGCTTCTGGTCGAGGCCTGTGAGTACCGCAATAATTTTCAGTTTCTACATCCAGAAATAGTTATTTTGACCAATGCAGAACTGGATCACACGGATTTTTATCGTGATGCAGATCATTATCGAGACACTTTTGCTGATTTTTGTAAGGATGCCAAGATCGTGATTTATCACGAGGGAGACACAGATGCGGAAGCTGTTTTAAAAGATTTTTCTGGGGAAAAGATTGTTGTGAAAGCAGGGGAGACGCAAGATTTTGCGTCTTTACAAATCTCAGGGGCACATAATCGGGCCAATGCAGCTCTGGCTTTTGCTTTGGCTCAGTATTTGGAGTTGGATTTAGAAAAGTTTAAGCAGGGGCTCGAAAGCTACCGAGGTGCTTGGCGACGTCAGGAGTTTCTGGGGGAAATAAATGGGGTTCAGGTTTTCGATGACTATGGACATCATCCAACTGAGATACGGGCGACACTGCAGGCTTTCCGAGAACGATTTCCAGATTGGAAGGTTGGTTTGATTTTTGAGCCGCATCAATTTTCTCGAACTCGTCAGTTTTTCAGTGAATTTTGTGAAGCCCTTTCTCAAGCAGATGAAGTAGGTATTTTCCCAATCTATGCTGCACGGGATACGGAGAAGGATAAGTTGGCTGTTTCCGTACAGGATTTGATTGATCATATTTCCGGAGCCGAAAAAATAGAAACGCAGAAAGATGCACAAAATTTTGTAAAAAACTTGGAGGCAGGAGATGTATTGCTTTTTATGGGGGCAGGCGTGATTGATCAGTTTGCAAAAGAATTTTTGGATCAATAAAAAAACATCCCGACAAGGCAGGACGTTTTTTTGTGTTTTTTAATTAAGCGATTAGTCTTTTTTTCTCATGGCTCCGAAGACCATCAATCCGAGTCCAGCAATAGCAACAAGAGCAAAGAGTTCTGGACCAGTACTTGGTAGTAGTGGTGCAGAACCATGGACCACTTCTTCTGCAGCAACTGCTTCACCTTCTTCATGTGTGTCCATAGCTAGTTCTCCGTGTGGATAAGTATTACTACTACCCCCTTCTCCAAACTTATTTCTCATTTGTAAAACGTAGTTTATAAACCCGTCTTTCATATCTCCTTCTGCCATTTCTCCTCCCACCTCTTCACTTCCTCCTTCAGAAACACGCCCGAGCCTTCCGGCATTGAGTTTTCTAACTGTTTCTAAGTCATCTCCTGTTAGGCCTTCTTCGTCTACCTCTCGATCCAGTTGGTCTCGAGTTCCTCGGAATTTAATATATCCGGGACGAATATCTGGAGTATCCTCAGCGATAGCAGTTGTTCCCTCAAAGTCTTCTGCCATTTCTTCATCCCCATAATAACCTTCATCAATAAATTCTTCTTCATCAATAAAATCATCGTCCATAGATAGACATTTTTTGCCGTCATCACTCAGCTCATATCCTCCGTTACAAGTAATAGCACATTCTGGCACAGAACCGACTACTCCATTTTTTATTTCATCTCTTGGGCATTCAGAAAAAGACTCTTTTATCAGCGACAAAGCATTGATCTTCGAGATTTCCAGGGCACAAAGTCCGTTTTGTACATAACAGTAGTCATCTGTTGTGATCTTCCAGGTATTATTGTCCTGTGGATAGGCAACTTTTAGTTTTATCCCATCTTTTTCGTTGACCGGTAATACTACTGCTGCCGCTGGAGAAAAGTTAAATGTTTCATTTGGAAGCCCCCATTGAAAAGTGTCCACAATAGTAAAATCATCCCCTTCCTTTGATGTCCCTTTGAATTCGATATCACTGAGCTTTGGGAGTCGTCCTGAAGAAGGGGCTGTGAATTGCCCTTCCCACCAAGTTTTGCGTGTATCTTCTTCAGTCCATTTTCGCGAACTAGTAATCTTTGTTCCTCCAGACACCATCATCCTTGGGAAATCACCGATTCGTGCATCTGCAACAGTGACTGTTCCGACTCCTTCAATTTTTACAGAACTTACTAATGTATTTGCTTCTGGATCAGATGGAGGGTCTACATCTTCAATGAGTACGCCCCGAGGAAAGAAGAGGTCATCATCCACGGGACCATCAATTTTATCAACTGCCATGGTAGCAAGAGGAATGCTGAGGAAGCCGATGCCGAGAGCGATAAGGTGAACTTGTTTCATTATTTATTATTATAGAATATAAATTCAATGTTCATTTTAAGTTGATTATTTGTAGCGTGCAAATTTTTTATTCAATTTTCGGTGGCGGAGAAAGTGGTTTTATGTTTTTGTGTATTTTTAATAGAAGTTTGTTTATTTTTTGTTTTGTTATAAAAAGTATTGACAAAGTATGGTATAAATATAAACAAAAATTGTACTATTAAATAAGTATGAATAATTGTGAAAATTTCCTCAAGCAAGGATTGGACCGTACACCTGTTCTTTTAAATAGAATGGGGCGTGTGCGTGTGATGGGACAGGCTAATAGATTTCGAGGGGCTGTTGCTGCTATTATTTTGGGAGTGGTGCTTTCGGGGTGTCAACAGATTGATAAAAAGCATGATTTTTCAGCAGGTGCGGAGGGATTAACTCCTCAACCAGTAGAAACAGTAGAAGACATACCTCCTCCAGAAGTAAAAAAGGAAAAAGTCCCTCTTCCTGAAAGACAAGAAGAATCAAAAAAAAGAAGAGATATTTCAACATTTTCAAAAACAGGGAATTTGGATACCGATTTAGAAATGGCAGAAAAAGCTTTGCAAAGTTGGGATCTTAGATGGCCTTTGCATGAGTTTGGGTATCGGGAGAGGCGGTGGGAGAAAATGTGGACAAAAGATTTTGAAGGAAGGCCTTTTTTAGGACAAACCTATGCTGCTGAAGACCTAAAAGGAAAAAAAGGAATGTTATATTTTTTAAGAGCCACAAAAAGAATCCTCGAAAAAAGAATAACAGGGATACGGGATTTTCAGTCACGAATAACTAATGTCTGTGGAGGCCAAATAGGGGATTTTGTAGATAGTTTTTTTGAAACAAATAAAGCATATGAAAAATGGGTAAGAGAAAGAGAGGTGGCATTGCGAGATAAATCTATTAGGAAGTATGAAATGGTGCCTGATTGGTGGTCTGTGATAGTGACAAGAAGTCAAAAAATTAAAATTTTGTCACATGATAAAAGTGCATTATTTTATGAAAATTTAAGACCAGATTCAGACAACGAGGATTCCGAAGACAAAGCAAAGTACATGACGTATGTATTTCAATTTCCTATAATGACGGCCGAAGAGGCTACACAAATGTCATCACTACAGTTGACTCAGCCACCAGGGAAGAGACTTGATTATGCTTTTGTTTTTGTAGATGAGATGAATCCAAAAACAGGAAAAAAAGAATCTGTGCTTCGGGCGAGAGGGATTCCTCAGTGTAGGGCAAAAAAAAGAGGAATATTTATGGTAGAACCAATACCAATAACGGTTATAAAAAAAGGTAAGAATGGAGAAAAAATAACAAAAGTAGAAAACAGAATCCCTTGTGGCTGGGTTTCAGAAATCCGTGATATTGTTGATCCAAAAATAATTCGTGCTTTTCAGGAATCAATTTCAGCTACTTTCCTTGCAGTGAAAGAAGTAGAAGCTTGCACCGGAAATTTAGAAAGTGTACCGAATCGTTAAACACCAAAATTGAAATCAATTTTGCAGGAGTTTATATCTAGGCAAATTTCTTTGCTGACTCGGCTACTGCCTTCGGCACTTCCGGATCAAAAGGATCCGCAATGATTTTTTCCGGTGTTGGATCTTGGAGCACATTGGCCAGTGCTTCGGCGGCGGCGATTTTCATTTCTGTAGTAATTTTTGTAATTCCCGCATCGAGCAGCCCCCGGAAAAATCCTGGGAAAATCAGCGAATTATTGATTTGATTTGGAAAATCTGATCGGCCAGTGGCAACGATTTTTGCCCCAGCTTCCCGTGCTTCATCTGGAAATATTTCTGGAGTGGGGTTGGCCATGGCAAAAATAATAGCGTCTTTATTCATCGATTTTACCATTTCGGGCGTGACGAGGCCGGCTTTTGAAACACCAATAAACACGTCAGCTCCTTTTAGTGCATCGGCAATAGTCCCTTTTCGATAGGTACAAAACTCTTTTTTTGAGTCAGTGAGATCTTCTCGTTCACAAGCTACAATTCCTCGAGAATCTACCATCTCCATGTGTTTGATGTCCCAGGATTTTAATAACTTTGCAATTGCGATTCCGGCAGCACCAGCTCCAGAAAAAACAACCCGAACTTCTGATTTGTTTTTTTCCGTAATTTTCAGTGCATTAATAAGTCCAGCGAGGACTACCATAGCGGTTCCATGCTGATCATCGTGAAAAACTGGGATGTCCAACTCTTCAATAAGTCGTTCTTCAATCTTAAAACATCGTGGAGCAGAAATATCTTCCAAATTAATTCCTCCGAGCGTTGGAGCAATATTTTTTACGGTCTGGATAATTTCCTCCGTATCTTGTGTATCGAGTACGATGGGAATAGCATCTACTCCGCCAAATTGTTTGAAAATCATAGATTTTCCTTCCATCACGGGAAGGGCTGCTTCTGGGCCAATATTTCCCAGGCCCAGTACGGCAGATCCATCAGAGATCACAGCGACCATATTTTTTTTGACCGTTAGTTTTTTTGCTAGTTTTTTATCATCTGCAATGCGTCGGCAGGGTTCTGCAATTCCGGGGGTATAAAAAATGGATAAGTCTTCGATGGTTTTGAGTTCTTTTTTTAGTCCCGTGTAGATTTGTCCACCAGTTTTTTCTCGAATATTTACAGATTCTTCACCGAAGTTTGTCATTGGTTGGGATTGTAGGGAAAAAGTATTAAGTAGCAAGGAGGTAGAAGTAAGAAGTATGAACGGCGAAGGAACTTAACAAATTATTGTATTTGAGCCAAAAAACAAAATTTGACACATTTTTTTATTGTTTTTTCTTGACAATATTTAATATCTGTGATATAAGTCTTTCGAAATCATTTTTATTATTTTTTAATCTTTTTTAAAAATGAATGAATTATTTCAATTTTTGGACGATGAAGTTCAAAAAACTCGCCAAGAAGCAGAATCTAGTTTGGCTGATACCCAAGAAAATTTGAGGCAATCTTCTTATGATGTTCTTGTGGACAGAGTAAATGCCGCAAAAGAAGCCGGAGCCGATGTTTCTGACATTGAAGCACAAATGCCAGCCCTTTTGGAAAAAGTAACTCGCCAAGAAGCAGAATCTA
>CAYFOO010000046.1:7354-11205 GCA_964344775.1 uncultured Candidatus Peribacteria bacterium
TAAATGCCGCAAAAGAAGCCGGAGCCGATGTTTCTGACATTGAAGCACAAATGCCTGAACTTCGAAAAAAAGTAACTCGACGAGATGTAGAATCTATATTAAACGATATTGAACGAAACCATTCATGTGTGGTTTGGAATGATTTGGTAAAAAGTGTAAATGACGCCAAAGCCGCAGGCGTAAATGTAGCTGATATTGAAGTTCAAATGCCTGAACTTCGAAAAAAAGTAACTCGACGAGATGCAGAATCTAGTTTGGCTGATACCCAAGAAAATTTGAGGAAATATTCTTATGATGTTCTTGTGATCAGAATAAATGCCGCAAAAAAAGCTGGAGTCGATGTTTCTGATATTGAAGCACAAATGCCAGCCCTTTTGGAAAAAATTGAAAATTAAAATATCCCAACCAAGCTTGGCCAAGTCTTCTCGACTTGGCCTTTTTTAGGTTTTTCCATCCAGACTTGGAGGGACGTGAGAATTATAAAAAAATCTTTGTAATTCCAGCCGCAATAATAGCAATAAAAAGACTTACCATCCCCCACTGCCATCCAAAAGTTACCTTTACTTTGTGTCTGGCTTCATAAACATCCTCCAGCCTTCTTTTTTCAGAAACCTGATTATCTTCAATCCTATCGAGTCTTTTTTCAACTTGTTCAAAACGCCGGTTTACTTCTTCCCGAAATTCCTTCAGTAATTCGATAATCAGATCTTCTTTGTTCATCAGGTGAATTATATTTTTTTTGACTCAAAAGTCAAGGAATCTAAGCTCAGTCTCGTCTTCTCGACTTGGCCTTTTTTTATTCTTCTCTTCCCACATCATCTGTACGATCCGATTTCCGATGATTCACCCGCTGCACTCGCTTCCACTCATTGAAAAGCACCGGATTACTCAGCCGCAAGTAATGGTACACAAAATAAATCAACGCCGAAACAATTGGGAAATACTGTACAGATGCCTCTTCTCTTTCTTCGGCCTCTCTGATTTCATTTTTTAGTGCCTCCCCGATGTCGGCCAGAGCTTCTTTGTACTGTACAAATTCTTTTTGGAACGCTTCAAATCTCTTTCGAAGTGTACTATTGCCTTCCAGCAGTTTCGGATACTTTTCGATTTCTCGAATCAATGATTCGAAGCTGGCGACACTGTTTTTGTAATCGTACGTCCACTCGATCTCATCTGCTATCTCTTCTCCCTCAAGGGTACTATTCATCGCATCTTCCAACCAGTGGGCCGAAGATCTCAGATTTTTACTGTGCAGGCGTAGTTTTGCCTTGGTATCGTGTACCATTTCACGACTATCAATGTGTTCGGTAATTTCCTTCTGTACGATGTCCGCACCTTCGACAAGTGTCGTTTTTATGCCTTTGGCTTTGATAATAGTTTCCACAGTCTCCAACGCTTTTGGATTTTTGAGAAAAAACTGTTTGGCATGATTAAAAGAATCAAGATGTTTTTTGGTGATTCGCATTTTTTTGGGGGTTAGATAATAATAAAAGGATGAATCATCCTATTTCACCCCCTGAAGGGGGTAATTTGAGAAATCATAAAAAACAAAAGATTAAATCTTCATTAAAAAATCAGGTTTTTTTATTTTAAGTTTACCTTCTGTTTTAATTTCTCCTTGCCATTTTCAACTTCCTTCTTAGAATCCTGCCACTTGATTTGTTTTTGTTCATTACTAACTGTTAATTGCTAATTGAATAAAATGCCTCACTACAAAAGGAATCTTCGATTCGTTCTCTTTCTGGTTTTGCCGATCTTGGGGTTTTTATTGGGATGGAGTCTGAGCCAAAAAACACATCAGCATGCTGATACTCCCATAAGTGTAAAAGTAGAAATACCAAAAGATACCGGTATTTCCGTTGGGAAATTGGATCTTGAAAAATTTGCTCGTGGCAAAAAGAAAATCGATCCAGAAGATGTGGATTTGTCTATTCTTTGGGAAACATGGGCAGCCTTGAGAGCCAATTTTTTGGATACGGAAAAGTTTAATACTCAAGCACAAATATACGGAGCGACAAAGGGAATGGTTTCTTCCCTGGGAGATCCCTATACCACTTTTCTTTCACCAGAGGATACTGCTGAATTCGAAGAATCCATCTCCGGAGAATTCGAAGGAATTGGAGCGGAGATTGCCATGAGAGATGATAATTTGGTAGTTATCACACCACTCAAGGGATCTCCGGCAGAATTAGCCGGACTCCAAGCAGGAGACATTATCTATAAGATCAACGGAGAAGCGACTATCAACATTTCCATCGAAGAAGCTGTGACAAGAATCCGCGGACCAAAAGGAGAAAAAGTGACTTTGACCGTACTTCGAAAAGGAGAGGATGCCCCGCTTGAGATTACCATTGTTCGAGACAATATTCTTATTGAGAGTGTAGAATTTGAGATGGAGGATGAGGTGGCTGTTGTTTCTATTTCTCAGTTTAGTTCAGAAGCGATTCGAGAGTTTCGAGAAATTATTCCTCAAATTTTATTGGAGTCCCCAATAGGAATGGTGCTGGATCTGCGAAACAATGGTGGAGGACTTTTGGATGTATCCATGGAAGTGGCAACAGAGTTTTTTAATGAAAAAGTGATTGTAAAAACAAAAGGGCGGAGGTTCGGAGAATCAGGAGATCTCAAAAGTGGGAGAGATGGATCTTTAACAGAATTACCGCTCATTGTTTTGATCAACGGTGGATCAGCTTCTGCTTCTGAAATTTTTGCTGGAGCAGTGCAGGATCATAAACGGGGGGTTGTTTTGGGCCGCAAGACTTTTGGAAAAGGATCTGTCCAAAATATGATTCCACTTTCTGATGGATCAAGTCTCAAAGTAACTATTGCCGAATGGCTTACTCCGGCTGGTCTTTCTATTCACAACGAAGGGATAACTCCTGACGAGATTATAAAAACAGAACGAGAAGATATTGAAAATGATTTTGATCCGGTCCTCGCTCGGGCCCTGCAGTTGATGGGAACGGATGAAATGATGGAAATGTTGGCAATGGATGCAACAGAAAAAGAAGAAGAGGCTATTGGGAAGGCGTTGGAGGAAGTGAAAAAAGAAGAAGTAGAAACTGCTGAGGAGTGATGATCCTGGACAGGCTAAGGCCGGAGCAATGTTCTTACATTGCTTCGAATAGTTCATCCGATTGGAGTGCACAATGAGGATTTGCAGAAGACCAATACCAAGGATCTTCTTGCATGACATAATTTTTTCTAACTGGATTGTATCGGATGTATTCCGTTTTTTGTTGATAAAATTTATCTGATTCGATCGCTAACGGCAGATTTGTTTTCTGCCATAATTCAAATTGTTCTTCTTCATCTTCATCAATAAAGAGTTTTTCAATCGTCGGTTCATGCTCTTGAATATTTTTTTTGATTTGTTTTGCTGTGAATTGTTTAAAATCTCGTATAAATCCTGAAACATCGGGAGATTCTACAATGAGGTGGACATGATTTAGCATAAAAACGAATTCGTATATTTTTAATCCTTTGTTTTTTCTACAAAATTCCAAACTATCAGCAATAATATTCCATCGGTCATGACGATCGAAAATATAAAACCAGTTTTTTGTGGTGAAAGTGAGGAAATAAATTCCTTTGTTGAGCTCTTTTGATACACGAGGAGAAGGCATGTTCTGATCCTATGAACTTGAGCCGCTTTTACCAGAGAACTTTTTCGAAGCAGGATTCCACCCTACGCCAAGGCTTCGGGGGACAGGAGGAATCCTGCTCCGGCGATGAATTTAATAGAATAAAAACGTTTTTATGTTTTATAATATTCCCTGATTTTATCAATTATATTGTAACTTCTCACACCCTCGAACAAAAAACTTGTTCTAAATATTTATGATGTGTTA
>CAYFOO010000047.1:0-10898 GCA_964344775.1 uncultured Candidatus Peribacteria bacterium
TAACACATCATAAATATTTAGAACAAGTTTTTTGTTCGAGGGTGTGAGAAGTTACTTTTTAAATTTTTTCTTGTAATCTCGTTGTCTCGTTAACTCGTAATCTTACTTTACCTCCAGATCACTCCCTCCGATCGGGAAGAGTCCAATTTTTGACTCCGTGTCCGCCCCCACCCACTGTGGGAGGAAGAGTACAAATCGAGAAGAATTACCGCTCTCAGCACTGTTGGACAGATCTACTCGAAATACCGCTTCTTTGGTTTGTCCAGAATTTAACTCTATCGGGGTATTCAATTCGATTTGAATCAAATCATCGGTGAAATTCACAATCGGTGAAATCCGCAGATTGTTCATCTCGATCCACCCTTTTGAAAAATCCGCATAACTTCCATTTCCCACTCGTCGAAATTGAAAAGCCGACACTTCCACCGGTCCCTGACTAGCAGAAACATTGAGCCGTAGAGCTACCACGTCTTTTTGCCCTGGATCGACAGAAGCTTTGCTGCTAGTTTTCTTTGCTACACTTAATTTCCCAGCACTCACACTGATCTCATCTTCAAAGACCGCTTCTTCGGAGTATTCGTAAGTTTGTGGTACCGTAGTTGATTCACTTGAGGACGCAGGAGCTTCTGAACTTTCTTCTGTTTCTCCAGTTGAAGCAGGTTCATCTTCCAGATCGTATGGGGAAAATTTTCCCGTATTTTTCATAAATCGAAAAATTTGTTCGGAAATCTCCGCTCGAGTTGGATATTTTTCCCCAAAAAAGTGCTGCATCACTCCGTGTGGCAAAAGCTTTTTATTTCGCATGACTCGTACGTATCGATCAAACCATGCTTCGTCATGCATTTCTTCTGGTGCATCAAAGCCAAAGGCTCGAACCAAAACTTTTGAAACTTCGGCTCGATTGATTTTATTTCCGGGACGGAAAGTTCCATCCGGATATCCCTTCACCCAACCTTCTTTTTTGGCCGTTTCCACGTAAGGAAAAAACCAATCATCCACCTGTACATCTGGAAAGCTTGGCTCCAGCGGAACGAACATATCTACCCCCGTGGCTGTAGATAAAATTTTACAAAATTCCGCCCGATTTACTGCTCGTTCTGGCATGAAGGTTCCATCATCGTTTCCTTTGAGAATTCCTCGGTCCACCAATTTCCCAATCGCATACCCAGCAAAACCGGGGATATTATCTTTGTCCTTAAATTTGTGCCAAGAAGCGGCTTGAGCAGTAGTAAAAAAGAGAGCAAAAAGAGCGACACCGGCAATAATTTTTTTCATGGTTTGTTTGGTTAAAACTAAAAGGATTTTAAGGGAAAAAATCAGCTTTGCAAAGTATTTTTCTTAAAAAAATCTAAGTTCTAAGCTCTATCTATGAAACATCCGATCCAACTGCTCAAAATCCATAAAAATATGATTTGGACGCCCGTGCGGACACAGCAGCTTCCATTTTGTACTGTAAAAATCATCGAGAAGTTTTTGCATAGATTCCCTCGTCATGGGATCCCCAAACATCACCGATCCCCGGCAGCTTTTCCGCTCCAGCACTTCGCGAAGCATTTTTTCCAGGCTGTGCTCCCCCACTTTTTCGTTTTCGAAGTAATAGATGAAATCCTCAAAAAGCTGTTGAAAATTCTCTCCGGACAAAAGCACCGGCACAGCAGATATCTCGACCGCCGGTTCAGAAAAATTCAATGCAAAACCCAAATGCTCCAACTCAGCCTTATTTTCCCACAAAACCGAATACTCTGCAGGAGAAAACTCGATTTTTTCTGGTAAAAGGAGCTTTTGCACCTCCACTTTCTTCTTTTCTGCCTCCGCACACAGCCGCTCAAATCGCTGCCGTTCATGCAACGCATGCTGATCAAACACAAAAAATCCCTCCCCAGACTCCGCCAAAATATACTTATTCGCCAGCTGGCCAACCAGAACTAATTCTCCCCCTTGAGGGGGAGTTAGAGGGGGTGTCACAAGCTCCTTTGCCCTTTCTCCTTGTCCCTGCTCCCTTCTCTCATTTCGTTCTGAAAACCGCCCCCCAAACATCGTCTGATTAAATATGCTGCTGTTCCTCTTTTCTCCCCTGATAAGGGGAGATGCCCGGAGGGCAGAGGGGTTGGGAGACACATTTGATTTACCGGACCAGAGGGATTTCCCGGCACTAACTCCAATAGCACCACCAAGCCGATTCACTCCCCCACTCCCCTGCTCCAATGCCAGAACCACACTCTTCTTCACAGCACTGAAAACATCCCCAGGCTCAGAAAACTTCACCTCCAGCTTCCTCGGGTGCACATTCACATCGACAAGAATCGGATCGATTTCCAAAAACAAAACAAACACCGGATGCAGATGTTTTTCAATTCCACAGCTGGCTTGATACGCGTCCCGCACCGCATAATTTAAACGGAAATCCTCAATCCGTCTCCCATTCACAAACAAATATTGATGATTTTTTGTCTTTGCACACTTATCTGGACGACACACATATCCCGTGATCTTCATCCCCTGTTCTTCTAGTTGGACTGATAAAAGATCCTCCGCGGCATATTTCAAGATCTTCTGAATCCGTGATTTCGCATCCGAAACCGGTGGCAAATCTAATCCCAACTTCTCATCCCGAAAAAGTTTGAATCCCACCTCCGGATGCGACAGGGCAAAACTCACCACTTCCCGCAAAATCGCCCGATATTCCGTCTCTTCGGTCTTCAAATATTGAAGACGGGCGGGCGTAGGAAAAAATAAATTTTGCACCTTCACACTCGTTCCCGTATTGGTCGGAGCAGAACTTTTACCTTCCATTTTCCCGGCAGAAATCATGATTTTTGTCCCAGAATCAGCCCCAGCCACTTTGGTCAAAAGTTCAAAATTCGACACCGCAGCAATCGCTGCCAGAGCCTCTCCCCGGAACCCAAAACTCTGAATCGAAAAAAGATCGTCGATCTTCTGTATCTTGGAGGTCGCGTGACGCAGGATGCACTTCTCCGCATCTGCTGGTGTCATTCCTCGCCCATCATCTCGCACTTCGATCAACTTTTTCCCACCTTTTTCAATAAAAATTTCGATGTTTTTTGCTCCCGCATCGATCGCATTTTCGACCAATTCTTTGATCACTGAACTCGGCCGCTCGACGACCTCTCCAGCGGCAATCTGGTCGGATATTTCTGGGAGCAAGATTTGTATTGGCATCGAGATCATTGTGCAAATTTTTCCAAAAATGGAAATAAAATCCTTTTTTAAAATCTAAAAACGATAGTGTTATCCATTTTCTTGAACATTTTAGAAATCGCTTATTTTAGTAATAAAATCAAGTTTTTTATTATCTTAATTTCTTTTTTTTGTTTGACAATTAATTTGATTCATGATAAAAACATGCTACTTTATTATTTTTATTATTTTTTAACCCCTTTAAAAATGACAAAAATCAATTTTCCATCATCTTCTCCTCGTTCTTCTGCAGAACACCCAACCGATTCTCGGTTCCTCTCAAGATTTCTAAATACCAGAATGGCTGTTTTGACCCCCATTCTTATTGCTCTTGCCGCTTGTAGTGACGACTCTCCAAAAGAAGCTGCACAAAAAGCAGAAGAATCACTCATAGCTGGTGTACCACATACCATCGCCTGCCGACTCAAGATCAATGCCCCTCAAGAAGAAATTGAAGCACAAGCACTTGCTCTAGCTCATAAGGTTGTTGATTCTTTTGTGACTACTGATCGATTACCAGAAGATGACCGTCCTAAGGTCTCCTCATGGACTGAAATGCGTTTTTTGCAAACCGGTCACAAGGACGCGAATTATGACTCTGAAGTTAGACAAGAAAAAGAACAACATAGACAAAAAATATGTCAGGCTGAAAAAGAAGCTCCTACCGTATCCACGCTCTCCGACGCCTTAAAAATCTCAAAAGCTAAACGAACGGACGTCATCTCTGATGAAGCTTGGGCAGAACTTGAACGAAATAGGACCATCCACGAAGCCAAACAAGGAGCAAAATCATTTTTTGAAATCGATGGTACTAAAAAATATGATAGCTATCCGGAAAAAATTAGTAGTTTCGAACACGCTTATCAAGATGTTGAAAGTTTAGTGAAATTTTTAAATAGTTCTGAACTCTCTTTTGAAGATATTGACACAAAAAAAGAAGAATTCGTCGATCACCTCCAAAAAACACTAAATACTTCTATCGAAAGCGGACATTTTTATACAGCCGATCCAATTTTAGAAGCTTTAAAACCAAAACAAACTTATTACAAAGAAGAAAGAGTAACGAAACCACCTTTTGTTACTCTCTCAGACCTTGGTTACACAACTGAAACACTTACTGAAAAAATTAGATCTTACTGGCTCACAAAATTAAAAGATGCTCTCGCAAAAACCAGATCTGGTCAGTACCACGCAACAGAAATAAACTTTGGAAATTATGATGGAAATCCTGACAGTAGGCGAATGAAAAAAAATGCTTATGCAATAATGGGAAAAATTAAAATCACTCCAAAAGAGCTCGGAGTAAGTGACCTAGAACTCTCTTGTCTCACTACGGTCTATGAAATGTCACAAGCCGCAAAAGAAGGATCGACCTACCAAGGTCCTCCAGCCAAGTTCCTAGACGTTTGCCATGTGCGTTTCGGAGATAACATCCCAGCAGTCAAAAAATAAGCCAAAAACGAGAGAAAACTCTCAAAAAACAGCTCTGAATCTCAGGGCTGTTTTTTTATTCACCATTTTCATCTCATCTATTTTGCAAAAAATATAAAATTAGACAAATTTGACAACCACAAAAAATTCAATAAAAACACATCACTTAATTTCAGAAAAATGGAAGCAGGAAAACACTACGTTGATTTGGTTTTTGTACCCGAAGCAGGTAGAATTGTCCAAAGTGAGGATTATGAACCAGACCGGCATGAAAAATTAATAATGAGGAATGCTTTTGGTGACTTTACGGCTGCTCGCTGTCTTTTCCATAGAATGGAATATGTTCTGGATCACCAAAGAGTAGGTAAAAAAATGAGAGTAGTTTTAGTAAAAAATGAAAAAAGAGAAGCTGCTTCTTCTACTCACGTTGCCGACTCAAATTCTCCGGGATCTCCTAAAAAAATTGACAATTAGCTCCATAAACTTAGAATCCCCGCAGTTTAACTCAAAATCATGATCAAGGTGACAAAAAAAGACGGCGAATCCTCAGATAAATTGCTCAAGAGATTTTCTAACCACGTGAAATCTCGACGGCTCATGCAAAAATTCCGACAACTCAGGTATTTTAAACAAAAACCTACCAAAAGAGTGGTACGAGGCTCTGCGGTCAAAAGAGAAGAACACCGAACAGAAAACAAGAAGAGACAGTACTTAACGTAGAAGAAAGAAGTAAGAACTGAGAAGTAAGGGACTGTTTTAACTTACTTTTTTAAAATAAATTACCCCTGACTTCTTCCTTCATACTTCACACTTCTTACTTTTAAATGACCATCAAAAAACTCCTCTCCTGGGCCGCAAAAGAACTTAAAAATCTTGATAATTCGCTCCTTGAAGCAGAAGTTCTTTTGGCAGAGCTACTAAAAAAAGACCGAGTATTCCTCAAAACACATCCCCAAAAAAGGCTTTCTTTCACACAAATAGTAAAGTTTTATTGCTGGATAAAAAAACGAAAAAAAAGAGTACCTGTGGCACAAATCGTGGGGTACAAAAATTGGGCTAATTTTAAGGTTTTTGTGAATAAAAATGTGCTTATTCCTCGTGATGAAACCGAAATTTTATGTGAAAAAATCATTGCCAAACCGCGTAAAAGAGCCCCTCAAACTATCCTGGATGTAGGTACGGGCAGCGGAAATATTGCTGTTTTTTGTGCGAAACATTTTTCAGAAGCAAAAATAACCGCCCTCGACGTGTCGAAAAAAGCTCTAAAAATAGCTCAAAAAAATGCTGAATTTCATAAAATCACCAATACTCACTTCCGATTTTCAGATCTTTTGGAAGAAATTCCCAAAAATGCAAAATTTGACCTCATAATTGCCAATCTTCCCTACGTCCCAACCGGCCTAAAAGTGTCTCCAGAGGTCAAAAACGAGCCCCAGAACGCTGTTTTTAGCTCAGAGGACGGACTATACCACCTCCGAAAATTCGCCTCGCAGATCAAGTCTAAAAACATTCAGTTTGAAGAACTCTGGCTGGAATTTTTACCCACACAAAAAAAAGAAATTGCTAAAATTTTCAGCCCCTGGAAAGTAAAATTTATCAAAGACGCTGGAGGCGAGATATTTTTCGCAAAAATAACTCCTTAACTTTTACCTTTTTCCTCGTCCCTGTTCCCTATTTTAAGCTCTTTTATGAACATATTCTTCCACAAAGATAGAGATCGAAGCCGCCACTGGCACAGCCAAGATCATCCCCAGGATAGAAAGTGGCACCCCACCGATTGCATTTCCGAGTAAACCACCGATCGCCAGAGCAATTAAAGTCGCTACGGAAGAAAGACCAACCACTTTTTCCATCACGAGTGGGACGAGAATGTTTCCTTCGAGAAACTGTGTAATCGCAATCCACACGACCACCGCTACAAGAACCACCCAGGAAATATTAAGAGCGATCAATCCAGCCAAAATTCCGGTGATAATCACTCCGATGTATGGAAAAATTTCCATAAATCCTGCCAAAAGCCCAATCGTAGCCGCATACTGCATTCCAATAGTCCACTCGAGAATCTTCATCCCCACGTACATAAAAGCTCCTACAGAAAGCATCAAAATAATCTGCCCTCGAAACCAAAGAGCCATTTTGTTTTGAATGGTTTCAGATTTTTCCTTGATATATTTCCGATCCTTGGAAGGGAAGAGAGAAAGAGCAAAACCGGCAATTTGTTCTCGCTCCATGAGGATAAAAAAGAGCAAAACAAGGGCAAAAATAAGATTAAATACTCCCTTAAATATATTACTCATTACTCCAAATGCAGACCCAGCCGCTGATTGGAGATTTTGGGAGATAACGGCTAAATTTTGAGAAAGCCAAGTTTGTGCCCCTTCTGGATTAAACTCCGCTCCCAATTTTTCTAGTAGCGGCTGTAGCACTGGAATATTGGTTTCGTTGTTCATAATGAAAGTTCGCAGATCGTACGCGATATCCAGTAATTGTTCAGCGAGAATTGGAATAATTTTTACGAATAAAATCCCCAAAACCCCAAAAAACAAAAAGTAGAGGATCAAAATCGCTAGAGGACGAGGAACTCTATAGCTTTCGATCGCACTCACGATCGGTGACAAACCAATCGCCAAGAAAAAAGAAATCGCCGCAATGATCAAAATCGTTTGAATCTGAAAAAAGATCAGTTGTGCTGCCCAAAAAAGAGCAATTATAAGCAAGATCTTCACAATGGTCTTCGAAGAAATCTCCACCGTCATGGTCTCTCTACTTTTCCCAATCCCCTGAGTAGGAGTGGCAGTTCCTTTTTGTTTTTGTGCTTCGTAATTCTTCCTCCGTTCTTGAATTTCACCGAGTTTTTGTGCGAGCGTGTCTAGAACTTTTTTCATAGGTTTTGAGTATTAAAAAACTGCCAAGATACTGACAGAAAAACCTACAATTTGCAAGACAAAAAATGTTCAGACAAAAGATCTATTCTCGTCTATTGCCAATTTCCTCTAGTCGCTTGCCCAACTCCCGCATCTTTGGACCATGTTCTTTTTCTAGTCTCCCTGCTGCATCAAGCCCTGCCCCTAACATATCAAGAAGATTTCCAAATAATGGGCTGGCAGCATCTTCAACCCGATCGCTTCTTCTCGTGAGAGCATCCAACATAGCACTAGCTCTTGCTGCATCTCGTTCAAATTGTTGTACAAATCTTTCTGCAGCACACTCCGGACTCTCTTCTCCTTCGGAAGCCTCGACTTCGCACTCATGACGTTCTGCGTCAAACAAAAACCGTCCCCACCCACTGTCTTGAATTCCGAAATCGTGTGATAAATTTTTCATTTTTTTAATTAATTTGAATTTTTCTAAGTTCTACGTACGCTCTCCAGCGTAGTAGCCTCGCCGAATGGCGATGGCTAAGTTCTAAAAACTACCTGTCCGCCGAAGCCTCGGCGAAGGCGGAAGTTCTAAATTTTTGCCAACTCTGCCTCAATGTTCTGCAAAGCCTTATCTTCTTTAACTTTATTTTTGGCCTCTTTGGCTTCTGCCATCGTTTTTTTCACTTTTCCCCAGAGCACTTTTACCTTGGCATATTTTTCCTTGAGGATTTTTACCTTCTTCGCCAGATAAGTTTCTTCTGCCTTCTTTGCCTGCAAAAGAACCATTTTGGCTTCTTCCAGATCTTTTTTGGTCAAACCTGGAATTATGTTTTCTGTCCACTCTCGTCGCTCAGCATCGGTCTTCAGGAGCGGCGTTGTTTGAACCAATTCGATGACGGTTTTTTGTAATTTATTCATTTTTATAATCAGCCTATCTAATTATTATACCATGTTTTCAATAAAAAAACAAATAAAAACTTGACATTTTGCAAGAAATTAATATTTTAAATCTAGGATAATTACTAAAAAATGACTGCTCAGGCAGCAAATCCCCTCCCCACTTCAGAGACCATTTAGGTCCCTGCAGTGAGGTTTTGTCAAACCAAAAATAAACAAAAAGACCTCCATTTTGGCTTTTTTAAGCACTATTTTTTAACCTTTTTAAAAAATGACTCTCCTTGATTCTGGAACCGCATCTGAAGCACCAACAACTGTTGTTGAAGGTGATTCTTCCCCATCTTCTACTTCTTCTGCAGATGTCCCTGAAGCAGCAAATGATACTAGTGCTGCCGTGGAAGAAACTTTGGAAATGACTTCTGTGGAAGTTTTCATCCAAAAAGATGGGGAAAACTATGTTGTAGAATGGCAACGTGGTGCAACTCCTAAAAAAGAAGTAGCGAACAACACTCGCGAAGTGCATGAAAAACTAATTGCCCTCGGAGCTAGTCCTGCAGAAATTACGGACCTAATGGCAGAAGTTGAAGTACTTTAAACTCTTGGCTTTCGACTTTCCGTTCATTTAGTTGAAAACCACTTCTCCTTCCGAAAAACTCACTTCTGTGCGTGCAGTTGATCGCGTCGGAACTTCATATTCTCGATCGTAGAGAATACCTTTTGTCACTACTTCTGCTGGCACATCACAAAGCGTTTCACCAGCGAATTTGACGATGTACTGCCCATCAGCTCGGATCTTGCCCACGTGCGTAGCACCGGCTTTTTCTGCCACATATCCCAGTTCCCATTTTCTTTCGTAGTGATCGATGATCTTTTGGGTTAAATCTGGATGACAAGCCCAGCAGAACCGCTCCTGTGTCTCCGCACAAGCGAAGACATGCGGCGGGTAATTGCCAATTTTGTGTAGTTTATCGAGATCCACTTCCGCCCCAAATCCTCCCGCTTCAGCGATCTCCACTGTGGCACAGACGACGCCGCCCGCACCGAGATCTTTGAATGCCACACGGTCATAATTTCCTTCCTTTTTCAAAATTTCAAAAAGGTCGAGAGTCGAAGCTACAATGTGTCGCTCAAGAAATGGGTTTGGTTCCTGGACGGCGGCTTTTTTGGCTTCCAGATCATCTGATTCTTCAAACGTATCCGAGGCAAAACTTGCTCCTCCAAATCCGGAATTATCCGTTGGTTTCCCCACAATAATTAAATCCCACCCCTCTTCAGTGGCACTCTTCGGCACGTAGGAGTGGATCAGGTCAGAATTTCGTAGAACTCCCAGGGCCGTCACGTTCACGAGACAGTTCTCATCAAATCCCTCGTCGAAGTACACATCGCCTCCCAGATTTGGGACTCCGAGTGGATTTCCGTACCCGGAGATTCCTTCCACCACACCCGTAGCAATATTTCTCTGCTCATTTTTATCCGGATCGCCCAATCGGAGCTGATCGAGGACGCCAACCGGTCGTGCTCCCATACACACGATATCCCGAACAATTCCACCAATCCCTGTGGCTGCTCCCTCGTAAGGAACGATCTGAGAAGGATGATTGTGAGATTCGTGTCCCACAGCGATAGCGTATTTTTCTCCATCGTGTTCAAAAACCTCCACAATCCCCGCATCTTCCGCAGGTCCCAAGATCACAGAGGGACCTTTTGTCGGCAAATTTTTCAGAAATTTTCGTGAGCTTTTGTACGAGCAGTGTTCGGAGAGTTGGATCCCGAGAACCGTTGCTTCCAGGATACTCATAGGCCGTCCAATGTCTTTTTGCAGATTTTGTGCTTCCTCCAGAGTCAGAGCGATTTGGTGTTTTTTGAGCAATTCTTCGGCGTTTGGTTGAGTAAAATCTAACAACATATCGACATATTATTAATTTTTTCAAAAAAGAAAAATATTGACAGAAATGCAGTTCTTAGTTAACAACTGATCAATTGTTTCTGCTTTTTCAGGTAATTTCACTCTGCAGGAGCGGCAATTAAGCTCGTTCTTGATGCAACCCGGAGGAGGACGCGATGAAAATCTTTTGGGGAGTAAATCTCGGCGTTTTGCTCCTGTGGATATGTGCCGAAACCATTATCGGCATAGGAACCCATGGACAAAAGAACGCCTGCGAAGTTCCCAGGTGTGTCATCTCCCTGTTTCAAGACAACGATGAGGGGGGCCGCTAGGCCCCCTTCTTCCCTTTTTCTGAAACTTATTTTTACTTGAAAATTTGAAAACCATTGATTGTGCAGAAACTTTCGCGTAAGAACTCCCGATGTTATTCAAATCTCCCCTTTGTCCCCTCTTTGCTAAAGAGGGGGTGAATTTTGTTTTATTTTTTCATAAATTTCATCCATCACAGCGTTTAAATTCTGGAAAATATCGGAGTTTGTAAATCTTAAAACGGTTAAATTTTTTGACTTCAAATATTAGACTTTCTGCACAATAAAGTTGTTCGGAGAGAAGAAATGGGGATAATG
>CAYFOO010000048.1:0-10504 GCA_964344775.1 uncultured Candidatus Peribacteria bacterium
TCCATCTCTCATCTCAATTTTCTTTCCCTCTAGACCCCGTTTTTGCGACGCTTTCCCACCTTTCCCCTTGCAAAAACAACCATTTTTGTGGTATAATAAGGAGATATGCACATTATGAAAAAATTATTTTTATCACTCATCCTCTTTTTTTGTTTTTCAACACTAAATATTCCCGTATTTGCTAACCAAAGTGACTACGACATCTGTATTGCCGATGGCAATAATCACGAAAACTGTGTGGATCTACTAGAAGATGAACCAAAAAAGGAAGAAAAAGAATCCCCCTCCGCTTCAAAACCTGAAGCTACGGAAGTCAAAGAAAAAGTTGATCGTCGAATCCCGCTCTCGAAGAGCGGTTATGATACGATCATGACGAGCAACAAGGTTATCGATATTCTCAATCTTTTTGAAAAACACTCCGAAGACTTTCTCAAACCCGCACTCTCAAACAAAGGAGGTCTACTTCGTACCGCCAACCACGTCCTGGCTACGATCGGAATTCTCTGGTTGGTAATTTTGGGATTCAAGTTCGCGGTATCACAGGGAAATGAAGAAAAAATCAGCAAATACAAACAACAGTTCGGGTGGGTGGCCCTCGGGCTGGCGATCATCTCTGTGGCAGAATATGCGGCTTTCAGTGTCTTTGATCCCACGACAGAAGTGATCGGAGATCCTACCGCTACAAATGCTTTTGCGGCAAAAATAAATCAAATAAAGATTTTCTTCCAGATCGTTGCCACAGCTATCGCGGTAGCCACGGGAGCACTCGCCGGATACAATCTCATCACCGGATCTACTGAAGATGAAGCCATCACCAACGAAAAACGATTTGTACATGCTTTTTTCTTCGGGGTGGCGTTTTTGTTCCTTTCTGAGGTGATCGTTCGAGTGGTATCACTCCAATATGCTGATGGAAAGATCAATCCCATGGGAGCCGCCGCACAGGGAGTGCAAGAACTGACGGGGATTTTGAACTTTGGACTCACGTTCCTCGGGGGAGCATCTGTCTTCATGCTGATTTTGGCAAGTTTTTATTACGTCTCCAGCTTTGGAAATGAGGACCAGGCCAATCGAGCCAAACAGATCATCATCTCCTGCATCGTCGGGATCGTGGTGATCCTCTCGAGCTACACGATTATTAACTACTTTGTGAAATAAAAAAGGTTTAGTTAAAATGATTATCAAATGGCATCCCTCCGATCAACAGAACGAAAACAAAACCGATTAGATTATTGGGATTATTCTTCGGACGGGGCGTATTTTGTGATCCCGAGTCCTCGGGATACAAAGAATCGGGAAGAATTTTTTGGGAAAATTGCAAAGACACAGAATCCTGCGTCTCCCCAAAAAATGGTTTTGAATGAATACGGAGAAATCGCCAAAAAATGTTGGGAAGAAATTCCTGATCATTTTGAAAATTTGTCGTTGGATGAATTTGTGATTATGCCAAACCACGTTCATGGAATTATTGTTATTGATCCCCCGGTTTCGGTAGGGGCCAGGCATGCCTGGCCCCTACCGGGAATAAAAAAACCGGGATCGAAAAAACGTAATATTCAAAAATTACCAACCGTGATTGGTTCATTCAAATCATCCGTCACACGCAAAATCCGAAAAAATCATGATGATCATGAATTTGGTTGGCAACGATCATATCACGCCTGCCTTCCAAAGCCTTGGCATAGGGAGGATCGGATCATCCGGAATGAAAATGAACTAAATCGGATCCGTGAATATATTCAATCAAATCCTGAAAATTGGGAAAATGATCGAAACAATTCAAAAAATTTTTCACAAATCCGCCAAACTAACCTACAATCAAAAAAACAGAAATGAAAAAGAAACTCCTCTGGTCACTGCCTATCCTGCTCCCACTCCTGGGAGGGATCATCTGGTGGCTCCTACAGACCGAGGAAGTACCCCCTCCTCCACCAGCTCCTGAGCCAGTGATAGAGGAACCCGCCCCAGCACCAGAGCCAGCTCCCAAACCAAAACCCAAGCCTCGCCCACGACCAAAACCAGCTCCCGTGCCGGAACCAGTAGTAGAGGAGTCAGAACCAGAAGTTGATGAGTCTTTTTTTGTGGAACAGGACTACAACACGATGCCGGATCACCCAGTCTATGTACAGGGGCAAATCGTCGTGCTCTTTAAAAAAGACAAAATCGATGTTAAAAACGAAAACACCGTCAGACAATGGGCGGTGAAATACAATTTCAAATTACAAGATGTGCTCCATTTCGATAATTCCGCCATTTTTAACTTTGATCCAACATACGATCTCGACGAGATAAAAGGGTTTCTCGAACGAGATCCAAATGTGAAAGGAGTCGAAAAAGATCAACAGATGTTTATCTCTGCTGATCCAAAGGTTTGGAGCCACGCAAACACCGGCCAAACAATAGGTAAAAAAGGATCCAAGGGAAAAGCGAAAGCGGATGCAAAAATAGAGGAAGGATTGGCTCTAATTAAGCCAAAAGAAGATATTATTGTGGCAGTTATTGACAATGGAGTTTTTTATAAACACAAAGAATTTGCTGACATGCTCTGGGATGGCTCAAAAGGGTGTAATGATCACAATGGCCAACCAATTTCAGGAGGGTGTCCACATCACGGATGGAATTACGATAGGTTCGGAGGCAATAATGATCCAGGAAAACTTGGAAAAGATGATGATCATGGAACCCATGTAGCCGGAACAGTCGCTGGAAAATTAGTAGGAGTAAAAAAAGGAATAAAACTTATGCCTATCCGAGTAGATCTTTCTAATTCAAGTATCAAAAAAGCTGCTCTATTTGCAAAAAATAATGGTGCAAAAGTAATTAACGGAAGTTTTGGTGGTTATGGTGCGGGAAGGAGTTTTGATGCCGCTTTTAAAGAATTCCCTGGTCTTATTGTGATCGCTGCTGGAAATGATACAAATGACAATGATGCCAAGGCAGTAAGTCCTTGTGGATTAGATTCTGATAACTTGATCTGTATTGCTGCCACCGATAATCAAGATCAACTCGCAAAATTCTCCAACTGGGGGGCCACTAGTGTAGATGCAGGAGCTCCAGGAGTAGATATTTGGAGTGCAGCACCTGATTTTGTGGTAATGGAAGATACGGTCCACACGGAAGAATTTGATAATTTCCCTACGGGCTTCACTCAAAAAGGAGGATGGTACAAACGACAAAATAAGAAAAAAGATAACTATTTCGCTGCCCTTGGTAAAAGGGAAGAAGATGATAAAAAAGGGAAACCTATAGATTCTTCTGTTCCTGAATATATTATTACCTCATCCCCCATAACATTAAAATCCAAAGTCAAAAATCTAAAAGCTAAATTTCATACCATGGGAGTGAAAAATAATAAAGGAGAACTTTATTTTGAACTTTCTACGGATGGAAAATCTTTTGAAACAATAAAAAAAATTAGTGAATATAAGTTTAAAAAAGAAAAAGTTGAAGTTCCTGATAAATATAAATCTGGAAAAATAACTTATCGTTTCAGGGGAACAAAAGATTCTAATGCATTTTGGGCAGTTGATAAATTTAAACTTATTTCAGAAGAAAAATCAGATGCTCCCTATCAATACATGAATGGTACTTCTATGGCCTCCCCCCTCGTAGCCGGAATAGCCGGAACTCTCATGTCTCATAGACCAGACCTCGGCGTCGCTGATATCAAAAAATGTATCCTCGACTCCGGAGACCCACTCCCCGCACTGGAGGGCAAAACCGTCACCGGGAAACGAGTAAACCTCAAAAAGGCCGTCGAATGTGTGGACGCCATCCCTCCACCTATCTGCGGCGACGGTATGGTAAAAGGCGGTGAACAATGTGACGACGGTAACAAAACAGATGACAAAAATGGTTGTTCGGCTGAATGCCGATTCACAAAAATAAATGTTCCCTGTGAAGGAAATCTGCCACCCAGAGCTACCTGGGCCGGCAACGGACAAACGACAAAAACTTGTGTTGCCTGGGGGGATAAAAAATGCACCAAATGGAACACCCCCAGATGCCAAATTCAACCAGGTCCGCCTCCTCCGCCACCGCCACCTCCAGCAACTGTTATTATTGAACGACCACCACCAAAACCAGTAGACAACCGACGACAAATCGAGGATGTCTACCAGAGTTCAGAAGTTTTTGGTGGAAACTATTTCCTAGAAAAACAAACCGGTGGCGGAAAGGATTCAAAACTTCGGGATTATACTCAAGGAGGCACCGCTGGAGAATCCCAGTTCCGAAATCTGATGAATACCTTCTTTGAGTTCATAAAAAGAATCCTCATCCCCGTGGTCATCATCCTCGTGATCTGGGGCGGAATTGAGCTTTTTCTCTCCCGAGGCAAAGAAGAAACCATCACCAACAAAAAGAATCAGATCCTGGCTATGGCTGTAGGATTTGGACTAGTGCTACTTGCTGCTAGCATCGTAACAAAAGTATTTTTTGGATCAGAAGGACAAATCTTGGTTGGTTCCGATTCAACTGGATTCGCAAAACAAGGGGTAGCTGAACTGATGGGAATCGTCCGATTCGCAGAAGCGTTTGTGGTGGCAATCGCCGTAGGATACCTAATCTACGGAGGGTTCAATCTAATCCTCCACGGAGAAAGCGAAGAAGAACTCACCAATATCAAAAAAAGAATGGCGTACTCTATCGCCGGGATCATCGTCATCGGGAGCATCGAAACCATTGTGTATTTCTTCAGCTCTGGCACCGGAACATCTGGATTTTTTGGACTTGATCCATCACGATTTGGAGCTATTTACAAACTCATCATCAGATTTGCAAACGTGCTTCTGAGCTTCATTGCCGTGATCGCAGTCATCTCCCTCATCTGGGGTGGTATTCGACTCATCACACAGTTTGGGGATGATGCCGGTGTCGAACAAGCCAAAAAAATCGTCATCTACTCTATCATCGCCCTTGTATTGGCCTACTCAGCGTACACGATCGCACACTACTTTATGCTTCCTGGAGCGTAACAAAAAGTCCCAAGCACCAATATTCAAACTCTAAATAATTTCCTATTCTTATTTGTTTTTTGTTTTTTGTTCTTTGGTATTTTCAAAATCTAAAACTTTGTATTTTTTCTTTGTTTGTATTAGATTTTGTCCGTCATGCCTCTGAAAAAAACAGCCGGAATTTTGGGAATGAACGCACGGAATCTTTTGTATGTTTCGAGGTATAACTCCGCTGCCAATAAAAGATTCGCCGATGACAAGCTTTTTACGAAGCAATTCCTCGAGTCACGAGGAGTCGGTGTGGCCAAATTATACCACGTGATCAAAAGCCACAAACAACTGACCCACGATTTTTTTGCCGGCCTTCCAAATTCCTTCGTGATCAAACCAAACCGCGGCTATGCAGGAGGAGGGATTCTGGTAATTCTGGAGAAAAAAAATAATAAATGGATCACTGCATCCGGAAAAAAACTGGATGAAGAGTTCCTTTTTCGCCACTGTATCGACATCCTGGAGGGAAAATATTCTATCTCTGGTGTACACGACAAGGTCATCTTCGAAGAAGTGATCGAACCACATTCAGATTTTCGATTGCTCACAGACACAGGACTTCCAGATGTACGAGTTATTGTTTTCAATATGGTGCCCGTGATGGCGATGCTCAGAGTTCCTACCATGGAATCAGAAGGAAAAGCCAATATGGAGCTCGGGGCTATTGGGATGGGGATAGATATGAGAACCGGGAAAACCACTGGTGGTGCCTACCATTCAAAATTTATAAAAAAAATGCCAAATGGCCAAAGTGCTGTAGGATTCCAAATACCCTTTTGGGATGAAATACTCCAGACTGTCGCAAAAATACAAGGCATGACCAAAATCGGGTATCTCGGAGTAGACATGGTCATCGCCAAGACAGGAGTAAAAGTTCTAGAACTCAACGCTCGATCAGGACTAAAAATTCAAGTCGCCAATCGAATTCCCCTTCGAACCCGACTAGAGAAAGTAGCCGACCTCAAAGTAATCACCCCAGAAGAAGGAGTGGAAGTAGCAAAAACCCTTTTTTCTCAGAAAAGCTCCCCCACAATAAAAGAATCTACAAAAGAAAGTAAGCCTGTGATCGGGATTCTCGAACCGGTGGTCTTGTACGGAGAAAAGAAACCACAAACCCTGATTGCAAAGATTGACCTCCTGGCCGAGAAAAATATTTTGTCGGAAAAATACTATGACGGAAACGTGATGGATATTTCTATTGCTGGGAAAAGATTAAAACTGCCCACAGAAAAAAAACGTCTTCAGGGAGAGGCAGATGTCATCCTGGCGGGGAAACATTTAAAGGATTTTTTTGTTGATCCAAACAAAAAAATAAAAGAAGGTGAACCAGCCGTACTCACGGCCAATTTGGATGAAAAAGTAATCAAAAATTTGGATGAAAAAGTCTGTGAAATTGATAGTAAAATTAAATTACTTTCTTTTCTCAATCCGCAAAACCTGACCGAACAAAAAACAATATTTCTCTCGAATCCGGAGTTTTCTCCTCGATTTTTTTATCGTGAGTGCAACCTAGAGTTTGAACAACTCAGAAATGAGCTAAAAAAACTCCCACGAGAAGTAGATCATCCGATCTACCCACTCTACGAAGCGAAAATTAAAAATATTGAGTTAAAAATAGATCTTCTTGAATCCATCGATTCTCCTGATTTCAAAGAAATTTCCAAAAAATGCTTTGGAGGAGTCTCTCAAACTCTGTACCGATCCGCTCTAAAATTTCTCCGAGAAAATGTAGATAAGATCTCCCCTGATGAAAGTGAAGAATTAGACACCAAAAATACAGAAAGCATCCTTCATAATTTTCTCAAAGAAAAGAAACTCGCTCACTGGAAAATAAATATTATCGAGGAGTCTGTCTCAGACATACAGGTGACCAAAAAAAGCATTATCTTGCTTAAAAAGGGAGCCACTTTCCGGAAAAACCGACTTCAAGCTCTCCTAGCTCATGAAATTGGAACGCACGTGTTCCGGTTTGAAAACGGAAAAGTCCAACCACTGAGAATCCTCGAACGAGGAACGGCAAATTACCTCCGGACAGAAGAAGGACTCGCCATCTGGAACCAAAATCAACTCGGCCTCGATCTCGGAGAAAAATATCTCACCCCTGCCCTCCTGGTCGTCGCCATCTACATGGCGGAAAAAATGTCTTTTCGGGACCTCTTTCACTATCTCAAAAACACACACAACCTCGATAATGATCTGGCCTGGAAACTCTGTGTGAAGTCCAAGCGAGGGCTCAAAAACACGGAAACAAAAACCACCTTCACCAAAGATGCGGTTTATTTCCGAGGAAATCAGGACATCGAGAAGTTTGTGAAAGACGGGGGAAAAATCGCTGATCTGTACGTGGGGAAAATTGATATTGATGATCTACCGATTATCAGCCAGATGGAGGATCTGAAACCGGCGAAGTTTCTTCTTTAGAATTTAGTTATTAGAGCTTAGAGCTTAGCCATCGCCATTCGGCGAGGCTACTACGCTGGAGAGCGTACGTAGAACTTAGAAATTTTTTCCATAATTTTTCATTTTTCACTTTTAATTTTTAATTAATGAAAAACTTGCAAACCATCCCCGGCATTGGACCAAAAATGGCCCAACGGTTTCTGGATATTGGGATTAAATCTCCATCCGATCTAAAAGGAAAAGATCCCACAGATCTGTACCTTAAACTCTGTGCCAACGAAAATCAGCTCATGGATCGATGCGTCCTCTACGTCTGTCGCTGTGCGATTTATTTCGCCGAAACTCCAGATCCTGATCCGGAGAAGTTAAATTGGTGGTGGTGGAAAGACAGAAAATAGGCCTTTTTACCTCTTGGTCATCCTGGCTTGCCCAGGATCTCGACCGTTTTGCACAAATGACCAGATTCCGAGCAAGTCGGAATGACTTAAAAATTTTAAATTTTTCACTTTTCATTTTTGATTTAGCGAAGCGATTCAAATATTCCCACCAACTTGATCACCTCATATCCCACCTGCTCCTCCAACGCATCATAAATCGCCCTCAGCCCCGCATCTCCATGTGATCGAATCGCCTCAGAAACCTTTTCATAGATTTCTTTTTTTGGTCGAAGATACTCAATATCGAGATCCTCTCCTGCTCCCAAAAGTCGTTCAATATGTGCCAAAATAGTACTAACCGCCAACCCGCGTATCTGAGCCATCGCCTCCAAAGATTTCTTTTCACGGATTAGCTGCATCGTTGGTCCATAACGCTCCATGTTTATTCCCCGCTTCACCTTCCCTCTACCGGAAGGCGAGGTTTCCGACCCTCGCCGAACTCGACGCCGCTCTCTCCGATCCGGTATTTCTTTTGGCCTTAATCCTTCTTGCTTCGCATATCGCGTGATAATAGATAAAAATGCCTTCCCAAACGCCGCCAATTTTCGTGATCCCACTCCTTCAATTCGACCAAAATCATCCAAATCCTGCGGCACATAATACGCCATCTCCTGCAGACTTTTGTCTCCGAAAATGACAAACGGCGGTACTCCCTGATCGTCTGCCAATTGTTTCCGAAGTTCTCGAAGTGCTTGAAATAATCCTAGGTCGAAATCCAGATCTGTCTTGGTTTTTTGTGGAGCGGAAATCTTTTCTTCCAGCAACACGGGCAGTTCTAATTTCAACCGCTGGTCCAAGAATTCTTTTCCCTTGGTCGTGATGGAAAAAGTCGGATACTCCCCCTCATTTTTTTTGAGTAAATTCTGGTGGTACAGATTTTTGAAAATGTACGCCAGCAGATCCTTGGATTCTTCTTTCGCAATGCCGTACACCGATAACTGATCGTGGTAGCGATCTTTGATTTTTTGGGTTTTGGATCCACGCAGGACGTCAATCACATAGTTCTGCCCGAAGTAGTTCCCGGTGCGAATCACGGCCGAAAGGATCTTTTGTGCCAACTCGGTCGCATCAAACATTTCCTTTTCGCCCTGCAGGCAGATGTCGCAGTTCCCACAGTCAGATTCCAAAGTTTCTCCGAAATAAGCTAAAAGGTGTTTCCGACGACAAGTATCCAACTCACAAAAATTGATTACTTCCTCCAATTTCAGTGCTTCTTTCATCTGCCGATTGGGATCATCGATCTGCTCAATGAAAAAATGATGTTTCCGTCGATCCCCGTACGAATACAGCATCACACAATCACTCGGCAGACCATCCCGTCCGGCCCGACCGATCTCCTGATAGTAGCCCTCCAGACTCTTCGGGAAGGTATAATGAATCACGAGCCGCACATCCGGCTTGTCGATCCCCATCCCAAAAGCAATCGTCGCCACGATCACCGGTACCTCATCTCGGATAAAAAGATCCTGTGCTTTTTTTCTCACCTCCGGCCCCAAACCTGCATGATAAGGCAGTGCTCGAATCCCGTTTCGTTCCAAGTCAGAAGCAATCTCCTCCGTCTCCCGCCGAGAAAAACAATAAATAATCGCCGATTCGCCTTTGTGCTTTTCCAGCAGATCGAGTGTTTTTTCAAACGCGTTTCGTTTTCGGACCACTTGGATGTTGAGATTGGGACGATCGAAGCTGGTGATGAACTTTTTGGGGTCCTCGAGTGCAAGTTGTTCGATGATGTCTTTTTGGACTTTGGCCGTAGCGGTGGCAGTCAGTGCGATAATTGGGACTGATGGAAAAAGCTGCTTCAATTGCCGCAGATTTCGGTAATCCGGCCGAAAGTCATGTCCCCAATGCGAGATACAATGCACCTCATCCACCGCAACTAGACTGACCTCTAGTTCCTTCAAAAATTCCTGAAAATCCGGCACAGAGAATCGCTCCGGAGCCACGTACAGAATCTTGATTTTTCCTTTTTTCAATTCTTCTACGATTGCCTGCGTTTCTTTAGGCGAGAGGGAGGAGTTCAGAAACCGGGCCGCGATTCCATTGGCGTTCAATGAATCGACCTGATCTTTCATAAGCGAGATCAACGGTGAGATCACGAGTGTCAATCCGTCAAACTTCAGTGCCGGCAGTTGATAACAAAGCGACTTCCCGCCTCCCGTCGGCATCAGCACCAGCGTATCCTGATGATCGAGCACACTCTGGATGATCTCCGCTTGAAACGGGCGGAAGGTATCGTATCCGAAGTGGGATTTTAGGAGTTTTTCCATGGTTTTGATCGTTTTTCGAACTTCGTTATTCGTTTTTCGTTTAAACACTAGTTGGATTTTTAGTTTTTGGTAGTTTTTTGCAGATCAAATTTCAGTACTGTCCGACGAAGAGTCAAAGAAGCGTCATTTGAGGAGAACCTCTTGCCAAACCAAAGGCAGGAGCAATTTTGCCTGTCATGCGAAGTTTTAACGAAGAATGATAAATTGCTCCAAGATGTTTCAAAAATGCACGACCAAAACGTTTCGAGAGTGCACAACCAAAACATCTTGGACCGGATTTGAAATCCGCTCCTGCCCCTAGTAAATTTGTGCCATAGCATTATGGCTCCCAGTACAACTCACGAGTGTACGAAACCCATGTTTAATCAAGTTATGGAGGAGGTTTAGTAAGTTT
>CAYFOO010000049.1:0-10309 GCA_964344775.1 uncultured Candidatus Peribacteria bacterium
TCAGCTAAAATCCTTACACACTCGCTATAAACGACTTTCACAGAGTTTCCTTAATTTTTTAACCCTTTTAAAAATGAATGTCGAACAAGCAAAAACCCGTGTTGAAATTCCAGCAACAAATTGGCCCCAAGTCTTGGCTGATGAAATCAAAAGAGGTGACGAAAACACTGTTATTGTTGTAAATAGCGAAGCACAACTTGAGTTGGGACAAAGAGCTGCTGAAAGAATGGAAAGCCAAGTTCGGTTTGAACTAAAAGAATCTTCAGAAGGATATGTTTCTCCTTCTCCAAACGAAGTAGAAGAAATTGAACAAGAAGCTAGACTTGGTGCAGCAGTAAATCTTGTCGTTTCCAAATTATCAGATCAAGAATTAGCTACTTTAGTTCTTGATATTAGTTGGGGAGATGGGGACATGCGTTCTCGTTGTGAAGGAAGAAATTGCTTTTCAAAGATTGAACATCTTTTTACTGAAGATGGGGGCAAGAATCTTCATAGAACAGTAGAAGCAGCTATTCATAGGATAGCAAATAGGCGACTTAAGTAGTTTTTTGCTACTTTCCTGTATATCTTTTAGTTTGAAGTTGAAACGTTGGTGAAGGAATCTTGTCATTTCATTTGTGTGCAATGGTCAAAGTCCTTGGCATCCATCCTCTTCCCGCCTCGTTTGGATACGGAGCACGGGAGTCAGGATGACTTTGATTTTTTAAATTTTTGAGTAGCCTGAAGTCATGAAAAAAATCTGTATGATTCTCGCTCCTTCAGACTTTCGGGATGAGGAGTATCTGGTTCCTCGGGAAATCTGGGAAAAAGCGGGTTGTGAGGTCAAAACAGCTTCATCTGAGCCACATTCCACGGGACGATTTGACTGTCAGGTGGAGAACGATTTGCTTTTGGATGAAGTGAAGGAATCTGACTTTGATGGACTTTTTTTTGTGGGAGGAGGGGGATCTCTGATTTGGCTTGAGAATGAAACGGCGAAGAACCTGGCTTTGTCTTTTTTAAATTCCGGGAAAGCACTGGGAGCGATCTGTGCGGCTCCTCGGAACTTGCTCAAGTGGGGCATTTTAAACGGCAAAAGGGCCACGGGGCACAACTGGGATGGCAATTTTCCGAATCTTTGCACCGAATCAGGAGCTGTTTTTACCGATCAGCCGGTGGTAGTGGATGGAAAAGTACTAACTGCCAACGGTCCAGAAGCGGCGGAAGAATGTGGAATTGCATTTTTGAAAATGATACGTTAGAATTTCGTTGGCTTGGGTTGTAGGTTGTAAGTTATAAGTTGTAAGGTATAATTTTATTAGGTCCCTACAACCTACCACCTCGTCCCCCCACCGAAGTCCCGAGTCCTCGGGACGAAGGTTGGGCCACCTACAACTTTTTCACAAATAAAAATGAAAAAATGCTTGCTCCTGGCTGTCGGACTCCTGGCTTCATTCTCTGCTTTTGCGTACACCGAAAAAAGCAGTGATGATGTGCATGTTTCCATCCCGATTAATGACGATTTGTACGTGAGTGGGGGAGAAATTGATGTGGATTCAGAGATTGCTGGAGATCTAGTGATGGTGGGAGGAGATATAGAAGTGCCGGGGAAAGTCCTCGAAGATTTGATCGTGGCAGGAGGGCAGATCAAGATCTACGGCGATGCAGGAGATGATCTGCGAGTGGCGGGAGGCAAGGTGATCATTGAGGGGAATGTGGGAGATGATGCTCTGCTAGCCGGAGGAGAGGTGAGGGTAAAAGATACGGCTCTGATTAAAGGAGATATGCTTATTGGAGCAGGAGAGACAGATTTTGCTGGTTTGGTTCTCGGAAATGCAAAAATTGCGACTGGTAAGCTTAATTTTCGGGGGGTGATAGACGGGACGGTCAAAATTTATGCAGACGAAGTAGAATTTATGCCTGGGAGCCAGATTCGTGGAAATCTGCGACTAGAAGGTCCAGAAGTGCTGCCAGAAAATGCGGATGAAGTGGTGGTGGGGGATATTCAGTTTATCCCGGGGACCAAGGAAGGAATGGCTTATTGGTGGTTTTTTATCTGCAAATTGCTCTTTTTGCTCATCTTTGGAACGTTGCTTTACTTTGGATTTGAGAAATTCTGGAGAGAGGTGGCCGATAACATGCGAGAAAAGCCTGGTTTGAGTTTTATCAAAGGATTGCTTTATTTCCTTCTGGTTCCATTTTTTATCTTCCTTTTCTGTATCAGCGTAATCGGGATCCCAATTGCCCTTTTTCTCGCGTTTCTTTATGTTTTTACTTTTGTATTTTTTGAACTTTTTACAGTCATCATCTTTACTGGCGTGATTGTGAACAAGTACTTTTCGAAGGATTTTCTCAAAGAATATGCACGATTGAAGAAATTCAGCGTAATTTTGTTTTTATCCGTTTTGGCGATTATTCTCTGTGGATTGGACTTTATCCCCGCATTATTTGCACTAGGAGCTTTGATTACGCAAAAACAGAAGATTTGGGACAAGCTTAAAGAGTTATAAATAGTTATTAGAATTTCCACCTTCGTTAGTTTTAAAAATAATTTCAAACTACTGTGGACAGGTAGAGCTTAGAACTTAGAATGAAATCGAATTATAAAAAACTAAAAGTTTGGGAAAAATCCTTCCAACGTTTACTCGATAACAAAAACTTTCCCCAAAGAAGAAATGTTTGGTTTAACTAGCCAAATGAGACGATCTTCAATTTCTATTCCCAGTAATATTGCGGAAGGAGCTGGTAGGAATTCTAAGAAAGAGTTCATTCATTTTTTATCAATTGCTAAAAGTTCTTGTAATGAATTAGAGACACAAATTCTTCTTGCTGAAGGATTAAATTATATTGATCTCAAAAAATCTGAAGAATTGCAGCAGGATATATTAGAAATATTGAAAATGTTAAAAACTTTAATAAAAAATCTAAGCTCTAAAAACTAAGTTCTAAGTTCTGCAATTAATTGTTAAATTTACTGGAAATTTATTTGATTTTCTGGTATAATTACTCTACTTTTTCGCTCACAAATGGATTATGTAGTTCAAAATGCCACTGAAATAATGCAACTTTGCTTCGGCTTTGGGTTTTTGTTATTTGTGGTGCTTTTGATTCGACCTATTATGTTGATGACTAGATTGCTCAAAAAGGCCGATGATTTAAGTGATCTTTTTATTGAGTATATTCAAAAACCACTTCGTGCAGGGATAAAGATTTATCACGCAATAAATGACGTGATGGGGTTTTTCAAAAAAGACTAAGGACAGGGAACAGGAAAGAGGTGAAAGGTAGGGGGTTTTGTTTTTTTGGGATTTTGGTAGAAGGGAGATGTATGAATTCTTTTCAAAAAGCACAGATTTGGTTACAAAAACTCAGTTCTGAGGCAAAATTCTTTCGAAAAGGGGAATTACCTACTTTGGAAGTGGTAAATCAGTTTTTAGAGGAGTTGGGACGTCCGGATAAATCTTTTCCATGGCGAGTAGTAGTGGGTGGGACAGCCGGAAAAGGAACTATTTGTCGATCTGTGGAACAAACTTTGGAAAAACAAGGGCTAAGAACCGCCTGTTTGGTTTCTCCAGAGGTGCAGGTAATTACTGAGCGGATCCGAGTTGCTGGACAACTGATTTCTATGGAGGAGTTTGGGGAAACCATTTTAAAAATCCAAGAATTGGCTGAGAAATTAGGGATTTTGCCGACATTTTATGAAGCTATCGTTTTAGCTGGTATTTTAGCCGCAAAAAAAGCAGGAACTGAAGTTTTGATCTGTGAAGTTGGTATGGGGGGGCGATTGGATGCAGTTAATGCTGTGAGAGGGAAACGAATTTCTGTTTTGACCTTTGTGGGGGCGGATCATCTGGAGTTTTTTGATAACGATATTGAGAAATTAGCCACTGAAAAAGCTGGTGTTTTTACGAAAGATTCTGTTTTGAATTTGAGTTTTGAGCAAAAATATTGTTCAATTTTAAATCAACAAGCTGTTTTAGATATTGAGTTTATCAAAGGCATAAAACAAAAATTAAATAAAAAGGTGGCACGGAAAGTATGTGAAAAGATATTAGGACACAGTGCGTTTGTGATGGAAAAGGTGAAATTGCCGGGGAGGTGGGAAAAGTTAGCAAAGAACAAAGAACAAAGAACCAGATTTTGCCAAGGCTACGGCGGGCAGGCGAGCGAAAAAAATAGTTTTTTAATTTTTGATGGTGCTCACTCACTGGACAGATTCGAATATTTATTGTCAAAACTAAGAAAAATATCTGGAAAAAAAGTGGGTATTTTTGCAATGGCAAAAAATCATGATCCAGTGGCGTTTGAGGTTGTTTTACCGGAGTTTGATCAGGTGGTTTGGACAGAGGTTTCTGGAGAGCGAGCATTTTGGCCGGCCAAATTTTTGCAGAAGAAATTTAATTTTGGGGAAGTAGAAAAAGATCCGATCAAGGCTTTCCAAAAAGCTCAAGAGCTTGATGGGAAAATTTTTGTGATGGGAAGTTTTTATTTGGTGGGACAGATTCGAGAACTTTTTTATTCGTCAGATGCGATTTTGGTACAAAAAACTGAGTTTCCAATTCAAGGGAAGAGGGATTAGGGAATAGGAAAAGTAGAAAGTCTAGAGTCGAAAGCTAAAAGTAAGAACACTTGATACATCAAAAAGAGTTCGTACACTAAGTACATGGTAGAGCCGGCTCAAATAATTCAACAAACTGAGCTGATCGACGAAGCCCAAAAAGAATATCTGAAACGGCTGGTAGAGTCCTGCGGCTATTTTTCGCCAAGAGATCGTTCTTTTCATTTGTCTCAAATTGAGGAGGGAATCACCACAGAGGAAAAGATCAATTTTTACATGCAAGCGGCACAATTGCGAGAGGAAATTCTTCAAAATGTTTCAGCACATAAACGACCGATTATTTTAAACCAAATCAATGCTGTTTTGGACGAATCCTTGGGAGAAAGCCGAGGGCTGAAATTGCAGAGATTAGAAGAAATCGGTCGAGCAATTCGAGATTTCCAGGAAAACAAAACTCTCTTACGGCACAAACTTTTTCGTACACAAAACTTGCCAGGAGGACTTGGAAATGATGTGCTCAAGGTTTTGATGGCAGAGGATGAAGAGAGATTTCATCATGAATACGAACTAGTTTTTACGCCTAAATTTTGGGGAAGGGTGTATGGACTTTTTTCTCGAGACTATCCAAATGTTGTGAAATCTTTTGCTTATAAAACAGAAGAAGATTTTCTCAAAACATTTACCTCTCTAGATGAACTTCCGGGATTTTTGATTAATCTGAAATCTGCGGCTGAAAAAGATGTGAAAGAATCTGTAAAATCCTTTTTTTCTGCTGAAAAATCGAAAAAATATTTGGATCGATTTAGTTTAATTTCTTCTAAAGATCCTGATAAAATCGTAGATTTTTTGCATTTTCTCTGTAAGGAAAAAGAGAAAAATAAAGGGGAAGCACGAGAAATATTTGCTTGGGCAGAAAAATTAGCTCTCCAAGGAAAGCTCAAAGAAGCCAAATCAGAGATTGAAATTATTCAGAAGCGGTTTGGAAAAAATGCAATTAAAGAACTTGGACTACATGGATTTATAGGGCATTTGGCCTTAGATTTGGAAGCAGAAGAGAAGGCCGAAAAGAAAAAAGCGGTCACAAAAAAACAAAAGACAGAAAGGCTCCTGGGAGGAATAGAGGCTTGTTTGGCACAAAAAGATTTTTCTGGGGCCGATATTCTTGTTGATCAGCTTAAAAAATGGGACGAATTTAAAGCAGCGAGTGAAAAGAAGCGAATAACAAAAATAAAAGAGGAAGATGCGAAGCCCAATGAGGCTGCAAATGATAATGAAGGAAACTTAGAGAACGTATCTATGGAAAAAAAGTTGAAAATTGAGTTTTTGGAACGCTCCAGAGAACACATGCATCAGGTGATTGAAATGTGTAAAAAGCTAGGAGTTCCAGAAGAAGATCCAAAATATTGGGGGGTAGAAGGGATAAGAAATCGAGTAAAAATACTTCGGGACATGGGGAAATATGACCTTTATAAAGGATTTAATGATGATGATCCACATGTTCCAAGTACAGAACAAGCCGGAGGATTTAAATTTCGTTGGCTTGATTTGCGAACTGGTCCAAATTTGACTAGGCAAACAGCTGAGTCAGGAATTGGTTTTCTTAAACAGTTCAAAGAAGGAACTGGTTATGAATTAGCTGTTTTGGCTGGGGCATTTTCTGTTAATTGGAAAAATCCGGATGATCCGGTTTTTACACCGGGAGAGATGCTTTCAAAAATAGAGGGGGAATTGACTCGAGTGAAAGGACAAGGAATAGACTTTTAAAAAGCGGCATAAAGGGATTGTATCAGTTAAAAATTATAGTTTTTAAAAAATAAGAAGATGGTATGTGGTATATCGTATATGGGATTATGAAAGATAATATTTAGAAATAGGATTAAAATTCCCCACATACCATATACTATCTTCTGTATACTTATATACTGATTTTTAAAAAACTTGCGTTGCCAAGAATTTTAAAATGGTTATTAATAGTATTCCCTTTTTCTTCAAATGCCAAACGCACTGTATCAACTGATTGATAGACATCGAAACACACTTTATGAAATATTTGTTATTTTTGACATTGTTTTCATTCTTTTACTCTTTTTGGAGTTTATTTTTCCGGATGATCCTCATATTCGACTTTTAGAAATTGGATTTGGATTGGTTTATGCTTGTGAATTTATATTTCGTGTGTGGCTTCGGTCAAAAGATGGTCGGGATATTTTTACGCTTTGGAGGTTTTTTGATGCGGTGATTCTTTTTTCTATTTTTGGACGAGTTTTTATCGAAGATTTTTTCTTTTTTCATGTCATTTCTTCTCTACGAATTTTCCGTTCATACCGATCTATTCGGCTTCTCCTTAAGACCGATAATTTTGTTTCCCGAAATCACGAAATAGTACTTTCTACTGTTAATTTGCTCGTCTTTATTTTTATCATGACGGCGATGGTTTTTACCCTACAAGTGGACAAAAACCCAGAGATTAATGATTATGTGGATGCCCTCTATTTCACCATTTCTACACTCACTACCACTGGATTTGGAGATATCACAGCTGTAGGAAAAGGAGGAAAAATGCTTTCTGTGATTATTATGGTACTCGGAGTAGGACTCTTTTTGAAACTCGCGAGCAGTATTTTTAAACCCTCAAAAATATTTCATGAATGTGAGTATTGCGGCCTCAAACGTCATGATGCAGATGCTTCTCACTGTAAACATTGTGGTAAGATCGTTCACCTTCATGGAGAGGAGTAAAATTTTTAGTTTTTTTTGGATTGTGCTACTATGACTCCGATGAGTGAGTTCCTTTTGAAAGTCTTCAAAAACACGCCAAGCCAAAGAAATTTATTTTATCAGTTTTTGGTGGCTTTTGACATAGCCTTTATCCTTTTACTTTTTTTAGAATTTACTTTCCCTGAAAATGCTTTTATACGAACGGCAGAAATAGGTTTTGGGATGCTTTTTATTTTGGAACTTGTGGGGAGAATTTTATTTGCTCTGCGTCAAAAAAATCCGATTTTTACCGTTTGGAATTTCTTTGATTTAGTCATTATTTTTGCGATTTTCCAACGGTTTTTGTTCGAAGATATCTTTTTATTGCATCTCATTTCTTCGCTACGGATTTTGCGATCTTATCGATTGATAAAAATGCTCCTCAAGACTAATAACTTTGTTTCTCGAAACCATGAGGTGGTACTTTCTACCGTTAATTTATTGGTTTTTATCTTCATTATGACGGCGATGGTGTTTACGCTCCAGGCCCCAAAAAATCCAGGGATAAATAGCTATGTGGATGCACTTTATTTCACTACTACGACTCTGACGACGACGGGATTTGGGGATATCATTGTGGTCGGAGAAGATGGAAAATTACTGGCAGTGATTATTATGGCCTTGGGGGTAGGACTATTTTTGAAACTTGCGAATAGTATTTTTAAACCCTCTAAGATTTTTTATAAATGCAAAAGTTGCGGTCTCAAGCGTCACGAAATGGATGCTTCCCATTGCAAGCATTGTGGAAATATTCTTCAGATTGAGCACGAAGGATAGAATAGGGATTAGGGAACAGGGACGAGTTAAAAGTTAAGGAGTTATTTTTGTGGACAAAAAGAGAAAAGAAAATAGAATCTCGATTGCCTTTTGTTCTTTCAAAAGTAAAAATTCCAAAATTTAGTCTACAAAGATAAAAATCAGGACAGACTGAATTTTGAGAGGAGAAGACTACGAAGGATTGAAGTTCCAAAAACTTTTGGAGCGTAAATACGCAGTCATCTTCGACGACCGGCGCTATGGCGGAATGGTTACGCAGAGGCCTGCAAAGCCTTTTATCCCGGTTCAATTCCGGGTGGCGCCTCCAGCCTTCGTTTGCGACGATCCCGAGTCCTCGGGAGAGTTGGAATAAGAAGGCTGTCCGCTGAAACTTTATGCGAAGGCGGACTACACAAATTAGAACGCAAACTACGGCTGGCAGACCAGCTCAAATGCTCGGGTGGTGGAATGGTAGACACGAAGGACTTAAAATCCTTTGCCCTCATACGGCGTGCGGGTTCAAGTCCCGCCCCGAGCACCATCGTCGGGATTGTATCCATGCTTCCACCACGCTATCCAGCGAGGTTCCAGCATTCCTAAATCCCTCCTCCCAAAATCCAACCTGTACCTATTTTTAATCTTTGTAGATTGGATTTTGTTTTTGTTGGTGTATGTAAAAGAGTGAAAAGCGGGGGCAGAGTTTATGTTCCTTTTCAATTTTTGTCCAATAAAATCCTTGATTCTTTTTCCTGGATTAATAATCCTTTTTTTGATGAAAATAAAATGCTACTTTTTCGGCAAAAAGAATGAAATCACAGATCGGGAACAGGAATTGATCAAAAGAATCGGATTTCGCACAAAAATTGAAATGATTCCGTTAGCTCAGGCGGGGATTGATAATGTGGGGAAAACCAAAAAAATTGAGGCGGCGAAATTTTTGAGCAAAATAAGTGATCAGGATTTTGTAATTGTCTTTGATGAAAAGGGGGAGGAATTTGATTCACCTAAATTTTCGAAGTGGCTCAAAGATAAATTGGTCAACGAAAAGGAGGTGATTTTTGTGATTGGGGGAGCGGATGGGTTGGATGAGAGTGTTTTATCCCGAGCGAATTTTCAATTGCGATTTGGACGAATGGTGTGGACGCGGAATCTTTTTCGGTACATGGCATTGGAGCAGATTTATCGGGCGTTGGAGATTGATGGAGGAGGTAAGTTTCACAAATAATGTTTTTATTTATTTATCAATATAATTTGATTTTTGTATAAAATAAATTAGGTATTTGTTTAATGGAAAATCTCAAAAGACCAGATTTAAAAGAAGGTGGTTTGGGGGGAGAGACTTACTTGAATTTAGGTCCTGTCTTAGCCCAAAGCTTAGCTAATAGTACTGCGTTAAGTACTGCTTCTTTTCTTACAACAACGCCTAAAGAACAAGAAGAATTATATTTTTTACATAATATTCCTGATTTAGAAGCAAGAGTTTTTGCTCAAAAATTAATTGAATTAACAGGAATTCCGTTTACTTATTTTGTGAGTAGATATACTCAAAGATTAGAAACTCTGAATAAAGAAACAAATATAGATGCTGCCTATCTTTTATGGCGAATTGAAGAAGAAGGAGAAGACTTTGATTGGCCGGATTACATGGGGATAAGTTTGTTTCATGCGTACACGGGAGATATTTTAAGTGAAAACCATCATGCTTCTACTGATTTTAATAATAGTGGTAAAAAAGAATGGGTAGATAGACTTCTCCATTGTGATGTAATGTTTGATGTCGGATACAAAAAAAAAGATGAAATTTGGGTTAAGCTTGATCGGAAGGATTTAGTTGTAGAAGAAGAAAATCCTGATTTTTTAATCCGTACTACTATTCTTGGTTATGGTCCGGGACGGGTAAATCTTATATTTCGTAACACAAAAGCACTAAACGATCATATTATTTCTTTCTTTTTTGATGACGTGATCAAGCTTTTAGCACTTTCTGGAGCAGAAAGTTTTGATGAGAGTTTAAGCGTTATGAGTGGTGTCATGAAATTTGTCTATGATGAAAAATTTGCACTAGAAGTGGCGAAAGCACTCGATAATACTCGAGAAATTGAAGATTTACAACTGTTGGAGCATTTTTATGAATTATTATGGAATCTTAGTATTGATTCAGAACATTCTGCACAGCTTCGTGAATTACGAACAAAAATCACAGATTTAAGGAAACTCTGCAAAACTGATTAAAAGCTGGTAAAATTGAGAAAATTTAAC
>CAYFOO010000050.1:0-10274 GCA_964344775.1 uncultured Candidatus Peribacteria bacterium
AAACTTACTAAACCTCCTCCATAACTTGATTAAACATGGGTTTCGTACACTCGTGGGTCACAATTGTTACCTTCAAATCGAAGATGAATGATTTTTTGTACTTCAGGCAACATCTTCCAAAAAAAATATTCATCAGAAGTATTTTGGAAGTGTTCTAAAGCAACAGCTAAACATTCTTCATTTTTTTGACACCACTCTGTTTCACAATATTCATCTTCATGACAGGTAAAACCAAGCTTTTCCATTTCTTGTTTGAATTCTTCTTCTGTTTCAGTCCTGGCCATCACCTCATCTACTTCTTTACACTTCCCCAAAAAATCTTCATGCATTTTCATAGCCCGTTCATAATCTTCAAAAGAAGAATAATCTTTTGGATTTGGTGGTGGAGATTGAAAATTATCTGATGTACTACTCATACTAAAATAACTCCTAATTGAAGATTGTTAATTGAGTGAAGCAAGATACCCTTCCACATCCAACGCCGCCATACACCCCGCCCCCGCGGCCGTCACGGCCTGCTGATAATGTGGATCTGAGACATCTCCGGCCACAAAAACGGAAGGAACCTTGGTCTTGGTCTGATCGATAACCTGAATAAATCCCCGATCATCGAGGTCCAAACTGTCGGCTAAAAACTTCGTATTCGGGATGTGTCCCAGGGCAACAAAAAGGCCGTTTAACTCCAATTTTGAGGTTTCTTGATTTTGCGTATCGGTGAGTTCTACTGACTCGAGTAAATTTCCTCCGTGAAAATCTGTGACGGTTTTATTCCACAAAATTTCGATCTTTTCGTTCTCAAAAACCCGCTTCTGCATTGGCTTCGAAGCTCGAAATTCATCCCGACGATGGATGAGATAAACCTTGCTGGCAAACTTCGTGAGAAACATGGCTTCTTCGAGGGCCGAATCCCCTCCTCCGACCACGCCCACAATCTTGTCTCGAAAAAAAGCTCCATCACACGTCGCACACGCACTGTAACCTTTGCTTTTGTATTTTTCTTCCCCTTTCCCCAGCTCCAACCACCGAGCCGAGGCTCCGGTCGCAATGATCACCGATTCAGCCGTAAATTCTTCTTCTCCAGCATACACCTTCAAATTTTTTGGATCAGAAAAATCTACTCGATCCGCTGACTTAAAAACCGTCTTCGCTCCAAATTTCTGGGCTTGTTTCCGCATATCACCCATCAGCACTGGCCCCATCACCCCCTCCGGAAACCCAGGGAAGTTCTCTACCTCGGTCGTCCCCATGAGTTGTCCCCCCGGCTCAATTCCTTCGAAAACAAGAGGCTGAAGCTCCGCTCTCGCGGTATAAATTGCTGCCGTCAATCCGGCCGGTCCCGTACCGATAATGATACATTTTTCTTTACTCATTTTGATATGCTTAAGAGGCTCCCACGATAACAATCCGTATAAAAAAATAAAGCTTATTCAAAAATTCGTCATTTGTAACTTGTAATTGTTCATTGCCTGCCGGCCGTCTTGCCGGCCAAAGTCTCGACGTAGGCTGGATCTTTGGCGGGGGCTGGTTCTTTGTTAATTGTCCTCCCCTTGACACAAATTCCCCAATCCCCTACTAAAAAGGTATTCACTATGAAAAATTCTGAAATCCCTGCCAGAGTGGTCCCCAAAGAGGAATCCTTGCGAGAGTTTATAAATCAAGCTCTTCATAATCCCCGCACAAGAAGTTCTCGGATTATTAATGGATTTTTAGTGTTTTTGATTATTGTTTCTGTAGCCGTAGTACCACTTCACTTCATGAAATCTCTCGAAGAAGTACAAAAACCCCTTTTTTTCTTTGATAAAATTGTAGTGACAATCTTTACTATCGAATATATCCTCCGAATATGGTCAGCAAAAAAACCAATCCGATATGTCACATCCCCCTGGGGGATTATAGATTTCATCGCTATTTTACCATTTTATCTAGCTCGATTTGGGCTATTTACAGCACCAGAAATATTTTTATTACTTCGAATTTTTCGATTACTTAAACTCGGAAGAGCCTATGAAATGGAACGAGTAGCAATTGCTAACTGTGCAGAAGATTCTCATGGAGAATTTCACGTAGTACCTGGAGAAAAAATCGAAAGAGTAGTACAAAAACATCCCATTATTCTCCTTATGTTGCTGATCATTCCACTCCTCCTTACTTCTGCCGGCCTTTTTGCACTTATATTTTTTGAATTTAGTATATTTGCCATCATTGTTGCGAGTCTTTTTATGTTTTTTGCTATTGTGTTTTTTATCAAGGCCTGGCTCGACTATAACTATGACGTAATCTACATCACCAATCGCCGAGTAATTTTTCAAAATCGAGAACTCTTTGGAGCGATTACAAATGAAGTGTCTTATGAAGCTATCACCAACGTAGTTCCAAACAATACAGGCATTATCCATTGGCTTTTTGGATTTGGAGATATCCAGATTGAAACCGCCTCAAGTGTAGGAATCATTCATTTTTATGACGCTCCAGAACCCCACGATGTGGTACGTCATATTTCCCGGAACAGACAAATTGCTTTTGAAGCCAAAACTGGAGGACGCATGGACAGGCTTTTAAAAGAGAAAGAAAAAGAAATGGAAAATAGGGAAGTAAATCCTCAATCACTTAAAAATAGCCCAGCCTAAAAGACAGAGTATTCCCCTCTTTCTTCACTCTTGTGAATCTTCTCGAAGTAGGCTTCGAAATTTGATATATTCTGTCAGTCGTAAACCGGTAAACCTCCCCAGCCAAATATTTCCCAAAATAGGTAAGAGCAATAATTCCGGAACGGCTAAGATGGAATCTTTTAAGAAAGCCCAATCAAATAAAAAATATCCTCCGAGCGAAATTAAAACCGTCTCTCCAGCAACAATAATCGCATTTTTCATTCCTTCTTCCGATTGAGCGGAGAGGAATTTTTCTGAAACCGTAGACATCACAAGCATCGGAAAGATCGTAAGTGATAAATTAAGTGATGTTTGAAAGTATACCGCTAAACCTAGCACCAAGAAAAATGACAGTGCCAAAGCACTCAAGAGCAAGCTCAATCTTGGGATATAAAGTAGTTCTACTTTTTCAAAAACTACACGAATCAAGTAGCTCACAAAAAGGGTAATTAGAAACACAATCAGGCCAAACTGTACCCCCAACACAAAAAAGCTCAGTGACAAAATCAGCGGGGCATAAACTCCATAAGTGGAAACTCCCAGTACTTGCCGTACAAAAGCTGTCAAAAAGGTTAAAAAAGGCACTACCAAAAGTAGATAAACTACATTTTGGGAAATCCCATGAGAAACAAAGTAGGTGATAAGTTGGGAAAATACCAAAAATGGTGATCTTCGAGTCCTATCATCAATAATCCGATATTCGATTGCTCGAGATTTTAACATTTCTGTTATTCGAGAAACTTCAAAATGCTCAAAAATAGGATTTAGTGCTTCTGTACGTGTCAAAAGAATAAAGTGAGGATGGAGAACTTGAAAAATTGGTTGTGCCAATTTTGCCACCTGATCCAAAGAATCATCCACTAACTGTACCCAAAGTTTGTCAGTTAATTCAAATTTATGTTCCTCAGAAAGCTTCTTCCAAACCTGTAAAAAACTCTGCAATCCTACCACCGATTTTGTATGAAAAATAAGCAGAGAAGATTCTTTTACAAACTCCATATTTTCCTGTATTTTCGCCATAAATTCTTCTTCTGCAGAAAAACCACTCTCATCTTTTTGAAAAGAAATTTCTTTGACCCAAATTCCTCTTCTAGCCCCCTGTAAAATCACACCAGAAATTGCTTCAATATCATCTGAAATCAGAACTGCTTTCTTATCAAAAATGAAAACATCTTTGAATGTAGTTTCTTTTTTTCGTCCTTGTTTTACCGACAATTTTATCGTATATCTCCCCGGTTTTTCATAACGATGAGAAGCTTTTTTCCCATATTTGACCGAAGAACCATCACCAAAATCCCACCAATAAACCGGGCTTCCAAATTCAGATCGAGAAAGCAACTTTGAATCTGAAGCATCGAAAGCACTTATTTCTCCTAGTCGAACATATTCCTCTGTCAAAATTGCTGGAACAATATCCTTTTCTGCAAATTCTTTTGTGTCAACCGAAGCTTTTGCAAATTCTTCCTCTTCTTTAGCTTCTACCACTTCAGCAACAGCCAAAATTTCTTCTTTTTTTTCTGTAGTCACTACTTCTGAAAGCGTAGGAACTTCAGATCCTAGTCCCTCTTCTTGAGCAAAAACCGGACTGAGACCGAAAAACAAAAATAAGAACAAACACTTTTTCATCGGGCAAAGTGTGCCAAATCTTGGAGAAAATAACAAGAGTTTAATCAAAAATTTTAAAGTGATTAAACGGATTAAAAATTGTTGCTGCTAATTTTTCTCGATCTAATCCTAAATGCCCTGCAATAGTAATTCCATTCCAACCAGTTCTAATATTTCCAGCACCTTCCATATCTTCCAAATCCTCAATAATATCTTTTATTGTTTCAGGATTAATAATACTTGGATTTAGATTTGAATCGGCGACATCTTGTTTCAATTTCCTTTTCATATTTTCAGTTTCTCCTGCCAATCCAGTATCAATAACCGTCTCTGCTGTCATATTAACTGCAGTATTCCACGTATCTGGACTTTCGGTGAAGAATTTGGCCACTTCTGCCATAATTTTTTTCACTTCTGGATTATCTATTAGAGAAAAATCACGTGTCTCCCCCAAATGCATAAATTTTTTCGCTGTTTTAAAATCTTTTGCAAGATTTAATAAAGCCAGTTGAACATTTTGGTTTTCTCCCATAAATTTAACAAGAGCCCCCTCTACTTTATTCCATTTTTGATCATCAATTTTGAATTTTTTAAGTATATTTCTAGTTACTTTTATGGCTGTTTCTGTACCTCTTTTAAACATTTTCTCTCGTGCGTCTTTCCATCCTGGATTATCCCTCTCTGCTATTTGATCCACAGTACTGTCTACAAGATCTTTAATTCCCTTATTTGCCAAAATCGCATCCAGGATCTGTTCCGGAGAAATGTCTGCACTTTCAATTAAATTTGTCTCATCATCTGAAGCAACCAATTTTGACTCACTTCCTCCGGAGGCACTTTCGGTCGGAGCAGAAGAGGCTGCACCTAATTTCTTCACATTATCCATGTATTCCAAAACCGCAGTAGTCAGAGATTCTCGCACTGCAGAATCCTTTAGGAGAACTGTTCTCATCTGGCCAATTACTCCCACCAGAGCTGGATTTGATCCCACGGTATTTATCAACTGAACCGGGTTATCTTTAGCTTTCAAAATTTGCTGAATAGTCGCAATGTTTTTCGGTTCTTTTGCAAAATCTACGAGAGAATTCTGTAATCCTGGATCACTTTTCAAAACCTGACCAGCAGATTCTAACGCTTTATCGACTGCCCCAAGACTGTCTGCTGGTAAAAAATCTGCAAGAGAATCTCGAACTGATTTTTGGACAGAAGGAATTACCTGATCTACCACTTGATCCACTTGCCCTTTCCAAGCATCTGGATTTTTTTGAAAATCAGCCGCTAGATTTTCTACTAGTTTTTTAATTTTTGGATTACCGAGGAGCTTCTCCGCATGGCTCAAAATCACATTTGGATCTGGGGCTTCTTTTTCGAGTTCTTTTAAGACTGGATCAAGAGTATCTACTACTTTCCCCAATTCATCTGGATTAGCCGCTAATTCAAAAACCGCCTGCATCCCATCTGGATCACGCTGGAGAAATCCTTCCAGTGGTTTCAATCTTTCGTCTTGAGCTAGTACCTGATCAAAAACAACTTTCTGTGCTTTTGGATTTTTAGATAAAAATCCACCAGCTTTTTCCAGAATTACCTTTGCATTTTCATTTTTTAGTAGTTTTGAAAGATTCTCAAGATTCCCATTTTGTACTTCTTGAAAAGTTTGCAAAAGTTCTGCTGAATTCTCCGAACTGAGCATATTGAATAGGGCATCCTGAAGCTCCGGATCTTGAGCTAATTTTTTTAGTTCTCCTTCTAGCACTTTATAATTCAAATTATCTTTTAACTGTTCCCCCGCATAATTAAATCCTGCATTAACCCCAATCTCAGCAATCAAGTTTCGCAGTTGTGGTGTTTTTTGTTTATCCGATAAATTTCCTGCTAAAGTCTTCACAAATGGAACTTTCAAAATTTCTCCGGCAATTTCTGTTGGTTCTCCTTTCCCCTGAATCGCTTCGATTAGGGGCCCTTTTTCGAACTGCAAAAATGCAAAATCCAAAAAGTTTTCTTGGAATTCCGGACTAGCTGAAATCAAATCTTTGATTTCTCCTCCTACTGCTCCCCAATCAGTTGCATCTGGATTAGGAGATATTGTCTTTAGTGCGGCAAGAACTCCTGCTTCTGCATTTTTGAGTAACTCTTCTCGAAATTCTGGTTCTTTGCCGACAAACTCTCGCAATTTCCCCATTAATTCAGTCAAAGATTTATTTTCTGTGAGTGCCTTTATCGCAGGATTATCCAAATCATTATTCACAATGGCCTTAACTCCTAGATAAAGAACAGGCAGGTCTCGTCCAGCCCCTTTCAAAACATCCTGATTCGCCTCCAAAAAAGCAGCTAATTTTTCTGCATTTTCTGGTTTTGAGATAAAATCAGGAACATCTTCTTTCCCAAGATCTAGTTTTTCTTGTACTTCAAATTCATATCCAAAATATCTGGTTGCCTCATTCGCCCAGCCTTTAACTGTATTCAGTCCATCGTTTACCACATCTGCTCCCCACATTTTTGCTCCCTCAAAAGCCCCCAAGAGCACCTCATCCCAAGCTTTATCTACTCCTGATGCAATTCTTTTCATATCTTCCCAATTCATCTCTCCAGAAAGCAATGTCGGAAGATTTTTCTGATCTAATAAGGCATTGATCAATGGCTCTTGATTTTCTGGATTGGCAATAAGGTCGTCTAGTGCTTTTACAACCCCATCCACCTGTCCCTCTGCCAGAGACCCTTTGTATTCTGCCAATAATTCTTCTTTTACGTCTTTTTGGATCATGGTTCGCAAAGAAGCAAAAAACTCCTGACGCAATTCCTTATCATTCAAAAGATGAGCTTTCATAGAATCAAAAAGCTTTTGTATATTTTCTGATTGGGACAAGCCTTTACCAAGGCTTTCAAAATTTCCTGATTTTATAAGTGGTAACATCCGGATGAGATCCGGGGCAGTCCCTGCCAATTCATCCACATTTGCCAAAAAAAACTTTTCTACCGGATTTAGGTCTGGTGTAGAATCGATCAGTTCTTTTACCTCTTTTTCCTTGGCTTTTTCTCTTACTTCACGCAAACTTATCAACCTTTCAGAAGCGACTTGCAAATCCTCATCTGTCTCTTGGCAAGCTTCGGCTCTTTCTTCTGGGTTCAAATTTTCCATAGCCTCAGCTGCACATTGAGAACGAGGCTTTTCGCTCTGTACTTTTCTTTCAGGTCCTTTTTCCAAATCTCCCATGATAATTTTTAATTAAAGGCTTTTTCCAAATCTGCATCTAGTTGATTTTCGGCTGCAGCAACCTCTTGTGCATGTATTTTTTCTGCTTGTAGCATCCGTTGATGCATTATTTCTGCATTCTCTTGCCGACGTTCCAGATTTTTTTGTGCTCCTAGGGCAATTATTTCTTTTTCATGGGACTGAATTATGACCACCATCTTCTGTCGTAATTCTGGAGAATAATCAGCAGTTTTTGAGATATAATACACCTTCCGATCTTTGGTGAGCATCGGTGTATTTTTTACGTAATTCACAAATGAATTCTCATCCATGGCATAAAAGCATATTAAATCTTTAAATTATACCACAAATAAGCCAAAAAATAAACCCTATTCTTGGCTTTTCCCAATTATTTTTAAAAAACTAATTTGCCGCAATCAGATCTCGAATCTGATAATCCATCAATGTAGCATCCCACATCACACCTGGCACAAAAGGATTTTGAACAACTTTTTCAATTTGAAATTCTTTTCCATTAAAAACTTTATCTTTCAAAAAAGCATATTTTTTCGCCAAAACCTTGGAGTATTTTTGTGCTGATCGAAACTTCTCTCCGTGTAAACGATAAAAAAGATAGTGTTCTGCAAAGTCTTCAAATGGATTCGTCATAGCGTATCCCGTAATGAAATCTTTCCAATCAGAATCTTTTTTTCGGTTTTTCGCATCCTTCCAAGAAATTCGATAAAATCCCAAACTATCATCATCAGACAAAACTGGGATTTTCCCATCATAAAATAGGGTTTTTTTGCCATCTTTTCCCTTCATTTTCCCTAAATCTACGATATGCCCCAACTCATGAATAAAAACCGCCATCAACTCATTTTGGGTATCAATATTTCCAGTGTTCAAAATTACTTTTTTGGAATTTGCCATACCCCTGGAGACATGTTTTTCATTCTTGATTTCCAATTTTTGTAAACTAGAAGTATGCCCTGCTGGTAAATTTTTTAGGACCGTACGAACAGATTTTTGATGATTAAAAAGTTCTGCTTTTTCAGCATTTGTTTTAAAATTTTGTGCCGAAAGATGCCCTCCCCAAGAAGATTCTTTTGGTTTTTCGATACGAGGAAAAGGACGTACACTTTTTATTTTGAAAGAATTTTTTAGCATTTCAAAGTGCCTCTTCTCGGGAAAAGAAGCAGAATGATGCACATCAATATCTCCGGCAAAAAGCGGCGAAAAAAACAAAATCTGAAGACTAAATAAAAAAGGAATCACAAACATTTTTTAAGGGTGATGAACTACTAAACCTTTGGTTTTTGTTTGTGATTTATTTGATTTTTTATAAAAACATTTTTTCTTAATTTTTTATTAGCATTTTATAGTGAAAATGTCAAGTTGATTTTTAGCTAAAAAAAGAAAGAATGACGTGGATGAAAATCCCAGAAATAATTGAAAAGCTCCTGAGCTCTCCAAATATCGCCAATACGCAACCGATCTATGAAAAATATGATAAAAATGTGCAGGGAAACACTGCACGAGAACGAGGAAAAGTAGCTGCTTCGATTTGTACACCTTTTCGAGATTTTGATGAATTACCAGGTGATAAATCAAAAACCGGCGTCGCCATCGCCACCGGAGGAAATCCAAATCTGGCCAAAATTGATGCCAAAGCCGCGGCCATAAATGCCGTCTGTGAAGCTACGATCAAACTCGCTTGTGTTGGGGCCATCCCTTTGGCTGCAACCGACTGTCTGAACTTTGGGAATCCAGAAAAAAGTGAGCAAATGGGAGAATTTGTCGCTGGAATGGAAGGCGTAAAAGAGGCCTGCGAAGCCCTCGAAATCCCCATCGTCTCCGGAAACGTATCGCTCTACAACGAAACTCGTGGCAAAAGCATCCCTCCCAGCGCCATCATCTCGGTTTTTGGTCGCGTGGATGATCCGAAGCAAGTACCACAACTGGCTTTTCAAAAGGCCGGAGAAACTATTTTTTGCATCAGAAAAAGATCAGATCATCTTGGTGGATCAGAGTTTTTAAAAGTTTGTGAAAAAGAAGACTTTCGAATTCCTGAAATTGATCTTGTGGAAGTGAAAAATCTTGCGTCTCAACTTCAAAAAATTGCTACCAAAAATAAAATTTCCACCGCCAATCCTATCCTTCGTGGAGGTTTGATTGTCTCAGTTTTAAAGTCTTGTTTCAAAGGCAACCTCGGAGCGGAAATTCAGATTCCAACAGAAAATGTACCTGGATTTCTTTTTGGAGAAGATCTCGGAGTGATTGTGACTACCAAAAATCCGGAACCAATAAAAGATACTTTTGGCGAAGAAGCGATCGAACTGGGAAAAACCACCAAGGAATTTAAAATTGCACTCGCCGCTGAATCAGAAACTTTGTTGGATCAAAGTTTGGATGAATGGAAAAATCTTTGGGAAAATGAGTTGAGGAAGATTTTTTAATTTCTCCTCTCACAAAAATTAGACACTACATGGTCGACATCTTCTAGTTGGATTTTTCAAATATTCATCAACTCTATCTATTAAAGATCTAAAAGTTTCACCATTATTTAGTTTTGAAAGTAGATCTGGTTCTTCAACCAGGATTTCATCCTCTTTTTTAGGATATGGGACAGGCAATTTTGTCTTTTCATTTGTTAAATCAAAAAAATTAACTTCCAAAACAATCCTCGGCAAAGTACTTTCTGGTAATCCCCTACTTTCTAAAACTTCAAAAGCTACTGCTTTTATTTTTTTAGCCACAACCTCAGAAACATAGTAACTTAAGGAAACTCTGTGAAAGTCGTTTATAGCGAGTGTGTAAGGATTTTAGCT